>JBBRFK010000480.1:0-1539 GCA_038224435.1 Cytophagales bacterium | reverse complement strand
GCAGATCCCAAACCAAAATATCGGATCGTATAGGTCGTTAAAAATCCTGTATCCTGCGGTAAACAGAAAAAGCAATAACCCTGTAATTTCCCATGAAGTTTGGTTCTCAAGTCTATCGGCTTTTGCCAATTTGGGTGATAGATTAAAAAGGATTCGGAGTTCGTCCCAATGCCAGATCAGTAAAATCACATTTGCTGACAACATCATTCCCGTAATGACAGGAGTATAGCTAAAATCCATTGAAATGGTGATCACAAAAACATTCAGGATAATCGGAAAATTGACCACCGCACCTAGCTTGGCAAAGTGCTGGGTCATCAATAAAAATCCAGCTATCAACTGTCCCCAACCAATAAACTGCCAATAGATCCCTGTTTGGTACATGGTTTCAAAAAAGTGAAAAGCCGTTCCAAAACCTTCATTTTCACCGCTTTCGGTAGTAAATCTTAATCCTTTGATTTTGATCAGGCTGGCAAAGACAAATCCACCTCCCAGCAGATACCTGGTATATATGATGACCAATTGAGCCAAAAAGTTTTCCTTGATTTTCTGCATATTTTTCTGAAATTGGATTTTGGAGAAATGAGATATTAATGGTATTGGGATATGATGCCGGGGAAATAAAAATGTTACACTTTGACTCAAAAATAAGCCCGATCTCATTTGGTTTTTAACATAAAAACTATCCCTAAAATGTTCTCGGTAAGGTTTTCTTTATTGGTTTTACCCTGAATATTGTGAAAGGGGAAATTTTTAAGATCAATAAAATAATTGTCAAAATAACCCGATTCGAAATATGGAAGTAATTCTAAAATGGTGTAGTAAATCCGTATTTATTTACCACAAAGTAACAAAGTAAACAAAAGCCCGCTTTTTGTTTACTTTTGATTCTTTGTGGTTTATTCTTTATACAGGCCGCTTTATATTTGATTTTGACCATTCAGTTGCCTGTTTTTGGAAATCTTAAAACTTTTATTCTCTTAGGATACAAAGTTTTCACAACATTCGTGTTAGAACCACTTTATTTAGTGTGCTGAAATTCTTTTTCGCTTCAATAAAAAAGTAAAATGGATTTCGTCCGTCTTCGTACAAAATTGTTCGGATAATTATTTATTTTTTTTCAAAACAGGTTCTGAATCGCTAGAAAAGCACCTTTTGTCTGGCACATCGATGGCTTGGTTATTTGCACAGAAAGCTTTGAGTTATCCAAGTTCCTTCCGAAAGAGGTGACTTCTTCCTTTGACAATTCTAGTATTTCTTAGTCCTACATTTACCATAACCACGATACGATCATGCTCAAAAACTACCTAAAAATTGCCTGGAGAAATATCCAACGAAGTAAAGGTTATGCATTTATCAACATTGCAGGGCTTGGAATCGGAATGGCTGCCTCGATCTTGATTTTGATTTGGGTTCAGTTTGAACTTTCGATAGACCGATTTCATGAAAAGTCTGATCGCATCTATGCAGTCTGGAGAAATGCCGAGATGCAGGGTGAAACAACTACCTATGATTATACACCTGCGCCTTATGCGCCGA
>JBBRFK010000479.1:0-1539 GCA_038224435.1 Cytophagales bacterium | reverse complement strand
CAGGTCGTTGATAAAGGTCTCGAAGTCTTTTCTCACCGTCGGGTCTGCGTTTTCATTGATCGTCAGGCCTGCAGAAGTATGTTGGATAAATACATGGAGGATTCCAGCCTTGACCTTCCTGATTTCGGGAAATTGTGCCTCAATCAGGTGGGTGATCAAATGAAATCCCCGTGGGAAAGGTTTGAGTAGGATGGTTTTTTGGAGGGACATCATCAAGGATTTTTATTGTGAAGGAATGTCGTTCTTTGTATTTTGAATGGGCTTTAATATTTCCAATATCCTGCCAACTTCCAAATCAATTTTAGAAAAAGCAAACCATTTTTTGCCCAGATCTTTTATGGATGCCCCAATATGGTAAAGCGATACGCCATCAATAATCAAAAACCGATCATGAGCCATTGAAAACTCATGGACTTTTACCTTTTGGTATTGGCTGTTGAACTTATCCACATCAAGTTTCAATTGCTTGCTTATTGATTTTGTAAAGATATCCACAGTGACAGACTCTTTTTTTTTGGAAAACAATGTCAAAACCGTGTCATCTATATAATTGTCAATCAGAATGATTGACTTTTCTGCCTTTCTGACCAAATCCGAAACGAAAGCATAAGCATCGAATACCTGTCCATCATAGAAAATCCCTTTGTCCGGTTCAGGGGATTTTCTTTCCAATGCTTGGAATATCTTTTCAAATTTCAGATCAGCTTCCAATTGTTTCAATTCGATTTTATCCAATCTCTGAATCAGGGAGGCATTGCTTTGGATGATTTTTCTCATTTGGACAAAAGCCTCCATGATCTGAATGCTGACTTTAACCGCAGTATCGCTCCTCAATACCGCAGACAACATGGCCACTCCCTGTTCTGTAAAGGCATAAGGCAAGTATTTGCGATGTTTTCCACGTCCTTCCTTTAAGGTCACAATCTGTGACCTTAAAGCCCCATGAGGGAAAACAGTAAATTCATTCTGAATTTTTTCCCATTCTTGACCGTTCAGTTGAAACCTAAATTGATTTGGGAATCGTCCAAGGTTTCTTTTGACGGCTTGATTAAAAACCTTTGTCTCCACTACATACATCTCTGCAAGATCGCGGTCCAGCATCACCTGCAAACCACGAATGGTCCAAATCCTATTTTCTATATCTTTTGGGTAAATGATGTCCTCCATTTCATTGATTCTTTTAAGGATTTGCTTCCCTTATGACTCCAATAAAAATACCCCTTCCCTTTTCTAACCACAAATTCACAGACGATCTTAAACGTTTAACTTAAGGTGAAGCGGTAAACTTCGCATCAAGGACCTGACATCGCCTGATAGCAGTTAAAGCTTACCCTATTATCGGAAACCTGCAACGTTCTACGGAAAAACAGTCGAATCTATTTTTAGAATTTCCATCAAGTTTTCACCCTCTGATAACCTTGCCCCCAATCAAGGAATTATGTAACTTTTAATTTTTGACCTGTAACAGCGACGGCGTCCTTTATCCAACCTTTGCATATTGTAGGACCTATTGTCCCACCAGTATTTTACTCACTTAAT
>JBBRFK010000478.1:0-1551 GCA_038224435.1 Cytophagales bacterium | reverse complement strand
CTGAAGAAGCTGCATCAGACGATTATCAATCCCCGCCTGGGTGAAGTTTTGCGTTGGCGCTAGGCGTAGTTTTAACTAAGGATTTCTATGAAATGAACTTGTAATTCAAAAATTCAAGAAATAACTTTCGTTAGTTGAGTTTTTATGAATAGCCAATTGCATCCCAATATCGTGGATGGTTGGGATAAAAGGGTGGAATTATAAATAACATCCAATCGCAACAATTACCATTCAGTCCACTTCGGGGCTGTTGGTCGAAGGAGCCAAAATGCTAAGATGAATGCAAGTCAAGAATCTTCCACTTTAAGAAAAACCTACTATGGAACACGGGTGGGCAGGATCCGCCGCGGCGGAGGGCCGGCGTAGGCCATGAGCGCGGATAGGATTAAAATTTCTTGAACTTTTGGTTACTTTTTGTTTCAAGACAAAAAGTGACACAGAAGAAAATATTAAGAAATTTGGTAAATTGATTGAAAAAGGGAATCAAAACCAATCTATATCCCGAGCACCTATCAGTATACCCATAATATTTATGGAGACCCAATGCCAAAAAACTTCTTCAGAAGAGAATGTTGTATGAAAATTATGCTTGATTTATTCTCAAGATTTAGGTTTATAAATTTCTAATTCGGAATTTTTCGGAATTATCATTTGGGAAAAGGGATAACCCCCGCCTCATTCAAAAAGGAAAAATTATACATGCATTTTCATTTTAGTCTTTACAGTGCTATACTCCTGATATTTTTCAGCCAAGGTGTTGTTTTTTCTTTTTTGCTAGTAAAAAAAAGTTGGACAAAGCCTTGTAATCCCAGCATGTGGTTGGGGATTTTTGTTTTTCTTTGCACGCTTTATTTGATCCCATGGATGCTTGGTTTTGCAGGTTGGTACAGTCTTTTGCCTTACCGGGATATCTTATTTTACATCCCCTTTCAACAATTATTCTTCATAGGTGGGTATTCCGGAGCAAACTGAACACCCTATTCCGGTTCAAACTGAACAGGTGATTCCGGCGCAAACTGGACACTCCATTCCGGTTTAAAGTGAGCAGTTTTGATGATGATTTTTAGTTCTACTTTGTGATCAAATCACATAAGTATGGCCAATAAATCAATAGGATCAGTTATGATACGAGAAATCATCAGAATGAAGGACAACGGTCTTTCCAACAACCAAATAGCTAAAAACCTTGGAAAATCAAGGACAACTATCATCAAATATCTTGGAACCATAGCCGCTTCCGGGGTTTGTTTGAAGGAACTCCTTGAGCTCAAAGGCGAAGATTTATCGGAGCTTTTTGAAGTTCCCAATGCGTTAAGTCCTGTCAACAGAGAGCAGATTCGCAAAGATTTATTTTCCTTTTTTCCTTATCTGGAAAAGGAATTAAAGCGTGTTGGTGTGACCCGTCATATGCTCTGGGCAGAGTACAAGGCGAAACACCCCGAAGGAGTGATGTACAGCCAATTCTGTGAACATTACAATAAATGGAACCGCAAATCGGAAGGTTACATGCCTACTACCCACAAAGCGGGGGAAAAGCTTTTCATTGATTAT
>JBBRFK010000477.1:0-1577 GCA_038224435.1 Cytophagales bacterium | reverse complement strand
CCACATTCCGATCAAACCCAAAGCCGGTCCAAGTCCTAAAACCGGAAATAAATAAACAGGATCAACATGGACGGTAAGCAGATTTAGGAATTGGATGCTCGCAATCGTGATTCCAAATCCAACGCTATTGACGATGGTCAGGGATGTTCCTCTCGAAGCCTCGGAAGCATTTTTGGCGATCATGGTCGAAAACATCGGCGAATCGGCTGTCACTGCCAATCCCCAGACCATCAAAAAAACGAGTAATAATTCCGGAGAACCCTGGATTATGAGCAAAGGAGAAAGGAAGCAACAAACACCGGATATGGAAAGTGCAACGGAGGCAATTACTTTTGGGGTGAATTTTTCCGACAGAAGTCCTGCAGCACTACAAGAAACAGCACCTATTGCGATAACGGAAAAGGACCAAAATGCGGCATCCAAACTCACACCATGGATTTTGTTGAAATATTGGAGTATGAAAGGCAAGAAGGCCCAAAATGCATAAAGTTCCCACATATGGCCAAAATAGCCGTAGGCCGCTGACCGGATGGATTTTGTATGGAATACTTTGATAAAAGAGGTGAAATCAATACCCTGACTTTTTTTTCTGTAAGGACCGTTTGGGACAAAGGCAACAATCAGGAAACCTCCAAGCAAGGCTAAAAATGAGGTAGCGTCAATCGCGTATTTCCAGGGAAGCGGATCAAGCAAACTCCTGACAAGATGTGGAAAAGCTGTCCCCAGAACCAAAGCGGCGATCAAAAAACCCAAAGATTTACCAAGACCTTTTTGGAAGTAATCAGAAGCGATTTTCATTCCGACGGGATAGATCCCGGCAAGGAAAAAATCTGTTCCAAACCTCAAAAACAGGATTTCGAGTCCGTTTAGTCCTTCGGTTCTAACTGCAAAATTGAAAGCAGCTGCAACAACCGAACTAAGAAAGAAAATCCAAGAAGGGGAAAACCTATCTGCCAAGGTCAAAATTGCAAATACCAAAGTGCCCAAAATGAATCCAAACTGAACCGCACTAGTAAGGTGACCAAGGTATTCGGGTGGCAGGTTAATTTCTCTAGCAAGGTCCGGCAAAACAGCATTTCCCGCAAACCAAAGTGAGGTACTCAAAAACTGAGAGATGACTATCAGTGGCAGGATTCTTTTCATTTTCAAGTAAATTGTCTTTGGTCCAAATCAAAGCAGTTTGATGGAATCAAAAATAGAATGATTATCCGCAATGATGCCAAAAACTCAAAAAAATCAGAATTTAATGCAGATAATCGTCGATAGCAGATTCAATTGAACTTCAAGCCTTATTTTATTTAGTAGGTGGCAAGAAATTGTACAGTCATAAAAATAAAAAAGCCTTTGAAGTAATTCGGATCATTGGGAATTAAAACTTTGCTTCTGAACAATTGCTAATTTTACGGTATGCATTTCTTAAAACCCCAGTCATTTGGTGTCTATCCCTTTTGGCACATTTCCATGGTATTGGTGCCGTTGCTGATATGCCTCAGCCAATGCCAATATTTTTCCCTCCCCAAAGTAATTCCCCACCAAAGTAATACTTGTAGGTCTTCCTTTTTTGTCAAATCCATTTG
>JBBRFK010000476.1:0-1582 GCA_038224435.1 Cytophagales bacterium | reverse complement strand
ATGACACCCGCGGGCATCGAGTCAAAGTCAGACTTTTCGGAGACAGTTATACATCCGAAATCAAAACCCCGCACCACCATCTCTTGGCGGATGAGCCGGCAGATGTAGGCGGGGATGACCTTGGTCCTACGCCATACGATTTGTTGATGGCCTCCCTGGGAGCTTGTACTGCGATGACATTGAAAATGTACGCCAACAGGAAAGGATGGGATCTGAAAGAAATCAATGTCTACCTTGACCACGACAAAGTTCACAAAGAAGACAGTGTGGAGTTTGAAAAAAAAGGATCCAAAATAAGCAGGTTTACCCGCAGTCTGGAAATTGAGGGAGAACTTGATGAAGAAATGAAAAACAAACTCCTTGAAATAGCAGACAAATGCCCCGTTCACAGAACACTGCATGAAGATATCATCATTGAAACGAGCTTTAAAAGCTGAAATGAAAAGACCTGCGATCCTTCTTGTGTTGATTTTGCTTAGTTTGGCCATCTGGGCTTACCAAAACCAGGCTGCCGAAGAGCACCTGGGAATTGCCGTAGCCAACAAGCATAAGGGAGTTTGTTGGGTTGGAAGCAGAAATCCATTGGAAGGATGGGAGTTGGATACCTTGGGGAGTTTTGGGGTAAGCCATATTTCACAGACACCTTTTGGATGGCAGGCAGATCCAAATCTTCCTGATATCAAATGGGAGTCACATTCCGATAAAATGTGGTGGGGAGAATCCCTAAAAGGAATGAATACCACCACGGTTTTGGGGAGGCAAAAAGGAATCGAAAGTATACTGAAGCCGCACCTTTGGGTCAGGGGAAGTTGGCCCGGTACCATCAGCATGAAAAATGAAAAGGACTGGGCTGTTTGGTTTGGACAATACACAGATTTCATCCTTTATTTTGCCCGCTTTGCGGAGGAAAACCAGATTCCGATTTTGTGCATCGGTACAGAGCTTGAAGGCACGAGTAAGCGGGAAGAGGATTGGAGACAGGTAATCCGAGAAGTAAGGTCCGTCTACAAAGGTGAACTGGTGTACGCGGCGAATTTTACAGAATACCAACAGATAGAGTTTTGGGATGAATTGGATTACATTGGCATTCAAGCCTATTTCCCTTTGAGTGAAAAACATAATCCTGATTTAGCAGAATTGATTTCCTCATGGGAAAAGAAAAACAAGGAAATAGAAAAAACCATCCGACAATTCAGGAAGCCGGTGATATTTACAGAATTAGGATATTGCAATACCGAAGATGCCGCCATCGAGCCATGGGTTTGGCCCAATGAGCGAAAGGGAATTCCGATTTCGGAAGAAGTTCAGGCTTTATGTTATGAAGCATTTTTTCAGACTGCCTGGAAAAAAGATTGGTTGGCAGGTGTCTATTTTTGGAAATGGTATCCACAGTTACGGGAGCGGGACCCGGATTTTACTCCGCAAAACAAAAAGGCCCAATTGGTAATGAAGAATTATTTCTCAGGAAAAAGGCAAAACTCCTGAAAAAGAAATAACAAACAGTAATTACAATGCGGTTAAGAAATCTTGATCAAAAAATCAAAGGGCTCCTCAAACAGGGTCTTGGCCCAAAGGAACTTGC
>JBBRFK010000475.1:0-1591 GCA_038224435.1 Cytophagales bacterium | reverse complement strand
GAGCTATTCAAAAGATTCGGAGAAAAATTTAGAAGTGAGGACTTGACTGATTATAAGAAAGTGCCGATGAATCTCAATATATGAAGGATACCCAGTTTATCACAGGTAGGCTTTGGATAAGAAAAATCTGTAAGCAGAATGCAGAATTTATAATTGAATTATTGAACAGCCCGGGTTGGCTGCAATACATCGGTGACCGGGGAGTGAAAAATGACGAACAAGCCGTTGCCTACATTCTAAATGGCCCCATCAAAAGTTATACCGAGCATGGATATGGACTGTATCTTGTAGAAGAAAAAGAGTCTGGATTGCCGATGGGATTGTGTGGCCTTCTCAAAAGGGATACATTAGACTATCCCGATCTGGGTTTTGCTTTTCTCCCTGAGTATATGGGCAAAGGATATGCTTATGAGGCAGCCCTGTCAACTTTGGAATTTGCGAAAACTAAACTTGGGATTTCTATTTTGCAAGCTTTGGTCTTGCCTGAAAACATGCCTTCAATTAGTCTCTTAAAAAAGTTAGGTTTTCTATATCTCAGGCCTTTCCGGTTTCCTGAAGGGGAGGAGTTGAGCCTTTATCAGCTCAATTTGGCCTAATTTTTTTTTGTAAAGACGTTTATATCAACAATCCGATCAAACCGAAACTTAAACCAATCAAAGAGCCAATCACCAATTCCCCAAAGTCATGTCTTTTCAACTCCCACCTTGACCATGAGACTGCAAATGCAAAAACCATGGTGAAAAATCCTTCCCAAAACCCGATCACAAAAATATTTACCATGATATAAAAAGCGATACCGGCATGCATGGAAGCCTTGATTTTGAGATTAGTCAAAGCCATGGCTAGCACCATCACAAAGAAAACAGAGGTTTGCAGGATGACTTCCAAAGGAAAATCCAATGCCCAAAACACGGTCAGCAAAACTACAAACAGGCTGATGGCAAAAGGATAAAAGCCCATCCTTTGCCTTCTGTCAGAGACATCAAAGTTGGAATATTCGCCCCTTTTCATTTTTCTCCAATTGTTCCATATGATCGGGAATGCCACAAGGAATATGACAAGCAAAGAAACCCAGATGGCTGTGTTCCTTTCAAGATTCTGAAATGACATGAAAATCACATAGGCATTTCCGAACAACAGCGGATGCCCGATTATGGAAATGGATTTTGCGATTTTGTGTCGGTTTATAGCCATCAGATCGGTTGGATCAGGTCCCAAAGATTGCCGTACAAGTCCTCAAAAACAGCCACCGTTCCATAGGACTCTATACTTTTTGGTCTAAAGATTTTGATATTTTGGTCCAGAAGATTTTGGTAATCCCTTTCGATATCATCTGTGTACAAAAATAGAAAAACCCGTCCGCCGCTTTGGTTTCCGACTGCCTTGAGCTGATGTTCGTCCGCTGCTTTGGCCAATAGGATTTCACATTGCCCATATTCATATCCCGGAGGTGCTATCCTGACCCATCTTTTAGTATCCGACATTCGGGTATCTTCCAATAATACGAAGTGGAGTTTTTGGGTATAAAAAGCAATGGCTTCGTCATAGTCCTCCACTACCAAGGCGATTTTTGCGATAAATTGTTTCATTT
>JBBRFK010000474.1:0-1628 GCA_038224435.1 Cytophagales bacterium | reverse complement strand
TACAAAATCAGGGAAACACAATTCGAAGAACCGATCGAACAGGGAATGGATTTCGGTGATTGGGTGTTGGGTTACCGCTTTGGCGGGGGAGTCAAAATCCCCTTCAAGAACAGGGATATGGGTCATTTTGAGTTCAAAGTCTTGTATCATGACAGCGCTCAGGTAGAATTCCTGAGAAAACAGGATACCGAATACCTTCCCGACCAAGGTGAAGGCGAATTTGTGTACAGCATCCAGCGCTCCCCCATCACGATGATCCAACCGGGAATCGGAATTATTTTCACAATCGGCAACTGATAATACAATGGCATGGCATTTATTTCGTTATCAAAGCATCTAAACCAACTTACATATATCCAAAAAAAACCGACGGGAAACCGCCGGTTTTTTTATTCCTTGATTTTCAGTTTGTAGAAAATATTGTAATCCCTTTCTTCCTCCGGGTTGGCGTTGTCATTGACATAGAAGATTCCTTTTCCATCCAAGAACTCTAATCCACCATGCACCGGTAGTTGGTCAATGACCCCGATCTGCTTGCCGTCCTTGACTACGATGTGGTAGGTTTTGGAATACTTTTTTAAAGCTTCCTTAAACTCCGGCAATTTATAATACTCCTCGGATTTGGCCCTAAGTTCCCTCATGGCATCCACAGGTATTTTGGTATTGAAAGATGCAATCAAGTACTCCCCCGCAAAAAGTACATTGGAGAATGAAGGGTAATCCAAATCGGGATTTTCTGCCTCCATGGGATAGAGTGGTGCAAATTCTGGTCTCAGCGGATGGGTGAGCACTATCTCTTGAGTCAATACGGATTTCCCTTCCTGAAATTCATAAATGAAAACCTGATTGCCGACCAAAGGCAACAAGGCGTATTTCTGCTTAGAATCATGCAGCGCGACAAAAGGCAGTTCAGGTCCTACAAAGCGCTTGTTCAGCCTTGGTTCCCAAGATTCAGGGAAAGATTCCAGAATTTCGTTTTCTTCTGTTCCCAGGTTGTAGCGGTAGATGCTACTGATGTTGGCATAATAGTCAGTTCCTATTTTTTTGTAATCTGATTCTTCATTGGAGAAAAAGTTTTGCTCTTCGCCCAGCATCATGTCCTGCCCGTTTTCGACATAAGGGTGAAAAGTCGTGCGGTCAGAGTAGAGACTGATCCGCCATAGTTCTTTGGCATTGTTGGCGACTTTTCGGATCTGATTTCCCCGAAGGTCATAGATGAAATATCCACTAAAAAGCCCTTGGGCGACAAACCGATCTTTGTCCAGAAACTTGTACCCAAAAGCGCCATTAGGTCCCACCCCATTTGGACCTTCACCCTTAAGCTCAAACCTGTCGGTGATTTCACCCTTTTCATTCACTAAAAATGGATTTTGGGATTTGGAATCAAATAGAATATACAACCCCGCTTCCGGCGAATAATCATGCAAGTGTAAAGGAATCAGTTCGTCCACCATCAGAGAATCTACCACCTCCAATTCCAACTGTTTGAGAGGATTATCGATCAGGGTTTCCTCTTTTGATGTACAATAGGAAAAGGCAATGATTGAAAATAGCAATAAAATGGAATTGGGTTTGAGATTCATAAAAAGGGATTGGTTTGGTAAATGGACAAAAAGGAATTCAATATC
>JBBRFK010000473.1:0-1645 GCA_038224435.1 Cytophagales bacterium | reverse complement strand
ATAGATAGAAACCCAAATCTCAGGATCCGGGTCATTGATCTGCCAATAGGCAAAAAGCAGGAATACTATCGACCAAAAAATGAAGAAGTATTTCGGGAAGTTTTTCATCGTATGCTGGGTTTGGGATCCAATTTAGGAATTTAAAGTTTCGGCATTTAAATACTTTCAATAACAAAACAATATTGTTGATGAAAGGAAAAAATCATAGCACAAAGACTTCCTCCAAAGGAATGCTTACAGGAGAATTATCAGGATTGGAAATAGAAATGTCGGCCATGGATTTCCACCATTTTTGGACTAGGGGATGATTTCCAAGCTCTTGGGAATTGGCAGGGCCTGATATTTTCTGAAAGGCAAACAAAGTCGAAGTCTCTCTATCCAAAAAAATATAATATTCCGAAATGCCTGTTTCCTTGAGCAAGGCTTTCAATTCCGGCCAAATCTCGTCATGCCTTCGTTTGTACTCTTCCTCCATTCCAGGGCGGATTTTCATCTTAAAAGCAAAAATGTTTGGGTCGGGATTCATTCTCTTGATTTCCGGATGTTAAGGTTATGGGAAGTGTTGAAAATGGCTCGGATAATTTCCTCTTCAAATCTCACCAGATTCAATGGTATGTTTGATCATTTTTTTGCATTCTTCCAAGAGATTAACTTTTCAGGTTTGGAACTCCTGATCTTTTCTCTCACTATCTACTTTTGCTCCTCTGGGATGGCATATTCCGTGGCTTTTTCCAAACCCAATTGCTCAAAAAGCTCCATGTAGAATTTATATTTTTCTTCAGGAATAATTAAGGTTACTTCTCTCATTTTTTAAATGTTTTAAAAGTACCAAGATAGAAAAAATCAAGGATTTCGGGTGTAGCTATTAAGAATATAAAAAAGAGCTGTGAAAGTCGCATAGCCGAGTAAATTCATTGCTTGAGATGCAGGCAATCTGAATTCAATAGCTACAACTTAAAACACTTACAAATCAGAGCAATCAAAGTTACTAGGCTCCCAAATGATTCTTTCATTTCGAATAAGTACGGGATCGATTTCAGAATTATTACCCACCACACCCAAAAGAGTACCTTCACAATTATATGCTGAAATGACGGTATTGCAATTCGGGCAGCAGATTTTCATGATAAAAATAGTTTCTTCGTTATAATCGGCTTGTGTAATGAAAGATCTACTGCTAAGTCCAGGTGATTCAATAGACGCTATTCTTTCGGCCAACCATGCCAATTCTTTTACGGGATTTTGTACACCGCAGGCTTCAAACGTAGGTTCCTCGGCTTCTTGTTGACAGGAAAATCCTACAAAGAAAACCAACATAATGAGATAGGAAAGTTTCTTCATCTTTTCTGTAATTTATGGCTGGGTTGAAATATAAAATAAAGGCATAAAATAAATATACCACTACTTTTTCCTTTACGTTAATTCTGTGGTCAGGTTTTAAAAACTGCACATTGATGCCGCCAAGTCTTATTTCTTGCTTCTAAACTCTCACTTCTGCCTTAGTACCACCCTCAGACTTTTTGCACCATGTGCGCCGATGACCAAGGATTGCTCGATATCGGCAGTCTTGGAAGGTCCTGCGAGGAATAAGCCAAAGCCTGAAGTTTTCTTTCCGATTCTTTGATAAGCCTGATGCATATTGCCT
>JBBRFK010000472.1:0-1646 GCA_038224435.1 Cytophagales bacterium | reverse complement strand
GCCTTGCGCGTGGATAGGATTCCGCCGTCTTGACTTTTTTGGCTACTTTTTTTGTCAAGAAAAAAAGTAGCTGTAAAAATGAGGATTCGATTTCCTGTAGCTATAAGAACATCTTTAAAGTTAATTTTGGTACGTGCAATCTTCCGTATGCTCATAAACTTTTATTCTCTTAGGATACAAAGTTTTCGCAACATTCGTGGTAGAACCGATATTAATGATGTGGAATAAACTCTTCAAGGTCAAAAATTAAATTTGGTGCTCAACAAGAAAATCCTTGTTTCCATTTTGGAAAAGAAATCCTGGGAGAATGCTGAAGTCCTATTTTCACCCGCAAATCTCCGCGTATCGAAAATATCACGGGCACTCAAGGCAAGGCTTCCTTTATTGTTGAAAAAGGTTTTCATCACGTTGGCATCCACAAAATATTGGGAAAGATCCCGGCCTTGGGCTTCGATTTCTGGAGAATCATAATTGGCCACGATCTGAAAATTGATGCCCAAAGGAAGCTTGAAGTCATTGGTGATTTTGGTATTCCATCCAAAACCTTTGTTGATGACCCCATTTTCAATGTTGGTTCCATCGACAATAATCCTAAACATCGTCAGGCCACCGCTGATATTCCACCAAGGGGTCACTTCTCCAAGACCTATCAATTCCAAACCATAAGTGACAGCAGTGTTCAGATTTTCGGGTTGTATGTAAGAAATACCGTCTTGGATGATGGTGATCATGTCTTCCTGCCCATCCACATGCCTGAAGAAAGCATTGGTGGTGAAACTTGATTTTTCCCTGTTGAGCATGTGACCGAATTCCAAGGAATGGATTTTCTCCGGCTGTAGGTTTGGATTTCCTCTTCTGACACTCAGCGAATCTGTGATGTCAGGAAACGGATTGAGTCTCCAAGGTCTTGGACGGTCGATCCTTCTGCTGTATGTAAATTTCAATGAGTTGCTTTCATTGAGTTTGTAGAGCAACTGTGCGCTCGGGAACAGGTTGATATAGTTCTGTTTGTTGGTTTCATTGTTGTTGACCAACTCGGTATTGAGGTAGGTGTATTCGCCCCTGATGCCAAAGGAATAATCTATTTTGGTACCGGAAGCCGAATAAACAAAGTATCCGGCATGGACTTGGTCTTTGTAAGTAAACCTATTGGTAACATTGGGATCTACCTCAAAATCCTGACCGGACTCTTGAAACCTTTCGAAGATGAAATCATTGTCAAACTCCCTCAAGATCGATTTCAGACCAGTTTCAAGTTTCTTTTTGTCTAAAAACGGATGGATATAATCCGCCTGAAAAACGTAGATGTTTCTTTTTTCATCTGTAAATGCCCGCTCCTGACCTGATAGTTTTTCTTCTATTGCTTCTGTTGAATTAGTGAAAATATCAATATTCTGAACCTTGTATTGGTTTCGATAAGAGCTGCTTGCCGAAAACCGGAATGACTGATCGGGATTGTCAAAAGTCCTTTCATAAATGACCGCATTGTCAATCCCATCATCGTCTTCGGATTCATTGTTTCTTCTGACAAAATCCAAAATTGATTCTCCTGTAGAATTTCTGCTCAATCGGGAATAAAGCGTATTGATTTGGCTGTCTACATTGGTGGTGAATACACCTTCATAGCTGATGATATTTTTCCCAAA
>JBBRFK010000471.1:0-1670 GCA_038224435.1 Cytophagales bacterium | reverse complement strand
AGAGAAGTCCTTTTATAGGAGTCAAATACCATATCAAAACCGATTTTGATCCCAACACCGTTGCCCTGCATAATTTTGAAGGAGGGTACTGCGGTATCAATAAGGTGGAAGACGGGATTTTCAACCTTTGCTATCTGGGTTCAAAGGCACAGCTTCGATCGTATGGAAATATTCCTGAAATGGAAAAACAGGTATTGCACAAAAACCCCCACCTCAGGGAAATTTTCGGAAACAGCGAATTTCTTTTTGACAAACCTGAAGTGATCAACGAGTTCAACTTTTCACCCAAGCAGCCGGTAGAAGACCACATCCTGATGGTCGGCGATGCGGCAGGACTGATCACGCCGCTTTGTGGCAACGGCATGGCGATCGCCATTCATACGGGTAAATTGGCTGCTGATGCCATTCTTCAAAACCAAGACAGGAATCAAATAGAAAAACAGTACACGAATCAATGGAACAGACTTTTTAAAAGTAGGTTGTGGATCGGGCGAAAAGTACAGTGGCTTTTTGGCTCCAAGGCCGTTTCAGAATTATCCGTTGGCATGATCAAAAACTCCCCATTTTTAGCCAAAGAGATTATGAAGCGGACGCATGGAGAGGTTTTTTAATTTCAAAATTTGACAATAAAATCTCACCCAAAAACCTGCAATATTTGCGTATTCTCAAGTAAATACCAAGCGAAGAAGATTAATTTTTTTTACCTGATTTTCAATGCGTTATAACTATTTTTTTTTATGTAAGTGGAAAATCTAAACCCAATACCTAACATAGCCGTCTTATATACCGAATTCAACTCCATCCCATGAAACATTACCATCTGCTACTATCGGTTTGCAGCATTCCGAAAATCGCTTCCGCCCAATCTGAATCCAATCCAGACCGATGGGAGATCGGGGTTGATGCCTTGTCCCTTTTTGGCAAAAACTCTATGCCTGCCTATTCCCTATTTGGGAGATACCTGATCAATCCCGAAGGTAAAAAGGAAGCTTTCTTAAGAACAAGTTTGGGATATCAATCCAATAGAAAAATTTTAGATGCTCCTCAAAATGATATAAGATTTCAGGATTCCAAATCTGAAAGTTGGAAAATAGCAATTGGATTTCAAAAAGAAATTTTATCAAATTCCTCTTTCTCATTTTACTATGGGGGTGATTTGATTTATCAGCAAAAAATTGAAGATGAATCAGGTAGTTATAAAGTGAATGGCGGTGAGGTTGGGTGGTATAGTTATGAGGATCTGAAAAGCTTCTCTGAGACTAGATTTGTAGGATTTTTTGGCTTTAGTACTAACCCTACTAAGAAAATAAAGATATCTCTCGAATCAGGAATATTTGCCGGAAGGACAAGTTTTCAACAAAATTATTTAGGCTTTTATCCAAATTCTGAAATAGCCGCTATAGGCTATAATTCTTCAATCCGAGCAATTTCCGGATTTCAACCCTTTTATCAACTGTTGTTTACTCTTACTCTGTAATCATCACCAAAAAGAACCTTAAAATTGAGAAGTAACGATCTAATGGCATTTATTGTAATGATAAAGTGATAAAACCAATAGTTAACATGAAAAGAATTCTCTTATTTCTTACTGCTTTAGGGCTTATTAATACTTCAGATTTACTAGCCCAAAATACTGAAAAGCCTTCCCGATGGGAGATCGGGGTAGATGC
>JBBRFK010000470.1:0-1675 GCA_038224435.1 Cytophagales bacterium | reverse complement strand
AAAAAGGTATTGTATCCTGCTTTGGGAAAAACCCTTGGGACAGTCATAGACGAGACCGGCAAGTTTGATAAATTAGACGGTAGCTATAAGAAGATTACCCAGATAGAATTTGTGGATCAAAACCCTATCGGCAAATCCTCGCGCTCTAATCCTGTCACTTATGTCAAGGCATACGATGCGATCAGGACACTCTATTCCGATCAGACTTTGGCAAAGCAAAGAGGCTACAAACCAGCGTTTTTCTCCTTCAATGTGGATGGAGGTCGATGCGAAGCCTGTCAGGGAGAGGGGACGGTAACGGTAGAAATGCAGTTTATGGCGGACATCCACCTCACTTGCGAATCCTGTTACGGTAAAAGATTTAAAAATGAAATCCTCGATATCAAATACCATGACAAAAACATTGCTGATGTATTGGACATGACCATAGACGAGGCCATGGAATTTTTCAAAGGAAAAACCCAGATCATCAACAAACTTCAACCCCTACAGGAAGTTGGTTTGGGCTATATCGGCATGGGTCAGTCTTCCAACACATTATCCGGCGGGGAAGCCCAAAGAGTGAAATTGGCGTCCTTTTTAGGAAAAGGAGGAACCAAACCTGGGGACCACGTGCTTTTTATTTTTGATGAACCGACGACAGGGCTGCATTTTCATGATATCCGAAAGCTCCTCCATTCCATCAATGCGCTGATAGATCAGGGTCACTCCGTCATCATCATCGAGCACAATACCGAGGTAATCAAAGCAGCGGATTGGGTGATTGATTTGGGTCCTGAGGGAGGGGAAAAAGGAGGTTATGTCACCTTTGAAGGAACGCCCGAAGCCCTGATGGAAACAGAGGGAAATTATACAGGCAAATACCTGAGAGAGTCTTTCCAATAAATCAAACTATCCCGCGGTTTAGGGTCAAGCAAAGACGTGTAATTTGGGCTCGTCACTCTGAGTCTCCAACATTTTCATGAAAACGTTTAGAAAAGGGAATGACAATCATGATACCGTCATTCTGAACCGGAGCTTGCGGAGGTGAAGAATCTCCTGACTACCTGAGACCCTTCTCCCGTACAGTTGTCGGGATTAGGGTGACGCCTTCAAACACGTTCAGCATGACGGAAACCCATCATGCTCTTTGGTAGTTTTGAACCACAGGGAGACAATATTACTTTGCAAATATCTGACTTTCATCCTGGAATGATTTGAACTCCAGGGCATTGCCACACGGATCCAAAAAGAACATGGTTGCCTGCTCGCCAACTTCACCTTTGAACCTGATATAGGGCTCGACGACGAATTCTATTCCGTAATCTCTAAGCTTGTCAGCGAGGGAATGCCATTCCTCCCAGGGAAGGATCACACCAAAATGTCTGACAGGAACATTTTTTCCGTCCACTTCATTTGCCTTGGCAAGTGAAAGCTCTTCCGGCTTGATATGGGCGGATAGCTGATGGCCAAAGAAATTGAAATCTATCCATTTATCGGTACTTCTTCCGATGCCACAACCTAACAAATCGCCATAAAACTGCCGTGTTTCCTCGATGTCTCTGATCGGAAATGCAAGATGAAAAGGCTTGAATTGACCCATAATTGCTTAATTTCGTTTTTCGAAATAGAAAAGTAGCATTCATTTTTCATAATAAATTTAAACCATGAGCAAAAAAACAGTTTCATTGGTTCT
>JBBRFK010000469.1:0-1697 GCA_038224435.1 Cytophagales bacterium | reverse complement strand
GAGCAAAAAATCAAAGAATTGGAAATCAGGCTCCAAGAGTCGAAAACAGATGGTGGGATAGCAATAGGCAGGTGTACCCTTACCATTTTGAGGTACGTGGATGATGGCGAAACTACGCTTGGATTGATTTTTTTGAGGAATAAGTTTTTTGCCTATACCCTAGAAGACGCCCATCAGGATATCAAAATCCAACAAAAGACCAGAATTCCTGCCGGTATTTACAATATAGATTTTATGAAAACCGAAACAGAATTGACAAAAAAATACAGAAAAATCTATAGTGACTGGTTTGATTTTCACCTTGAGGTCCAGCATATCCCAAACTTTGAAAATGTGTACATCCATGTGGGAAATACCCATGAAAATTCCGATGGCTGCATCCTGATAGCTGATGGGGTTTCAGCAGGAACTTCGAAGTCACTTCAAAATTCCCGGGATGCCTATCAGAGATTCTATAAAACAACAAGTGCCTTGCTCAAATCAAATGAGCCGGTCAATATCCAGATACTCAATGAAGATTGGTTTGAAAAAAGTAAACTATCATCACTATGAAAAAACAAAGCGCCTTTTACCAGCTGATCATCAAAATTGCAGCTACCATATTGATGGCTATTGCTATCGGGTTTTTGATCAGGAGTTTTTATAACGAGCCCAAGGATGTTGTGCTTGCATTGACCATTCCGTCAATTATTGCTGTGGGCTTTATTTACGGGATATTGATCCGATATTTCAAAACAGAGGATCAGATCAGTTCTTATTATGTCAATAAGTACCATGACGTGTTTTTTAAAGGCACTATCATATTTGCCATCACATTGGTTTTGATTACGGTTTTTTACAGCATCCTGATGTACATCGAAAAGAAGAACCTCTTTTCCATTGTCGGATTATTGATAATCGTGATATGGATAGCAGTCCTCATGATTTATTTGGTTTGGGCTGTGTACCATTACAATATTAATTTTGGTATTACCGATGGAGAATGGGCAAAAATTGCGGAGGCAAAAAGAGATGCCAGAGAATTTGGGATTGACCTTCCTGCAAGCGGTGTGAGGGAACCACTTTATAATCCTTACAGAAGTCAGACATTTGGTTTGCCTCCGGGTACCGTACGGGGTATGATTGCATTCACGCTATTGTTTGGAGGGATATCTTTGCTGATCAGCAGCATGGGTACTGAAGAACTCAGCAGTGACCTTCTTGCCCTGAGGATACAACAGTTTGAATTTTTTGAGACGGCATTCCTGATGATGATTGCCTTTTATTTTGGTGACAAGTCATTGAAATATTTCAGGGAAAGGTGGAGAAATCCCAACCAACCTGCTGATGGCAGTACTCCCTCGACTTCTCCCCCTTCCTCCTCCCAACTTCCTGAAGGAATCATGCCAAGTGCGGGGACACCTCCGCCTAGCTTAGAACAGGATGATTCATTGGGCGATGATGACCGGGAGTTTATGGAAGGTGAAGAAACTGTTGAAGACTTGACACAGCCTCCGGCGGCAGGTTCTCCTATAACAAACCTTAAAAATGCACTTTTGGATTCAAGAGGGGAACAGATTCCTGTGGCCAGTAATTTTGCATTTGTCCAGATCATGGATAACATCAACAGTAAAATCCTCAACGACGAGGAGATCAAAGAAATCTTGGAAAACTTAGCTGAAAAAGAAAATATTATCCTGTCACTTCCTGTGGTCAAA
>JBBRFK010000468.1:0-1707 GCA_038224435.1 Cytophagales bacterium | reverse complement strand
GGAATTTGGATTAGGAGTCGGTCCTGAAACATTTCAGAAAAACCGAAATTTGAAACCGGATTTTTACCAACGTTACCAAAATGTATCCCAAATCGCAGTCATCTCTGACATTCATGGCCAATTTCCCTTGATGGTCATACTTTTAAAAAATCATAAGATCATAGATGATAATCTGAACTGGAATTTTGGAAAAGGTCATCTGATCATCAACGGCGATATTCTAGGCCATGGTGACATGGTGACGGAGATTTTGTGGTTGGCATACAAACTTGAAAATCAAGCCGAAAAAGCCGGGGGAAAACTCCATTATATTTTGGGCAATCATGAATTGATGGTTCAGACCAATGACTTCAGGTACCTGAATGAAAAATATGTCCATGCCGCAGCGATCATGCAAATCAAAAAGGAAGACCTATTTGTTGATAATTCTGTTTTGGGAAATTGGCTGCGAAAGCGTCCCGCTATCATTAAAATTGACAGTTTGTTGATTACCCATGCAGGGATTTCTCCCCAGTTAGTCCAGATGAAACTTAAAGCCCAAAAAGTCAACAAACTGTTTTATGAGAAAATATTGAATCCAAAATATACAAGAAACAATAAATTGACTGATTTTTTGAATGGTCGCAACGGCCCGGTCTGGTACCGTGGATACTTCAATGCCAACGAGGTTGCAACCGCTGCGCTTGATGAAATCCTAGATCATTTTGGATCTTCAAAGATCATTGTAGGACATACTTCCTTGGAGGCGGTTACGGCTATGTTTGGAGGAAGGGTGATTGCTGTGGATTCGAGTATTAAGACGGGAAGAAACGGGGAGATATTGATCATAGAAAATGGTGAAACATTCCGGGGAATGATGGATGGGAGTAGGCTTAAACTTTGAGAGTTCAAATATTTGATCTAATATTTTAGGGAAAATTTAGAAACCTCCAATGAAGTGCCAAACAAATTTCAACTAGCATTCAAAAAAAAACCTGCATCATCCCAATTAAAGCTTTACCCATCCTGAAAAATAACTTGTAATTGCAGGTCAAATCCACTTCCAAAAAATGATGAGAAATCTCAATAAGCAATCCAACTAAAAAATAGGCCTTTTTTTTTGCAATTTTTTTATTTATTCTTAAGTGTATTTATAATTGATTTTAACTGTTCTTCTTATTCAATATGAAAAATACTATTCAATTTGCCGGATTCTTTTTATTGATTTTGTTTTCAGCTTGTAATGAGCAAGAGGAAGAGTTGTTCTCTCCAAAGTTGGTCGGCACTTGGGAAATAGCCAATTTAGACTCTAGTTTGGAACTTGAAGGAGTAAAAACTTTGATCTTCAGACTTGACGGAACCTACAGTAATGAGGTGACTTATAGAAGACCTGGAGAAGTTTATAAAGGTTACCTACTAATTACAAATGGCAATTTCATCTCTTCCGGAGATCAGATTTCTTTGATGCCTCGAGAAATATTCTTTGCCCCACCTACAAATACCGGACCGCCATATGGCTCTAAAGAAGAATTGGTAAAATCGGATTTTTCCGGCACCCAGGTGGACAAGATCCAATTCAGTATTTCGGAAGACAGTCAGAAATTACTTCTCCCTTATGGATCGGATATGCTTTACACTAAAGTAGATTAAACCGGAAATAGTTGGACTCTAATCCTTGTACTAAAGCCTAGTCAAATTGGGGTAATGCTTCTAGGCATTTCTATTTTC
>JBBRFK010000467.1:0-1716 GCA_038224435.1 Cytophagales bacterium | reverse complement strand
ACGAAGGCTCCGCCCCCATTCTGTCCTGTCAGATAGGGAAACCTCCAGATATTGCCCAATCCTACCGCAGAACCGGCAGCGGCCATAATAAAACCAAAACTCGAGCCGAATTGACCCCTTGCCGGATCACCTGTTTTAATCGCCATAGTTTATCAATTTGTAGTTTTTAGATAATTTTTTTAAGATTAAGAATCGGCTAATTTAAGTTGTTTTGCCAAAATACCAATTCCAGCCAAAAAAGATTTGGGGGAATACCCAAGTTCCTTCTTTGCCTTGTCAATGATGAAACCTGTACGGGGTGGCCGCTTGGCGGGCTGGGTAAAAAGTGTCGAATCTGACTCGGTAATCAAGGTTTTGTCAAGTCCAAAGAAATCAGCCGTCTGAAAAGCCATCTGATAAGGCGTCAAAAAATCAGCCCCGGAAATGTTGAAAATCCCCGTTGCTCCTTTTTTCATGATCAAAATACATCCTTCAGCAAGGTCTTCTGCCAGAGTCGGCGTTCTCCATTGGTCGTTGACGACTTTGATGGTTTTTCCTTCTTCCAAAGATTTTTTGACCCAAAGAATGATATTGGACCTGCTCATATCCTGCGCGATGCCATAAACCAAAACCGTCCTTACAATCGCCCAACGGATATCGGAAGCCAACAAGAGGTTTTCAGCCTCCATTTTGGTCTCTCCATAATAATTGACCGGGTTCGGAAGTGCATCTTCAGTATATGGACCATTTTCTCCATCAAAAATAAAATCGGTAGAAAGGTGAATCAGGTGTGATTTATATTCCCTACAAGTCTCAATCAGGTACCTGACAGCCTCCACATTCAGAATCCTACAACCATCCCTATCTTTTTCACAATCATCCACTTGGGTCATAGCCGCCGTGTGGATCACTGAATCAGGTTTGGTTATGGAAAAAACCCGCATCACCTGATCTCTGTCTGTGATGTCCAATTCCTGCCAAACATAACTTCCATCCCAACTTTCAGGTAATCTTGAAGCTCCTTTGCCTGTCCCGATGACCTCCACTGAATCATCATTTCTCAAAATACCCACCAACTTTTGGCCGAGCAAACCATTTGCCCCGGTGACCAATACCCTTTTTTTCAATTGTGATTCAATAGACATAGCCGTATTCTTTGGTGATTTTTGCTTTTGAAATCAATTCCACTGACACTTTCATATAGATTGGTGACAATGGTTTGTCCTTGTCTCCTTTTGGTTCGTTGGCGATTTTTTCGATGACATCGAGGCCTTTGATCACCTCTCCGAATACTGTGTATTCTCCATCCAAATGCGGAGTTCCCCCGACAGTGGTATAGGCTTCGATCTGTTCGGGAGTCAACGGCTTTTCCAATGTCACATTGAAAAAAGATTCCAGATTGGATTTTTCTGAAAGCATGCGTTGGTTGAGGCTGTCAAACTGTTGGGTTTGGTAAAGCCTGGCATATTCCTCTTTCAATCCTATATTACTCCCGAGTTGAATGTATTTGAAGTAAGTCTCCGACAATAGCTTCATATCCGTCACCAATTCATCCCTGGTGTACTTTTTTCCTTGGATGATATAAAATTGGGATCCGCTCGATCTTCGGTCAGGATTGACATTGTTCCCCATTCTTGCGGCAGCAATCATCCCTTTCTTATGGATCAATCCCGGTACAATCTCCGCTTCCACCGTGGACCATGTTTCGGCAGGAAGTCCTTCCTTGGTAAAAACATC
>JBBRFK010000466.1:0-1753 GCA_038224435.1 Cytophagales bacterium | reverse complement strand
TGTTCGGATATAAACCTGTCCGTAATTTTCTTTTGGGTCAAGGTCCTTAAACTCAAAAAAATGTATCTGAATCTTGTCCTTTTGGACCATAAGATAGCCTTCATAATCCTCATCTCCATTTTCCTCAAACCCCAACTTATTAAGGTAATAGTCCCTCGTGAGAGCTTTGTCTCGCATAGGCAATTTGGGATGGATTTCAGTTAGCATGGTTTTGGAGGTTTAATTTGGTTCTGATGGATTTTAAAAATGCGGCAATGACGTCAATTTTATATTTTTCAGGTTTGGTTTTGGTTCTTTCAATCATTTTTCTTGCCTCTAAGTCCAACTTGACTGTTTCGCCATACCATTGGACCCCACCCTCAAATTCATCTTTGACCTGTGAATATAATTCTTCCATAAGGGCTGAATGTGTGAGTTCTTGGCCGTTCAAAATTGCCAATATCTTATCGCTTATAAAATTATATTTCTCCAATGAGATTCTCTTGTTCGTTTTATTGATCAAAGGGTGAAGTGTTTGAATGAGTTCCTCTTTCATTTTTCTTTGATTTTGTAAAAAACCACTTGCAGATTTTTGAAAATGATTTGTTGAAATTTACCTCCGTCAACTTTTTTAAAACCGTCTTTCAGAAAACAATCAATATTTTTAAATCAAAGATATCCTTTCAATAGATTCCGGTTTTCACAAAGGCTTGAATCTAAAACAATTCAGCTATTAGAACAACCGGTAAATTATCTCAATCAACCCATTAACCTTCCCTTTTAGCTTCATCTATCTGTTGAAGGAGGTCGATGGACTTCATTATCGGATCCCATTCGACGCCGCCAAGAAGCAGACGGAACCATCTTTTGTCCCGGTTTTCAACCGTGATATTCCTATACAGCCAGATTGCAAGGAAGGTCATCCCCAAAGCCACGCTGACATGGATACTGATCTGAAGGGCGTTGATGTTTTGAAACATTTCTTTGCTCCAATAGAAAACCGTCCATGCAGGCAGTTGAAGAAATAAAAGTCTGGTAATCCAAAGAGTACTTGATTTGAGTTTGGCGATTTTTTCCTGCGTGCTGAGGATGGGTTCATTGATGTCCACGAGGTTGATCAAGACAAGTTGGTAAATATAAATGCCGATGGCCAACTTGGTGAGGAGGATATGGATGCCAATGGCTATCAGAAAGATGGGACTGGCTGCAGGCCAAATGTTGAATACGACCACATCCAGCAACAAGACCCAAATGATCCCGGTGAGAATGGCAAAAATCTTCAAAGGCTGCATCCCTGACAAAAGCGATTTGACTTTGATTTTGGTAATGTCCTGGGCATTTTGTCTGTTGAGGATGAGGTTTTCTGACAATTTGCGGTCGTATGATTCCCAAAGGGCGAAGAGTTGGTTTTCTTCCATGGTTTTATTTGTTTAGTGCTTTGAATTTTTGTTTGAGGGTTTGCTTGATACGCGAGACTTTGGTGGAGACATTGGCAAGGCTGAGACCGAGGATCTCGCCGATTTCCTGTTGGCTGTTTCCTTCGAGGTAGAGGAGAATCACCGCCCGGTCGATTTCTTTCAGTTCCTTGATGAATTGCTGCAGCAGTTGCAGGTCTTCTTGGATTTCATCGGGGTTTTCTTCTGTTGAGAAAGAAATGATCTCATCGGGAAATGGTTGGCTGATCCTGCCTCTACGGTTTTCTTTTCTGTAAAAAGAAATGGACACATTCAGCGCAATCCTGTACATCCACGTGCTCAGCTTGAAACTCGGATCA
>JBBRFK010000465.1:0-1832 GCA_038224435.1 Cytophagales bacterium | reverse complement strand
TTCAGTTGGATTCAAAATCCCTTTTGGCTACACGGTTCCGATCCTATCAGCCACGATCATCCTTTATTTTCTTTCTAATCTGTCAGGATTTGAGATGCGGGGAACGATTATTTTTGTTGGGGTTTTGACATTGATTTATTTTTTGTTGAAGTATTTACAAAAGAAAAAACCAAACGAAAATGACTAAACTCCTCCTCATTTCATTTATCTTAATCTCTCCTTTTCTTGATCAAAAATTGAAAGCTCAAAACCAGGATATACAAGAAATCCTCTCCCAAAGAGAAGCTTCCAATCAGGCCCTCCGGGCATTTGATGAAGAGTTGAATGCCACCTTTTCAACCGATGATGCATTTATTACCACGGGGGCAGGAACTCTGCTTGCAGGAAAGGAAGCACTTTCAACTTACCTCAAATCTCAAAAAGGCCCTAAAATGTATTGGATCCGAACTCCTGATGAAGTTTTGGTCAATTCGAAAACCCAACTGGCATGGGAAACGGGAACTTGGAAAGGATATTCGGATGCTGCTGAAGCAATAGTAGGAGGGAAGTACTCCGCCCAATGGACCAAAGCCTCGGGAGTTTGGCTGATCCAATCGCAGTTGTTTGTCACTTTGGAGTAAAGAATTTCTCATGAAGAAAATACAATTTGAATTAAGCTCCTTAAGGCAAGGAGATTATGGAAATGGACAATTTAATATGTGATATCAAATCCTTTCTCGAAGAATATGAAGAGCTTCTGAAAATTCATGAATTGGAATAGACCCACGGTACATTTTCAAGCCAATCGAATGATTATATTCTGTACCTAACGGCACAGATTTTCAAATTCTAACATAATAGCTACCGATAGAAAGTCACTGTCACGTCGACAGGCAGGCCTAACGGGACAAATCAAAAACATTGAAACCATGATCTCTCTATTCCCAAAAATCCGCCAAAATCTCCTCACATAAAACCGGGTAACCCGGTATCTGGCTTATGCCCTGGGAGAAATCCTATTGGTGGTGATCGGGATATTAATCGCAATCAATATAAACGATTGGAATAATAGTCAGATTAAGATAGCCAATGAAAAAGAGATTTTGGCTTCACTCATAGAGGAACTTTCCAACCGTGAAATCAAACTCAAAGAGAATATTCAAAAGAGCCAAAAATTTGCTGAGTCAGAATTGATGGTATTGTCCAAAATTGATAATAATGAAAACAGCTTCTTACAACAAGATATCAGTGATGCCTTCGATTATCTGTTCTTTTTTATTGATTCTCCGATTTTAGATGAAATAATTATCAAAAATTCAGATGTCTTGGTCAGAAAAAAATATTTGATGGAAGATTTCCGGACCCTGGCAAATGATTACGAGAATGTATCTATCGCTTCAACCTACTTGGATGAAATTTTTAGTTCTCAGATAACGCCATTTTTTCTGTCATGCGGTATTATTTACGAACCTATTTCCATTTCCGTTTTGACCATTGAATTAACGGAAATTAAATCTGCCGGCTATTCAAAAAAACAATTGCAGGCACTCCTCAAATTCAAAATCAATTTGAATAAAATACGTTCCCAGGCAATAGATAAAGCCCTTATGAGTACTCAACTAACACTTGAAAAATTACAAAATGAAAAATAAACCGATTTTTTGGATAGAATCACAAACAAGTTTCCACCAAAGTCCAAATCCAAGCCGGATATGCTAAAAATCTTCCGAAAAATCCGCCAAATGCTCCTCGATGAGAACAAGATAGGAAGCTATTTCAAATACGCCATTGGTGAAATTTTCTTGGTTGTCATCGGGATTTTGATTGCTCTTTCCATCAACAACTGGAATGAA
>JBBRFK010000464.1:0-1842 GCA_038224435.1 Cytophagales bacterium | reverse complement strand
AAATAAAACCTGAGGATTTGCCCTATATCTTACCATTGCCTATCCCAAACTTAGAAGAAGAATTGTTTACGCTGATTGATGGGACGTATTTTAGAATTTCTCCTTTTGTGTCCGGCAAATGTGTCAACGAGATCGAAAATCCCCATCAGGCGTACATTGCTGCCAAAGCCTTTGCCCAATTAATTAAAGCCGCAATCCACATCCCAGCGTCGGAGTTTCAGGAAGCAATTCCCGGATTTCATGACCTTGAATTAAGGTACCAACAGTTATTGGAAGCACTAAAAAACACAAAAAGAGAGGTAATCGGGGATCTGAAAGAATTGGTGGAATTCTATTTGGGACAAAAGGATTTGGTGGATCAATACCTAAGTTGGAAGAAAAAATTGCCTTTGAGGCTGACCCATAGCGACACCAAAATCAACAACCTGATTTTTGCGGATGACTTTTCCCAAGTCAATGCGGTTATTGATTTGGACACTTTGATGGCAGGATATGTCTATTATGACTTTGGGGATTTGGTCAGGACAGTTGCCTGTACTGAAGGGGAAAGTTCTACAGATTGGGAAAAAATCAACGTGGATACTGTCAAGTATAAGGCACTCATGGATGGATTTATGGAAGTTGGCAAAGAAGTTTTCACAGATGACGAAATCAAGTCCCTGCCTTATGGAGGAATGATGATGACCTGCATCATGGGATTCCGGTTTTTGGCAGATTACCTCAATGGCAATGTTTATTATACCATTCATTACGAAACCCAAAACCTAGATCGGGCAAAAAATCAGATGTATTTATTGAAGGGGTTGAGGGAAATGGAAAAGTGATTGGATTGAATTTTATAAAAATTTTTGAAGTGATGTGGATTCCATTTTCCCTTCACGTATCGCTTTCATTTCCTTAAAACCCTGCTCAAGGTTGGCGATAATCTCTTCTTTGGTATCACCCTCATCTTCCACATGAACAAAATCCAAACTATTGATCAGTTCCATGAAAAACTTATTTTTTTCAGTTTTTACTTTGAGTGTGATTTCTTTCATAGCATTTGTCCTTTTTCTAAATTAAAATTAAAAATATAAGGATTTAATACACAATCAATACTTTTCAGTTTGGGACTTCATGGCATTGCACAATTGAATATCACCTCCTCCCAAACTCCGCCTTCGCTTCCTCAAGGAAAGTGACAAAATTCTGGATATTGGTATCATAAGATTTTGGCTTGACCAACAGTTCTTCTTTGTGATCCAAAATCACATAATAAGGTTGGGCGTTATTGTTGAACCGGGTGATCTGGAAATCCGCATTTTGCTTGCCGATGGTTTTTTTCGCCTTGCCGTCATATTCAGATGTGTACCACTCTGATTCCGGTAAATCATAGCGCTCATCGATGTACAAGGCGACCATGACAAAATCTTCTTTCAGCCTTTGCAGTACCTGCGGGTCTGACCAAACCCGGGCTTCCATTTCCCTACAATTCACACAGCCGTGACCGGTGAAGTCAATGAACAATGGTTTGCCCTGCTTTTGCGCAGCTGCCAAAGCCTGCTTATAGTCAAAGTAACCTTGGATGCCATGCGGGAAATGAAGGAAATCTGCATACTTCGGGATCTCTCCCAGTTGGTTTTCTTCGGCAGCAGCTCCAGCCCGACTCTCCATCACGTTGAAATCATGGGTTGACATCGGAGGAAGGTATCCGCTCAAAGCTTTCAGCGGCGCTCCCCAAAGTCCCGGAATCAGGTACACCACAAATACAAATGTTGCTATTGCAAGCATCAACCTAGGCACACCGATAAAGTCCAACGGAGAATCGTGTTTGGTCCTGATTTTTCCTAACAGGTACAATCC
>JBBRFK010000463.1:0-1872 GCA_038224435.1 Cytophagales bacterium | reverse complement strand
TATGAAGTAGCAGAAGCTTACACCAAAATCGACCAAATGGCAAGAGACATGGGTTCCACCCTCCAATCACCTTTTATGACTTTGAGTTTTATGGCGCTTTTGGTGATTCCTGACCTCAAGCTGAGTGACAAGGGATTGTTTGATGGACAGCGATTTGAATTCGTTGATTTGTTTCTATCCTAACTACCAACCAGTTGTATAATTATTTTTCTGAATTCTTGACAAATTTAATTTTGAATTTTTAATAATAATACATGTTTAATTTCGTAAAATCATTGCTTACGGACGAGTTATTTCTTGGGGTGGAAAGTTGCAAGAAGAAATCCGTAATCCCACATCAAAATCAAACCTTCAACATGAACCTGAAGTTTGTAACTTAGTAGACATAAACCCGGATATTTAAGATCGAATTATGATGAATTTTGAGCTCAATGAAAATCAGGCGATGATCGCCAAGATGATACAGGATTTTGGAGCAAAGGAGATTACACCATTCAGAAAAGAATGGGATGACAAACAGATTTTTCCAATAGCACTTTTCAAAAAACTTGGGGAACTAGGACTGATGGGTGTACTTGTCCCAACAGAATACGGCGGTTCGGGCTTTGGATACTTCGAATACGTGACTGCGATTGCAGAATTGTCCAAGTTGGATCCATCGGTAGGTTTGTCTATGGCAGCGCACAATTCCCTTTGCACCAACCATATCTTGATGTTTGGCAATGAGGAACAAAAGCAAAAATATATCCCAAAATTGGCCACCTGTGAATTACTCGGGGCTTGGGGATTGACCGAACCGAATACCGGTTCCGATGCAGGCAATATGCGGACAGTCGCTGTGAAAGACGGGGATCATTATGTCCTCAATGGAGCCAAAAACTTCATTACACATGGAGTTTCCGGTGATGTGGCCGTGGTCATCTCACGTACAGGAGAAGTTGGTGATAGTCACGGGATGACTGCCTTTGTGATAGAAAAAGGAACTCCGGGATTCAAAGGAGGAAGAAAAGAAGACAAACTCGGCATGCGTGCTTCGGAAACAGCAGAATTGATTTTTGAGGATTGCAGGGTACACGAAAGCCAGATTCTCGGAGAAGTTGGCGATGGATTTATCCAATCCATGAAAGTACTCGACGGAGGAAGAATCTCTATTGCGGCACTTTCATTGGGGATTGCGGAAGGGGCTTTGGAAGCGTCTATCCAATATTCCAAAGAGCGCCACCAATTTAACAAGCCGATCAACAGTTTTCAAGGGATTTCTTTCAAATTGGCAGACATGGCCACCCAGGTAGAAGCAGCAAAACTCCTGATCTACAAAGCATGTGCATTGAAAAACAAAGGTCAGAAAATCACTTTGGAAGGCGCACAGGCAAAGTATTACGCTTCTGAGGTAGCGGTATCTGTGTCCAATGAAGCGGTTCAGATTTTCGGAGGATATGGCTTTACAAAAGATTATCCGGTGGAAAAATACTACAGGGATTCTAAGCTATGCACCATCGGAGAAGGCACTTCAGAGATTCAGAAGATTGTGATTGCTAGGGAGGTATTGAGATAAGGCATTAGAGAAAAACCATCCAAATGTTATTTTGATGATTCAGACTTTGGAGTTTTGAGTTTCTTAAATAAAAAAAAACAGCCCTGTCATGTTATAAAAGCTGACAGGGCTGTTTTTGAAATCAGTTGCTTCAAACCAAATTCCCTCCTCGGGTCGTAATCAAACGTCTGATGCTAGGACTTGGTGAAGTTTGCAACTTCACCCTAATATCCTTACCAATTTGCAATTGGATTTTCCCCAAAACCCAACTAACGAAAGGTACTTGTTGAATATTTGAATTACAAATTCAAAATCATAAGAAGGCGTAATTACCTCCC
>JBBRFK010000462.1:0-1902 GCA_038224435.1 Cytophagales bacterium | reverse complement strand
TGGTCAATAAAACGCATGATCAGCGTTTTGTAGCCGGGATTATCTCCCGTGTGGGAAACGGTTTTTCCCAAATCCTTATCCTGACCCAGGTCCCAGCCAAAACCATAATTACTCAAGGTGCAATCATTCAAAGATTGCGGGGAGAATGCTGATTTCAATGTGTTGTCACTGACCAAAGTGCCTGAATATAAAGCCTGATCCCAAATCAACAAATCCTGGGCGGTACTGCTGATCCTTCCCGGACCTTTTCTATTACCCAACCAAACCGTATAATCGGAGGAATGTAGCTTATTGGCATTGATATAATCTCCGTTATTATCTTGGATATGGCCTGCCGCAAAGTTGCTGACCTGGGACTTTTCTTCCAAAGTCCTGATGTCTGTATTTTTCATTCCCAAAGGCTTGAAAATCCATTCTCCCGAAAGCGCAATAAAATCCCTGCCGGTTACCTTTTCGACAATACTCGCCAAGAAAACATAGGCAGTATTGCTGTACCCGTATTTCTCACTTGGTTGGGCAAGCATTGGAGGATGGTGTTTTCTGAGGTATTCCAATATATCTTCATTACCGGCGACTTTACTTTTGTCCCAATGTTTTTCCATCACATCCTGATAATCAGGCAAACCATTGGTATGTGTTAGAAGTTGTCTAATGCTGATTCCTTTGTAGGGGATATCTAAATATTTATCGGCATGATCTCCATAATCCAAAAGTCCCTTCTCTCGGCACATCATCACCATCATGGCAGTAAATTGCTTGGAAACAGATGCCAATTCAAATATATCAGTAGTCAATAAAGGGGTTTTTTGTTCAATAGAACGATAACCTGCCGCTTTCTCAAATACTACCTTCCCACCAATAGCCAATAACAACACGCCTGAAAACCCTCTGGATTCGGCGGCGGCTAAGGCGCTGTCCACTGCTGAAACCTGTGAAAATGCAGGTTGGGAAAACTGCAGGATATTCCCAAAGAAAATCAGGAATAGGAAAAGTTTGATAGATTTGAAGTTCATGGATGAGATTTCAATTTGAAATAATTGAGCGAGGATAAGATCAAGTCAAAATAAGTAAAAACCTATGTCAAAAGCTATGAATACGTTTGACACATTAAATTATTAAATGATGAACAGTCATTCAATTGATATTTCTGCATTGACAGATTTGGCAAAAAACGCAGCAATAGCAGCAGGAAAGCGGATTTTGGAAGTCTACCATTCCGAAGAAATCGGTTTGGAACTCAAAGCAGATTCCTCACCACTTACTCTAGCCGATAAAGCCGCCCATGAGGAGATCATGAAAGCACTCCTGGATTCAGGCTTACCGATTCTGTCAGAAGAAGGAGCTGAAATCCCCTTTGAACAACGCAGGGATTGGGCGTATTTTTGGATGGTGGATCCGCTTGACGGCACCAAAGAGTTTGTCAACAGGAACGGGGAATTTACTGTCAATATAGCCCTGATCCATCAGGGACAACCCATCATGGGTGTCGTCTATGCACCGGTTTTGGATTGGTTGTATTGGGGAATAATAGATTCCGGTTCTTGGAAAAAAATAGGAAAAGGAAAACCGGAGAAACTAGCTACAGTATCAAATTCAAGCGTCAAAACAATCGCAGCAAGTAGGTCACATATGAATCCGGAGACAAGGGAATTTATTGCCCAATTTCCCAATGCAGAAGTGCACACCATGGGTTCATCCTTGAAGTTTATGCTCGTAGCTGAAAACAAAGCACAGATGTATCCCAGATTTGGACCTACGATGGAGTGGGATACTGCCGCTGCACATGCGGTTGTCTCGGCGATGGGAGGGAGGGTGCTGAACATGGGCGAAAAGATTCCTTTGACCTACAACAAGAAAAATTTGCTCAATCCTGATTTTTTGGTGTTGGCTTGGGGTGGTTAG
>JBBRFK010000461.1:0-1920 GCA_038224435.1 Cytophagales bacterium | reverse complement strand
TACTGAAATCAGAGGAAGCATCACCTCCGGAAATATCTCGATTGTAAACCAATAAAATTCTCAAAACCAGTTTACCTACCCACAGAATTTACAGGATAAGCAGATTACTTTTCTACGAAAAGCTGTGAAGTCTGTGGGCTTGTTTTTATTTCCTACTTTTTGGTTCAAAGGAAAGCGTTTCCGGGTTTAATCACACGGTTCTACCCTGAATTTTGTGGAAGGGTAATTTTAAGATCAAAAAAAAATTGTTAAAATAACCTGATTCGCAATATGGAAGTAATTATAAATTGGATTCAGTTTTGAAGAATTCTCTCTAAATGTAGATTTCTATATTCCCAACATTTTTAGTAAATCAATATTTATTAGCCACAAAGAAACAAAAGAAAACAAAAAGCGGGCTTTTGTTTTCTTTTGTTTCTTTGTGGTTTATTCTTTTTATGGGCTGCTTTATATCTAATTTTGACTCTTCAATTGCCTGTTATTGGAAATCTTAGAATTTTTATTCTCTTAGGCTACAAAGCTTTCACAATTTGTGGTAGTACCAATTACACAAAAGGTTTAAATTTTCTCCTGCGCAAGGTTCTAATGAATAGCAAGTTTATTTCTAACTTATGGAGTTAAATTAATCCTTGTTTTATCGCAAATCCAAATTAAATCCCATGGAACCAATCAAAAAAGAAGATTTGAGCCAAGAAATTTTTGACATATACGATTACTATGTTCATGGCAAGATTGATAGAAGAGAATTTGTAAACCGCCTTTCCGTATTTGCCGTCGGAGGTCTGACGGTATCAGTAATTTTGGGTTTTTTGCTCCCAAACTATGCCGAGGCAAAACGATTTCAACAAGATGATCCGAGGCTGATTTCTTCCTATGTGGAGTATGATTCGCCAAAAGGTGCCAGCAAAATGAAGGGACTTCTGACCAGACCGGCAGATAAAAAAGAAAAACTTCCCGGTGTAATTGTGGTCCATGAAAACAGAGGATTGAATCCCTACATTGAAGACACTGCGCATCAGGCTGCTTTAGACGGTTTTATTGCTTTTGCACCTGATGCTTTGACTCCGTTTGGAGGATATCCGGGTACAGATGACGAAGGCCGCACCATGCAGTCCAAGCGTGACCGGGAGGAAATGCTCCAGGATTTTATTGCCGGGTATGAATTTTTAAAAGATCATGACCTTTGCACCGGAAAAGTGGGCGTGGTAGGATTTTGCTTTGGAGGCTGGATCTCCAACATGATGGCAGTGCGTATTCCTGACCTGAAAGCAGCCGTACCCTTCTATGGAGGACAACCCACCGCAGCTGAAGTTCCAACGATCAAAGCCCCGCTACAGATCCACTTTGCGGAACTGGACACAAGGGTAAATGAAGGCTGGCCGGCTTACGAAGAAGCACTGAAAGCAAATAAGAAGAAATATGAAATGCACATGTATCCGGGAGTCAACCACGGTTTTCACAACCACTCCACCCCAAGATATGACAAAGATGCTGCTGACCTTGCTTGGGGAAGAACCATTGCTTTTTTCAAGAAAAACCTAAAGTAAGGCTCGATTCAGATTTCCATAACAACAAAAAAGTCAGCGGATTTGCTGACTTTTTGTTTTCCTACCTTCCTTCAATTGAAATCACTTTTCCACCCGCAACCGGGCCAATGCTCTTTTTAACTTTTCTTTATCATCCTTATAGCTTGCCAAATCAAACAATTCCACTTTTCTAAAGTCAATCGGATGGCTTTCACTTTGGAGGGCAATAAATCCCGATTTCAATGGTGTCCCATCTATTTTGATAGCAGGATCGGAGGGATCGACCTTTCCGCCACCGATATGAGGTTTACTGTATTGGATCACGGTATCGCCTTCCAGGATATGGTACATCAGCGAGTCTCCCAATACCAAAAACTGCGCTGTCACCCATTGT
>JBBRFK010000460.1:0-1927 GCA_038224435.1 Cytophagales bacterium | reverse complement strand
TTCTTCCATTTATTACGACAAAATCCTTTCCATCTGCGAAGACCAAGGATTTTCTCCCAAAATCACCCACAAGTCCGTGCATGCTTTGACAATTTTCAAATTGGTGGAATCCGGCTTGGGTGTGGCGATCGTTCCGACCTCCCTTCAGGAAGGCTATGACTTGAAGGTCAGGTTTATCGAGTTGAAAAATATCCCCCAAAAAACCGAATTATATGCAGTTTGGAAGGAGGGAAACAGGAATCCGGCCTTGGGTAAAGTACTCGCTTTGATTTGAGGGGTTGAGGTTTTTATTTTAAAGGGCTATTTAAAAACTTGATCATCTCTTTAAGGAAACCTAACTTCAAAAATAAATAATGAAACATTTGGTATTCCTTTTTTTTTTAGCATTGACCAACTATAAGGCCTGTAGTAATTTGTATTTATTTAAAATCTAAAAAAACAAAAAAATGAAAAAAATCATTATTCTTTCAATTTTGGTTGTAGGCGCTGCTTTTACTTCCATTTCAAATGTCAATGCAGCTGGTTATGAACCAACTTATCCTGCAACATGCTGTGATTACCAAGGTTGGGATTCTTGTGTAAACTCCGATTGTGTACGTCCAAAACCTCAAAATTAAGGTTTGTTGAAATCAAAGAGGGCTGAAATCCAAATTCAGCTCTCTTTTTATTCCATATTTTCAAACATTTATTCAAAATACTTATGCCATCAAAAGTTCATTTATCGAGTAATTTATTCTTTTTTTGTTTTATTTTGATTTTTGCCTGCCAACCAAAAAACGCCAATGATTGGGTAAGCGGAAAATTTAAACTTGAAAATATAGGAGAAAAACTCACCGTTCTGATTGATGATAACACTCCAAATGTAAGCATGGGATTGCAATATTCTCATGGCTATCTTTTCAATGTCAATTGGGGAAACAATGAAATTCAGATATATGATATTGATACAGGTTTAAAGGTGAAAGGCTTGAAATTTGAGATTGAAGGAGATCAGGGAGTTGGACAACTTTTCGGATTTCATGTTCACAACCTCGACAGTATTTTTCTTTTTTCGCAACTAGATCCTGTCCTCGTGTTGACAGATACTTCAGGCCTAGTGAAAAATAGGATTCGGTACTACCAACCGGAAATGTATTCACCTGCTTTTGTTCACAATTCCTATTTTCTTTCTCCTCCGGTTTTGGAAGGGGATGATATGTATGTTAAATCCCATTTTCAGGGGAATTATAGGGAAGTGACTTCTGAGCAGTTGAAGGCAAATCATATGACTTTTGCCATCAACCTCCAAACCGGTTCAGTGAGATTTTTGAAGCATACATATCCCGACGATTATTTGAATAGCGGATTGAAGCATTTTGAACCAAGTATGGCTGCCGGCGGAGATAAAGTGGTCTATTCACTTTTCGGAGACCATAGGTTATTTTTTGCTTCTTCATTTGAAGATCCGCTTCAATTTATTGCAGTGGCAAGCACACATTTGGATGAAACCCTTCCACTTTTCCCTTTGGAGGGAGAGCGATTTGACACTCAAAAATACCTTCAGGGTTCTTCCAGGTATGAAAGCATTATTTATGATCCATTCAAGGAAGTTTACTATCGGTTTGGATTTCCCACATATACATTCGAATCCGATGAAGAGATCCGAAATCTCCGATCTGAGCCGAGAGGATTTGTAATTATGACCTTGGATAAGAATTTGAATATTATCGATGACCAATATTTTGAAGGAGGAAAATATATGCCCAACAATGTTTTTGTGGGAGAAAAAGGTTTATACATTTCTACATCACATCCCAATAACCCCGAAAACCAAGAGGATAAAATGGTCTTTGAGATTTTTGAATTGAAGGAAAGATAATTCAGGTTATGGAGTATTGATTTCATCAATTGATTTTTAAGTATTTGGTCTTTTTTTTGGATATTGAAC
>JBBRFK010000459.1:0-1959 GCA_038224435.1 Cytophagales bacterium | reverse complement strand
GTTGACTTTGGAACACGAAACCCCGGCTATTTGGGTAGGTGCTGTGCGTGGCTTTTGGTGAAATATAGGTAAAAAAGTTGACCGTTCCAATGGGCGAAATACGAAGCGTTCCTGAACACCTTTGAGTTTGTGTGCATCGTTGATAAAGTCCCCATTTTCAGAAGCTTTCCTATGCGGCTTTGCTGGAATTAGTAATCCCGCTTCCGGAGAATCAGGATATCCTATTGGAGGAAAAAATGTCAGTAAGGGGAATGAAATCAAAAGCACCTAACCCAACAGGTTCAATTGTAAATGCTAACTGACTGTTGCTTTCCTCTGATTTTCTCAACACATCTATTTTGGTACTTGTCCCGGTGCAGGTCACGAATGCTCCGTTCACAGTTCCCTTATCACCATAAGCGGACTGTAGATGAAGGTCCAATAGACATCTTCGATTTCCCATTTTTGGTACAGGAATAAGGACGTCCTTGCTCCGGCTAGCTTCCCCGTCTCCACGCATTTGGTCAATAAGCGGTTTGATCATACACCATAATTTCCGGTCAGACTTCTTCGATTTTCCTGCCAAGTGCGGATGGGTGTTTGCCCTCATTGCCCAAAATTGCGCGGTAAGCATAATTTTAAAAACAGATTAATTCCTTTCCCCAAAACAAAAACATCGGAAACTTCGAATTCGGGATCATTCCGATAATAGTTCGAAGGCTTTGCGGCCGTTCACCTTTAGGTCTTTTTGGGGTCGCGATCCAATCCTTCTTTCGTGTAAGTTCAGCCAATTCGCCAAGACCAGAAAGAAAATTGTTATTATCGTCAAATTTTTTGTCAAAAATTTTAGGGTAGAATTAAAAAATTTTCTTTTGGTGGCTGCACAAATTTGTTTTCTCCAATGAATATAAGCGCCTTATGAATTACAGATTTTAAATTCTCAAAGTCAGAAGGTTTCTTAATGTAGTGTTGCGCACCTTTTTTGTAAAGTGATTCCATTACTTCCGGATTAGCCGAAGTAGAAAAAATTACTACAGGCAAATTTTTTAATTTTTCGTTTTGCTTAATTTCTAATAAGCATTCAGAACCGGCTTTGAGTGGCATGTTTAAGTCAAGAAAGAGAACATGCGGAAGGTTGATTGAATTGCTTTCGAGAAAGCTCATGAGTTCTACTCCATTGTTCACTATGTTTAAGGAAGCAGGGAGAGAAAGTTCTTCCAATGCATCTCTAAAGAACATGCAATCGTCCTCATCGTCGTCACCAAGGAGAATCTTAAAACTGTCAGTTTTCATTTCTGAACTTATAGTATTTTTCATGCTCTTTCATTTTTTGTTGGCGGTATAAAATTTAAAAATATCATCAAGCTAAATTTCTTGAAGTCCGTTTAACTAGGCAGTGTCCGCAAGGGTAGCCCATATTTTTTTCAGGCTTTCCGTCCGGGCAGGTCTAACGAGCCATGGTCCTATGCTTTACAAATCACTCCCGAAGTATCTGCAAGATCCGTAACCCGAAAACCTTTAGCGGGTGGTCTTGTCTTCGGCAGATAAATGTGATGCCGTGGCTCAGGTTCATAATGGGCTTGATGACTTACCACCATCCAATCGATAATACTTCGTTTTTACTATTCCAAATCAGAGCAAGCAAATAATGAGCCGAATCATTTAGCCCATTTTTACAAAATCGACACGAAAATAGAAACGGATTCATATCGGGGTTGGTTCTATTGAATACCGATGTATTAAAAAGCTTCATTTTATTACCTAGAAGAATCAATTCCAAAACAATCCCAATATTATTTAGAAGCTTTTTTTTGATGGTTCTACCCTGAATTTTGTGGAAGGGGAAATTTTTAAGATCAATAAAATAATTGTTAAAATAACCCGATTCGAAATATGGAGGTAATTCTAAAATGGTGTAGTAAATCCGTATTTATTTACCACAAAGTAACAAAGAAAACAAAAGCCCGCTTTTTGTTTTCT
>JBBRFK010000458.1:0-1974 GCA_038224435.1 Cytophagales bacterium | reverse complement strand
TTACCGGGTAAATACTCTTTTTATCGATAACAAATCAGGGTTGGAAACCCATTACAGTGACAATGGCTGGCCTGTCGGTAATGTTCTGGAAGCTGAATTTCCGGAGGTGGAAAAAGTAGTCTACACCATCTCTTGGCCCAGGTTGGATGTAAAGATAAATCAAGAATACCATAGCCCAAGAATGCTGTATACCAATAAGGAATTTTTCGAGGTATTTTCTTTTGAAACGGCAAGAGGTGATGTTAGCGCTACATTGGAGAAACCCTATTTTGCGGTCATTACCAAAGATTTTGAAGCCAGGTTGTTTCAGGGGAAAGACGGCATCGGCAAAGAATTCTTTTTAGCGGATAGTATTCCCGTTACTGTCGGTGCGGTAGTCGGGGATTTACCCTTAAATTCCCATATCCAGTTTGACCTTCTGCTTTCTCAAACCACATTTGATGACTTGGTGGATGCAAATGATTATACCGAAAACGGTTGGGGAAATATCAATATGGGGAATTATCTACTGCTCCGGGAAGGCGTAGATCAGGAGGCTTTTAAGTCAAAAGCAAAATCTGTGTACATGGACAAAGTAGGCGATATGATGCGGTCATGGGGTTCAGAGGCTTTGTTGTATTTTGAGCCAATGGAGGATATATACCTCAAATCCCAATCCGACAACAGCTTTGGGCCATTGGGAAGTATTGACAGGGTGTATCTGGTGATGGGAGTATGTCTTTTTACCATTTTGCTTGCTTGTATCAATTTTGTCAACCTTTCTACAGCAAGGTCTGTGGACAGGTACAAAGAAGTGGGACTGAGAAAAGTGATCGGTTCATCCCGGTCTGCCCTGATAGGTCAGTTTTTGATGGAATCTTTTGTATTGACGGTTTTAGGTTGTCTATTGGCCTTGGTTTTTGCGCAGCTGATGCTTCCGGTATTCAATGAACTCCTCAACAAATCTTACACCTTTGCCATCCTCAATCAGGTGGCCGTCATCTTGGGGATGGTTGGTTTGGTAGCTTTGATTTCCATAATGGCCGGGTATTATCCCGCATTACATTTATCAGCCCTTCAACCGATCAAAATCTTGAAAAGCCAGTTCAGTCCAAATTCCGGTGGATTGAATATGAGAAAAGTGCTCGTGGTTTTCCAATTCTTTATTTCGGTGTCCATGGCCTTGGGTACGGTATTGGTCTTGAACCAATTGGATTACATGCAGCAAAAGGAATTGGGTTTCAACAAGGAAGAGCTTCTGGTCATCAATGCCTCCAAAATCGCCAAAAATAGGATAGAAAGTTTGAAAAATGAAATGCTGGGTATTCCCGGTATCAATCAGGTGACCTATTCCAACGGAGTTCCCGGAAGGCCGGGATGGATAGGACAGATTGCCTATCCGGAGGGCAGAGAGTCCGAAAATCCCGTCAGCATAGAATTTTTGGCTGTGGATGAAAATTACATGGATGCTTTGGGATTGGAATTGGTGGCGGGGAGATTCTTTGATCCTGCAAGAGAAACAGATATGGTTGATGGACTTGTGTTGAATGAAAAAGCAGTGGAGATTTTTGGTTGGGCTTCAAGCGAGGAGGCATTGGGACAAAGGGTAGTTTCCCCTTCCACGACGCCACAAGGCACAGTGATCGGTATTGTTAGGGATTACCATCAAAGAGGGCTGCAGCAGAATATCCATGGCATTTCTATGGCTGTGGGGCCTCAGTATTCTTATTGGTTGACGGTAAAATTTGAGCCTTTACTGACCAAGCAGGTTCTGGAAAACCTGCAGGCCAAATGGCAGGACAACTTTCTTGGACAGGATTTCAAATATTTTTACCTCAATGAGGATTTTGAGCGGTTATACCTCAATGAAATACGATTATCCAATATGTTCAAGCTTTTTGCAGGACTGACCTTTTTGATTTCTATCATAGGATTGGTGGGATTGGTGTCCTTTATGATTGAATCTAGGGCGAAAGAAATGAGCATCCGAAAGGT
>JBBRFK010000457.1:0-1978 GCA_038224435.1 Cytophagales bacterium | reverse complement strand
TTTCTTTGGTGCCATCTGATTTGGTCTGGATTTCTTCCCATCCCATGATCGGATAGGGAAATTCCTTTTCGAAGTCAATTTTCAAGACCCTGCTTCCCGATGCATAAGCGACTTCCAATTGACTCCTGCCGGCGTTGAGGTCCAAAACCCGGATAAATGCTTCCTCTGTTTTGAATTCTTGATGGGTAAATCGTTGGTAAAAAAGTGAAGGCATCATCTGCACGCTTCCAGTCGGAATTTGCTTCGGATCGATTCGGATCAAGTTCCAAAGATCGTCTTCGGCCATGCCACTAAAAGAAAAATTGTCGTCACCTTCTGCTTCGAAGTAGGAAAAAACCTTACCACTGTAATTTTCATCCCCTTTGAGATTGAGTTGGGTGAAAGCATGGCCGCACCACTCTTGGGAGGAAGCCGTAAACTTCACACCCTGACTTTGCTCTTTGGTAGGGGTAAAAGCCGACAGCATCATGTGGTAGGGATAGATGCCCGTCACAAAATCCCTTGTTTGGTTCATTTTCAGGACAGAGATTTTATCAGAGGTGCTTGCATCCGGATCGTCCAATTTGACCTGATTTTTTCTCGAAAAGTCCTCCGTCACAAAAATCAATACCGCTTCTCCGGTTCTTGGTTGGCCATATCTGTACTGGATCAAGTCAAAACTACTGATTTCTGCCTCGCCCTGAAACCAATACCTTCCCCATCTTTCGAAATCGATGTCCTGCCGCTGTGGCTTGGAACAAGATAAAACAACTAAACTCAAAAATAGGATTAGGAGAAAGTATAGAATTTTCATGGCTTTGGTATTTAAATCTCTGTATTCCTAAAATTAACCAATCCTGTCCACTTATTGGCCATATAGATTATTTCTCTTCAATCAGGTAGAAGTTGAGGTAGTCATATTTAAAATGTCAATTATTGGTTTACCCTTTTTAATTTTCCCAAACAGTCCTATTTATAAATCGGGATCATACTAAAAGAATAGGGTAGATTGAGAAAGCCATCATCCTAATTTGGTCAACGGATAATTCTTGAATTGATTTTGGATGATGACTTCCTTTATATGGGAGAAGCGCTTAAAACTATCTTCAGATCACAAGACACGGGAAAAAATAACGAGTACAAACAATACCAAACCCAAATAAACCCAAACTGGCTTTTCTGAAAATCCATCAGGTCTTTGGAGGTAATTACCAGGATAAGGCAAAACAATAAACTTCATTTTGTTCCAGTCCCAAAACAGCAGATAAATGTTTCCTAAAAGCATGAGAAAGGTGATAATCAGAATACCGGTTGATTCAAATGAAATGGTGATAACAAAAATATTAAGCACGGTCGGGAAAAATGCCACTGCACCCAAAGTGCTGAAAATCTGTGACATCAAGAGAAATCCAGCCATCAATTGCCCCCAACTAAGAAACTGCCAATAAAAACCTACCTGATACATCGCTTCAAAAAAGTGAGGCAAGGTATCGATCGGCAAATTTTCTCCTGATTCGGGTGTAAACCTGATTCCCTGAATTTGGTAAAAACCTGCAGGAGTCGATTGTGTTTGAATGTCGAAATCATCTTTTCCAAGCGAATATTCCATTAAATAAATGCAGGATTTTCCAACCTTTTTTTAAAGGCTTGATAGAAATTGGAATCTACGGGATGATTGGCCAACAGGTTGGAAGGGTTGCTTTCCAATTTTTAAACACTTTGCCCGAAAGTCAGCAGGTTACTGTCTGGATCAAGAAGGGAAAATTCCTTTTGTCCCCAAGGCTTTAACTGCAAAGGTCCGTTTGGATGGATGGCTACATAATTTTCAATCAAAGACTGATAAAAAGTGTCAATGTCATCTGTTCGGATATAAACCTGTCCGTAATTTTCTTTTGGGTCAAGGTCCTTAAACTCAAAAAAATGTATCTGAATCTTGTCCTTTTGGACCATAAGATAGCCTTCATAATCCTCATCTCCATTTTCCTCAAACCCCAACTTA
>JBBRFK010000456.1:0-2037 GCA_038224435.1 Cytophagales bacterium | reverse complement strand
GTTGGCATAGTTCAGTAGTGGTTCGCCCATACCCATAAATACAATATTGGTCAGGGGACGATTGAAGTATGTTTCTGCCTCTTCTTTGATGGCGACTACCTGATCGTAGATTTCATCGGGGTTGAGGTTCCGCATGCGCTTGAGGCGTGCCGTAGCGCAGAAGTTACAGTCCAGGCTACATCCCACTTGGGAGGAAACGCAGGCAGTGATCCGCTTGGAAGTCGGAATCAGGACAGATTCCACGATTTTGCTATCAAAGAGTTTGACGGCGTTTTTGATCGTGCCGTCAGAAGAATGCTGCATCAGGTCCACATGGATGTGGTTGATGGCAAAGTTGGCTTTGAGCATCTCCCGGGTTTCTTTGGAGATATTGCTCATGTCGTCAAAGTTTTTCAGGGACTTGTTCCAAAGCCATTCATACACTTGCTTGGCCCGGAACTTCTTTTCGCCTTTGGAAATAAAAAATTCCTCCAATTGCTCCAAGGTGAATTTTCTGATGTCTTGCTTTACACTTCCTTCCATTTTGCAAAGGTAGGGAAAAGAGGGACAGAAAGTTGGGAAGGTTGGAAAGTTACAAGGTTGAACCCACTTGTAGAAGGGAAGAGATTTGAAGATTGTGAAATTTTAAAGGCAAAAGGTTAAAAGGTTGGAAAGGTTGAGGATTTCAGAAAAAACGATCCCGTGATCAGGGTTGCTAATAATCGATTATCCCGGAAAACACAGCATTTCCGGGATAACCAACCTCTTTTTCAATTACCCTTTCATCAAATCCTTCAATTCAGTCAAGGTATTTTTGATTTTGATGATGCTTTCCCATTCCTTGCCTTCATCCCCATGCTCAATTCCCACATAGCCATCGTAGTCATGAGACAATACGATCTTCATCATCCGGTTGTAATCCAAAGCAGCTTCTTTGCCTCGATCATCCCAAACAGTAGGTTTCAGACTAACTCCTTTGGCTTTTGGCATCAGTTCATCGACTCCGCGGTAGGAATCATAGGAAACCACCCTTTTGTCATCTGAAAAGATTTTGAAATTGCCGAAATCAGGCAAAGTACCTGCTCTGCGATGGGCTGTCTGCCTGATCATCTCAGCGAGCCATTTGCCGTTGCTGGAGAATCCTCCGTGGTTTTCGATGACGACATTGATGTCAAAATCATTGGCAAACTCACACAATTGCCTCAGTCCCGAACTGCATACATTGATGGCTTCTTTTTCGGCTTTTGGATCTTCGCTCCATGGAACATCTGTGTACGCATTGACACGGATGGAATGACAACCCAAAAACTGAGCAGCTTCCACCCACTTTTTGTGGTTTTCGACGGTCTGCTTGCGCTCAGCGGAAGTAGCGGCACCGAGCATCCCTTCTCTGTCACACATGATCAACACAGAAGTCACGCCCTCTCCATCAGCGCGCGTTTTCATTTCCCTGAGGTAAGCCATGTCTTTGGCTTTGTCCATAAAGAACTGGTTTACATACTCCACTGCATCGATGCCACGTTTTTTGGTCTCAATCGGAAAATCGAGGTGATCCATCTTTCCTGCAAAAAGCAATTTGTTAAGTGACCATTCGGCCAGGGAAATTTTGAATAAGGGGTCTTCATTTTTCATGGAATAGGTGAATTGTGGAAAGCCCATGGCAAAAGCCGCGGTGGCCAATCCTGCTTGTTTGATAAAGTTTCTTCTGTCTTTCATTTTTTTGGAGGTGTTGATTAAAAGTTAATTCTTTATGTTCTCTATTCTGCCATTGAAGGGAATTTAAGATCTTAAACGGAAGACCGGTGTCACCGTGACCTTGCCGGCGATGACATGTGAAGGGACGATGGAAATGGTAGCAGCGACTGCGAAACCGGGGAAGTCCCTCCTGTTGATTTTAATGGGTTTGTCCATGGATTGAGGATTTTAAAGTCAATAATTTACCCAGATGTCTTCAGGAATCAAAATAGACTGAAGGAATTATATAAGAAACGCTTTTTGGCGAACCCAGAAAACAGTTTTTTGGAATAATCAGTATTCCCATTTCTTAAAGCAAAAAAA
>JBBRFK010000455.1:0-2063 GCA_038224435.1 Cytophagales bacterium | reverse complement strand
ACAGAACCCAAATATGAAATACTGGCTAGTCAAATCAGAACCAAGCGAATACGGGTGGGAAGACCTTGTTTCGAAAGGAGAGGATATCTGGGATGGGATCCGCAACTACCAAGCACGCAATTTTTTGAAAGAAATGAAAACAGGTGACTTGGTGCTGTTTTACCACAGTGGCAAAAACAAAGAAATCGTAGGAGTAGCCAAGGTATCCGAAGAGGCATTCGCCGACCTGGAAGAAGGCGAAGACAAAGGATGGGTGGCTGTGAAAATAATACCCCACCAAAGCCTGAAAAATGCCGTATCATTAGAGCAAATCAAATCTGACAATTTATTGGCGACTTTACATTTGGTCAAACAATCGAGGCTTTCTACAATGCCTGTAGGGAAGGAACAATTTGACCATATCATTCAACTAGGGTCATGAAAAAACCGGGATTAATTCTACTGCTTTCATTCACTTGGGCATTTTCGGCGTTTTCACAACTGATGTATGTGGACAGGCTTGAGGTTCCCAGCGCTTTTACAGAGAAAAACTTCATTGTCATTCCCAAGCAGAGTGGCTTGATCGCTTTTCGTGTCCAACCTGATAAAGGGCTGAACCTGAAGGCAAGTCTTCAATATTTTCTAACAGACTTCAATCTCAAATCTGATAGCTTCAAAGAAATCAAAATCAGGGATGGATTTGATTTGACAGGCTATGACCTAGATGGGGATTTCCTCTATATTTTAATGCAAAAAGGTACCATTGCCACCTCGGACAGGTACTTGATAGAAATCGATCTGAAAAGTGAAATAGCCAAAGAGATCCCTCTTGAAAACATCTATGCGATGGAACTTCAGGAGTTTTTCGTACTCAACAGAAGCGCCATTTTTATGGGCAATGCCGACCTGAGGCCTATCGTGCAGCTATATGATATCCTAGACAACAATGTGATTACAGTGCAGGGCGTATATTTCAAAGACACTAAAATCCTTCAACTGAAAAAAGAAAGCGAATTTGGTGTTTTGGATTTGTTGGTCAGCCGCAGGGATAAGTACAAAATGAAGCAGATTTCACTGATGACTTTTGATGACAACGGAAATAAAATCCGTGAAGTGGTGATCGAAAAACTCAAAGACCAAGACCTGGAATTGGTAGAAGGAATCCTCACCCCGATCCAAAATTACCAACAGTCCATCATCGGTACATTTGGAAACAGAAAAAGAGAATCCTATCAGGGAATTTATCTGGCAGATATCAATGAATTTGGAGAATACAATATAAAATACCTGACACTTCAGAATTTCCCCAATTTCTTCAATTACATGAAAGAAAAACAGAGAGAAAAAAAGCTGCAGGAACTCGAAAAGTATTTTGCCAAAGGAAAAACCCCTACTATAAAACCTGTTTTTTCGGCACGGGAAGTCATTACTTTGGATCAGGGCTATCTGGTGTACAGCGACCATTTTTTGGCTACCAATGCCCGGTATACTCCTAGAGACGGGGTTTATGCCAATGATTCTTACAGGTACAGTGCCAACAGGCTGATGATGGATCAGATTGGTTTTGGGGATGGTCGATATGGCAACAGCTTTCCGGGATCTAGGTACGGGAACTCATACAACTGGCAGGAGCAAGGGGAATACGAATTTGTTTCTTCCTATTTTCTTTTTATCAACAAGTCTGGTGAAGTCATCTGGGACAGCGCCCTTGACCTTACCAATAAATCTACAGTCATACCCGGAAAATATGGCGAGGTAAGTTTTGACGGGGAAAAAATCCACTTTATGTACCTTGACGGTATCAATATGTACATGAGTTATATTAAGAACGGTGAGGTGATTTTTCAAAACCAAACATTCGACATTGAATTGATGGATGAAGATGAAAGGTTGAGAGAAACACAGGAAGGCAGTCTTTCACTTTCACATTGGATAGACAATTATTTTTTATTGACCGGCAAGCAGAAAATCAGGTATTTGAATGCTGAGAACAAAGAGGAAATCAAAGAAGTGTTTTTTCTGACCAGAATCAAAGTAGACGGAGACCTCTATGTGCCGGAAGAGGGAGAAGTAGAGAAGTAAGA
>JBBRFK010000454.1:0-2092 GCA_038224435.1 Cytophagales bacterium | reverse complement strand
ATCAAATCCTGTAAAATGGATTTCCGGTTTTGCCTGTTTCAAGGCGAGGGAAAAAGATCCTCCCAAAAGTCCCAAACCGATGATGTGTATTTTCTTCATTGTTGCTAAAGTATGTGGGTGACGCGTTTATTAAATTCTGTTGATGGCTTCTTTGATTTGTTCTCCTTTCACACAAAGGGAAAATCTGACGTATCCCTCCCCCTGCGATCCGAATATATATCCGGGAGTTACAAAGATAGATTTGTTGTACAGGAGATCGTCTACAAGATCATCCGATTTTTTGCCTTCAGGCAACTTGCCCCAAACAAACATGCCGGCGGTGTCTCTTTCAAATTCAAGTCCCAACTTCTCTGCAAAATCCCAAACAAGTTTTCTCCTTTCTGAATAAATCCCATTCAGTCCATCATACCAATCCTTGCCCAATGCCATGGCTGAAATCGCTCCTTGCTGAATTCCAAGAAACATGCCCGAATCCATATTGCTCTTGACTTTGGTGATGGCGGAAATCCATTCGGATTTTCCGGACACAAAACCAACACGCCAACCTGCCATATTGGAGGTTTTGCTGAGTGAATTGAGCTCCAAAGCTACTTCTTTTGCACCTTCAATCTGAAAGATACTTTTGGGATGATTCTCCAAAACAAAACTGTATGGGTTGTCATTGACGATGATAATTTGATGCTTTCTTCCAAATGCAATTAGCTTTTCAAAAACTTTCAGGTCGGCTTTTGCCCCGGTGGGCATATGTGGGTAATTGACCCACATGATTTTGACTTTGGTAAGATCCCTTTTTTCCAATTCTTCAAAATCAGGATACCAATGATTTTCCAGCTTCAAATCGTAATAAACCGGTAACGCCGTGAGCATTTTGGTCACGGAAGTGTAGGTTGGATAACCGGGATTTGGAACCAACACCTGATCTCCCTCATTCAGAAAAGTCATGGAAATATGCATGATTCCTTCTTTGGAGCCCAAAAGCGGCAAAACTTCCGTATCGGGCAAAATGCTGACCTCATAATGCCTTTTGTAAAAATCAGCATAGGCGCTCCGCAAAGCAGGAATTCCCTGATATCCTTGGTAGCCGTGACTTGTGGCCAACAAAGAGGACCTATGCATTGCCTCCACCACATCTGGATGGGGTGGCAAATCCGGACTTCCTATACCCATGTTGATGATCGGCTTTCCTTCCTCACGCAAGCGGTTGACTTCCTTGAGTTTTTTGGAAAAATAATATTCCTGAATACTTTCTATCCGTTTGGAAAATCCTTTCATACTATTTTCCTGCTTAGGTACTCCCCAAAAACCTTTACCTCTCCCCCATTTTGGTTGACTGCTTCAATGGCTTCGAGGTACTTATCATAATCACCAAACTGCGCATCGATAAAAAAAGCATAATGCCAGGGATTCTCAATGACCGGAATAGATTGGATTTTGCTCAGGTCAAGGTCATTTTCGCTGAGTAAAGTCAAAAGCTTTGCCAAGCTTCCTTTTTCATTTTTGATCGTAATTTTAAAAGAGGCTTTGTTGGGAATTTCGGTTTGTTCCGGTTTGTCTTTTTGCAAAAGGATAAAACGGGTAAAGTTGTTTTTGATCGTTTGGGTGTCTTTGGCAAGGATTTCCAATCCGTAAATCTCTGCTGCCTTTGCGCTGGCTATCGCTCCCAGGCCTTTGATTTTTTCCTCAGAAATCCTCTTGGCCACAGTCGCAGTATCAATGTCATCTATCAGTTTGATATCAGGATAATCTTCAAAAAACAGCTTACACTGAAGCAGGGCCATGGGATGGGATTTCACTTCACTGATGTTTTCGATTTTTTGTCCCGGCAAAGCCATAAAATTATGTGAAATCGGAAGGTAGTATTCTTCAAAAATATGTAGACCATGTCTGTCAATCAGGTCATAATTGGGCAGGATGGCACCGGCAATGGAATTTTCGATGGCCATGACACCGTACGGTACATCACCTCGCTGCACGGCCTTTGCTACTTCTTCGAAAGTCCTGAAGCCCTCGATGTCAGTTGATGGCCCAAAATAATTGAGCGCTACCTGATGGTGAAAAGAACCCGGAATACCTTGAATGGCGACTTTCATTG
>JBBRFK010000453.1:0-2120 GCA_038224435.1 Cytophagales bacterium | reverse complement strand
ATGAAAATTCATTTAAAATCAGAAATTACCAATCCGCCCTCAACAATATCGACAGGAATGACATCTCGGTCATCGATAAAAATGTAGATCAGCTACAGTCTGAAGCAGGTATGGGAAAAAGTATTGCGGAGTTTGTTTTTTCTCTTACAACTACCGGAACGCATCCTTATCTGGAAGAGCTTTTGGCAAAAACCCCTTCGGGAATTTTGGAGATTTTGGAAATCAAAGGCTTGGGTCCAAAAAAGGTAAAGGCCCTTTGGGAGGATTTGAATATCACTTCTACCCACGAGTTGCTCGAAGCCTGCCAAGCCGGTCAGGTAGCAATTGCAAAGGGATTTGGAGAAAAGACACAGGTGAGCATCCTGGCTTCACTTCAGTTTAGGGAAGCCAATCAGGGAAAATGGCTTTATGCTGACATAGAGGACATGGTCTACGAATTGACAACAAATATTAAGCTCCTGAAAGGAGTGAAGGATATCACGGTTGTCGGAGATTTTGGCAGGAAATTGGAAATCATCGAAACGGTAGAATGCCTGGTGTCGACAGAAAACCAAAGAGAAGCCATGTCTGAGATTTCAGGATTAAAAAACCTTGAACAGGACAAAAAATCCTCCAGCCCATTCAAATGGAGCGGGAAAATAATAGAACCTCAACTCAACCTGACCATTCATTTTGCAAAGCCATCGCATTTTGTGGAGGAAAAAATCGTGAGGACAGGGACGAAAGCCCACTTGTTGCATCCTGTGGAGGCGGAGAAAACATTGATTGAAGTACTCAGAGAAAATCCACAGATTACTTCCGAAAATGAATTTTATAAAAAAGCCGGATTGCCTTGGATTCCCGAAGAACTGAGGGAAGGGTATATTGAATTTGACTTGGCAAAAGCTGGTAAAATTCCCCAATTGCTGGAAGATAAAGACCTGAAGGGGATTTTGCACAACCACTCCACCTACAGTGACGGGAAGCACACTTTGCGGCAAATGGCCGAATACTGTAAGGAATTGGGCTATGAATACCTAGGAATCTCAGACCACAGCCGGGCGGCTTTTTATGCCGGAGGCCTAGAGATCGAAAAAGTACAGAAGCAACATCTTGAGATCGATCAACTGAATAAGGAACTGGCACCGTTCAGGATTTTCAAAGGAATAGAAAGTGATATCCTGACGGAGGGAAGCCTCGATTACCCTGATGAGGTGTTGGTAAGTTTTGATTTTATTGTTTCCTCCATCCATTCCAATCTGGGAATGGACAGGAAGAAAGCAACTTCCAGGTTATTAAATGCTATCGCCAATCCTTACACCACCATTTTGGGACATCCTACAGGAAGGTTACTGTTGAGACGGGAAGGTTATCCGATCGACCACAAAGCCATCATCGACGCCTGTGCTATTTATAATGTAGCGATTGAAATCAACGCCAATCCATGGAGATTGGATTTGGATTGGAGATGGGTGAACTATGCGATGGAAAAAGGTGTCATGCTATCCATCAATCCCGATGCCCATGAAATGGAAGGCTATGCTGACATGAAATATGGCGTGATAGCGGGAAGAAAAGGGGGGCTGACCAAGGACATGACTTTCAATGCGAGGTCTGCCAATGAGATTGAAAAATATTTTCAGGATAGAAAAAGTAAAATTAAATAAGAATGAAGTGGTTTGATAAAGATGAGGATTTGCTTTTGCAGCGTTCTTTTATTTTTGGAGTAACAGGAATTGCGATTTGTTTGGTGCCGCTCTTCAACAGTTATTTTCAGTTTTTGAATGCACCGATGGGGCCACTCAACGGAGTGGGATTGTTCCTGCAGTTTTTCGGTTTGAGCATTGCCATCATGGTTTTGCGGAAGAGAAAAATCTCCGAACAAGCCAAGGATAAAGCCAAAAAGATGATCCTGGTATTGGGAGTGTCTTTGGTTTTCTTTTTTATGGTGATTTAGGTAAATCGTCCGAAGTTCTTAACCGGAAGCATATTTTACTGATATTCAAACCATGTTTCTATAATTTGTCGAGAGTAAAGAAAAATCCAATGACCTCTTTAAAACTATTGCTTCTTTCATTGTCAGGCAGTCTGCTGTTTTTTTCTTGTGAACAAAAAGAATCCGGTTGGCAGGAAGGTGATAT
>JBBRFK010000452.1:0-2124 GCA_038224435.1 Cytophagales bacterium | reverse complement strand
TTCAGCCTGAAATTTTTGTCAAAAACAAATTACCGGATGTGTTGGCCGGAAAAGAGACTTTGGAAACAGCATTCATAGGGATTATGAATTTATCGAAATGGGGTTTGACTTTGTCAGGATTGGTAATATTTCATATATTTTGAGATTGTAACCAATCCCAAACAAAATATGAAATTCCCATTGAAGCAATTGATTTTCAAGGTCATGATTTTTGGTATCTTGATGGTGGTTTTTTGGAACTGCCAGCCAAAATCCCCTCAGACTGAAGAAGCGCCTATTCGCTCAGCCACCCTTCTCAAGGACTATGTCCACGCCCCAGATTCTACCTTCAGGTATGAAATGATCCATTCCAAATCTGAGGAAGCTTATGATTACTACGTGATGAAGATGTATTCCCAACATTGGCTGACCAAAGACATTGTGGATGAAACGGAATGGTGGCACTATGTCTCCATGGTAATTCCAAAAGACACACCCTTCGAGACTGGGATGATGTGGATCGGCGGAGGAAGTAAAAACTCAAAGATGCCGATACAGCCTGATGAACTGGTTTTGGCCGCAGCTATGCAGACCAATTCGATTGTAGCCCAGGTCCATAATATTCCATTTCAGCCCTTGGTTTTTGCCAATGATACTTTTGGAGAAAGGTATGAGGATGCGATCATTGCCTATGGCTGGAGAAAATTTATGGAAGGAGGCGCCAAGGATGAAGATGCGTATTGGTTGGCGAGGTTTCCCATGACCAAAGCTGTCAAATTGGCCATGGACGTCGTTAGTGAAGTAGCCCAAAAAGAGCACAGTAAGAAGCTGGATAAATTCGTGGTAGCAGGAGCTTCCAAAAGAGGATGGACGACCTGGACCACGGCCGCAGTGGACGATAGGGTAGTGGCAATGGTTCCCATCGTGATTGACCTGCTTAATATTGTTCCTTCTTTTCAGCACCACTGGAGAAATTATGGAGAATGGTCTCCTGCTGTGGATGATTATGTGAGGGAGGGGATCATGGATTGGCAGGGTTCAAAAGAATACGATAGGCTATTGGAAATCACAGAGCCCTATTCCTTCCGGAAAGAATATGCTGATATACCCAAATTATTGATCAATGCGGCCGGTGACGAGTTTTTTCTTCCTGACAGCTGGAAATTTTATTGGGACAGCCTCCCCGGTGAAAAGCACGTCCAATATGTTCCCAACTACGGACATGACCTCAGCGAGTCAGATGCCTTGCCAAATATGATCGCTTTTTATGCCTCGGTATTGAATGAAATCCCCCGGCCCAAATATGAATGGAGCATAGAAGGAGAAAAAATACTGATCACAACCGACCCTAACCAAAAACCTGTATCCATCAAACTTTGGTCCGCCCACAACGAAGAGGTGAGGGATTTCAGGATTTATGTCTTGGGGCCAAAGTGGACCTCTACAGAAATATTGGTGAATGAAAGCGGACGGTATGAAGTAGAACTCCAAGAACCTGAAAAGGGATTCAAAGGGTATTTTGTAGAAATTACTTATCCCGGGCAGGCACCGATCAAGGTGACAACGGGAGTAGAGGTTTTGCCAAAAGTCTATCCATTTGAGCCTTATGTGGCCAAAGATCCAAAAGGAACCAAGTAAGGACAAACTGATTTTTTTTAAGAAATTCATTTTCAAATCAAAAAAGCCGGGAAGTTTCCCGGCATTTTTGATTCAGTATGTAGGTTTTATTTCTTACCTCTAACAAAAATTGAACATGGTTGAGATTTAATTTAACCCGCAGTCGACTTTCATCGGTGGACTGTGGCCGATGATCCGAATAAAATGTCACTTTATTGAATGGAATGGCATCAAATCGGATAATCAAATTTTCAATTCTCAATCATTGAAAAAAACATGTCCATATCAGGTATCCAAAAATGCAGAAAGTCTGCTTAAAAAATTGGCTGAAGTCATCAATTCCGAACCTTCATTGGAAGTAATGATCGAAGGTCATACCGACCCGAGAACCATTCAGACCGGCGTCCTTCAGGACAATTGGGATTTGAGTGTGAAAAGGGCAACCTCTATTGTGAGGATTTTGGAAACCAAATATGATGTCGCTCCCGAAAAGCTGATCGCTGCAGGCAGGGCAAGCTATATTCCTTT
>JBBRFK010000451.1:0-2150 GCA_038224435.1 Cytophagales bacterium | reverse complement strand
ACGTCCTGAAGCCACAAAAATGTAACCTTTATGGGATTTGATAAAATTGGAGGACCCGTTGATCCCCAAAATCCCGATTTCCTCTAAGATATCATTTTCGACCAATTGGGAGACCGAGATCCCGGCACCACCATTGGCCATCTAAACTTTGCCGTCATCAAAAGAGACAGCGTTGGTCACAATGTCACCATCTGCTACCCCCGCAGGATTCAATGGGATTTCCAATCTTTGGATCAGGGTACCCGATGCGATGGAATATACACCGACACCCCGCCTTCCCTCGGAAGCCATCAATAAACCCGGTCCCATGTCCAAAGTTCTTTTGGATTCGGCGATGTCTTTTTCGAGATTGATTGAAGAAACAACCCTCAGGCTCACCGGATCCAAAATCGTGATTCCTTCAGTTCCGCTCAATGCGCCCAATACGCCATTGCCGTATTTGACGGACCTCAGGTCAGTCACAGGAAATTTAGCTTTGATTTGACCTTTTGAATCAAACAAACCTACCAAACCATTGCTTCCGCTTGCCACAGCGATATCAGCTTCTGTGGCTGATACATCGACCGCCGCAAATCCCTCGATATCAAACTTGGAAAAATCGGAAGTAAACAATCCATTGACAACGCTGACGACCACAAGTTGGGCAGCGGTCTTGACACCGTCCTCTTTGTCGATATCAAACGCCGCTGCAGCATATATTTTACCCTGATTGTAAGTGATGGAATTGATGTCTCCATTTAAAAAGATCGCCTGGCTTGTGATTTTGGGAAAAAGGGGATCCGAAATATCAAAAATTTCGATTCCTCCCAAAAATTCTGACCCTTCGGTGTTGTAGCTGACAAAAGCGAAATTACCGGAGATATCCACATGTGTGGCTTTGAGTTCTTTGCCGTTGTATTTTGGAGGATCTACTTGGGACACCATCATCAAGGGCACTTTTCCTGCAGGTTCTTCATCTGCTTTTATTCTTCCATTGATCACATCAGAAGAAATTATCCCAACAACTCCGGTACCTTCCAGGCTAAATCTCTCATTGAGAACCTCTGAGTCAGCATTGATCAAAACAGTAGGGTCTGCAACCGGCCCATCTTTATCAGGCTGACATGAAACCAAACCGGCAACAACTATCGACAAAAATAATAATTTACGCATATCGGATTAACGTGATTAATAGTATAACAATGATTTAAAATTTAATTTTTTCATTTATTCTAGGCTGAATTATCAGAATTCAATTCGTAAGGTCAATCCCTTTTGATCAATTTTTTGACGAGGGTTTTTTCTTCATTAAAAACATAAACGAGGTACAAACCAGCTGTTAAGCCTTTTACATCGAAGACCAATTTATCCTCATTGACCAGTTTGGCTTGAAGCGGTATCCGAGTCCCTTTGCTGTCAATTAGTACAACTTCTAATTTATCTACCTCCTTGGTCTGAATAAACAATTCGTCAGCTACTGGATTTGGATACAGATGAATTTCCCAATCCGGAATAAAATCCACTTTGATGACACTTGTGTATTCATCTTTACCACCAAAATCCAGCTGCCTAAGCCTGTAGTAATTTGGTCCGACCATAGGACTGGTATCCCATCCCAGATAATAAACAGGCTTTTCGCTGTTTCCTTCTCCTTTAATTTCTGATATTTCAGACCATGCTTTCCCGTCCTTGGAGCGCTGGAGGATAAATTTCTCATTGTCTTTTTCCTGGGCAGTCCCCCATTCCAGCCTGACCCTGTTTTCAATTGCCTTTCCCCGGAAATAGAGCCATTGAACCGGTAAAATCCTAAAAGATCCCTGGACTTCGGTGTTGTAAGATCCTGCCCAAGTATTGATGGTGATGTTGTTACTGAACCCATTGTCACCTGAAGCCCACCATTTGTGGCCCGGGCCTAAAACACCTGTGGTATTGACCATCAGAGATTGGGGACTATCACCGGGGGTCAATGGCGTTCTTGGTATCAAGGAATCATCCCAAAAGATACTGTTGTTCCCAACTGCACCAGGCCTGATATTGGTCACCCTCATTCCAAGACTCTGTTCCAAATCAAAAATCGGGAAATGGACAGGAAAAAAGATAACCGTGGCCACCACCTCAACATCGCTATCGATAGGCACTACATTTCCATCCGGATCTTCCCCATTCCAATA
>JBBRFK010000450.1:0-2164 GCA_038224435.1 Cytophagales bacterium | reverse complement strand
CTAGGTCAGCCTTCATTGATTGCATTGTCTTTTGTGATTGAAAAGTACAAGAAAGACTACTACGCCGCATTGGAAAGGAACAATACTCAAATTGAAATCACTGATTGGTTGGAATATTTTTCCCAAACGGTCATCAAGGCTCAAATTAGAACGCTTGATCTGATTGATTTTATCATTCAAAAAACCAAACTCTATGATAAGGTCAAGAACGAACTGAATGAAAGACAGAAGAAACTCCTTTCCAGGATATTCAGAGAAGGCCCCGAAGGTTTTAAAGGAGGATTGAGCGTCAGAAATTACTTATCAATTACCGGAGCTTCCCGGGCGACAGCAACTAGGGATTTGCAATACCTAGTGGACCTTCAGGTATTGACCAAAACAGGGGAATTGAAAAGTACTAGGTATTACCTGAATCTTCCTTGATTACAATCCATATTGCACTGGAGGAAATAAAAAAAAGCTACCCGATTTCGCAGGTAGCTTTTTTAAATCCATGGTCTATTGAATGCGGTCAGTCGACCAAAAATTACTTCTTCCAGCTTGCTTTTCCCCCTTTGGCAGAATCGACATTGATGCTGTAGCTGCTGTTTCCGGAAACGATCCATCTTACTTTGACGGCTCCCATTCCCGGGATATTGGCAACAGAGATTTTTTCAGGACTGGTTTTTTGTTCAGTCAATTTGTTGAAATCCTCATCTTCGACTATAAATCCTGCGACGACTTTTGCGCCTGAGATGCTGATATAATCCGATCTTTCGATTTTGTGTTTCAGATCTTGACTAGAGTGAGTCGGGATCAGCCTCTCATTGTAGATCGTGGCAGTTACCGCTTTTAATCCACCGCCCATGTCCTCTTCTTTCACATCCATCACGCTCAGTTTGGGCGTATGGTATCCATGCAAAATGGTAAATGCTGCGTTTCTATGTGCATCCTGCTCCAATAGGAATCCAGGATGGAGACGGCCAAAGTTTTTCTTGAAACCGCCCACTTCGATTTTGCCGTATTGGGGATGGTCATATTCCGCCCAATTGACAAAAGCATCTCCGAAAGTCAGGTAGGTATCCACCATCATCTGTTCATCCTGATTTCCCCTGCCTGCATTCTTGTGCATGTAGAGATACGATGTCATCAATTCGTTGGAATAGGTGAAGATTCCCCTGCCACCATAGAACCAATCCAATTGACCGCCAAATACGGAATAAAGGTCTTTGTACACCACGAGGTATTTGTAGCCGGGCATAAATTCCTCTCCTTTTTTTGCAATGGCATCATAGATACGGATGTCAGTTTGGTTGTAAGTTTCCAAGTCTTCTTCAGCACCGGGACCTCTCAGGATCATCCCGCCGTAGTTGTGGTAGCTTTGTGCTGCTGCAATGTTGGGATGCTTCATCACATATTCCATTACCACTTTGTTTTCAGGAACTGAGAAAGGATATTTCCAGGCGCCACGCTGCACGTAATCAGGTTGCCAGTTCCATCCCCAGTCGCGGTTAGGGTCATAGTATCCAACACCATCGTCATTGACTTCCCCGTCACCGTCATTGTCTATGCCTTCATATCCGAGCATTTCGTATTCTCCTTTTTGGTCGATTGCTACCGGGATCAGTTTTCTGGGATCCATTTGGTCCTTGACATAGCGGCCGGTAGGTGATTTGCGGATCATCATGGTGATGTGGCCGTCTTTGTTGATGTCGTCAAAAGGGTCTTCTCCGATCACTCCGTCACCGTCATCATCCATGTTCATCATGCCTGAGCGAGGCGAATTGGGTGTGTTTGGATTCTTGATAAAATCATCATGCGCATCAGGGTTGATGGTGGGTGCAATGTAGAAGGTTTTGTCTTTGAGCAATTGGGTGATAAATTCCAGTTCGCCGTACATTTCCGTCAGGTACCAAGCTGAATACAGGGTAAATTCACTTCCCTGAATCTCATTGGAATGGATGTTGCCATCGATCCACATGCCAGGCTTGTCTTCTGCTTTGCCGGCCTTGAAGTCGGTGACGGTCAATACCCAAATGTCATTTCCCTGAAAGGATTTGCCCATGCTTTCCAGCCTCACCAGATCGGGATGCTTTTTGGCCATGTCTTTCATGATCTCTTCCAACGCAAGGTTGGTATGGTACCTGTTCCAGGAAACTTGTACTTTGGGATTGTGTGGTGTACC
>JBBRFK010000449.1:0-2181 GCA_038224435.1 Cytophagales bacterium | reverse complement strand
TGGCTAATGATTCGACAGCAAAAATTATTTCCAGACTATCGTATTTGGATTCATTGGTAGGGGTTCAATATAGAATTATTGCAATGGAAAAAGATATATTCGAGCCTCCAACCACCGTAATTTTTACTAGATAGCCACAGTGTTTAAGGAGAGGCTAAAGACAGTATTTTCTCTTAAAATTTTTGAGGCCATTATCAAAGACATCTCTGAAAAGCAAAAAAACATGTGGGAGATGGTTTTTGTTTAGACTGGTTCTGTCATCGTTAAGCGCCTTTGGCGGTGGGCTAGATGTTACCGGTATCATGTCGAAATACCAGGATTCCACCCGTAAAAGAAAGTAAAATTCGCCCATCGGCAGAAAAGTGTCCTATTTTTCTATTTTACTTACAGAAACTGTCATTCTTGCTGTCTTCTGTCCATTCATATTCGATTTGTTCTGCTACCTGCCTTGCTACATCAACTCCGTGTAAATCTTTCAAAAAGTCCAAGGTCATGTCCATTCCGGCAGTTACTCCCGAAGAGGTATAGAATTTTCCGTCAACTACCCATCTCGCTTTTCTTATCCAATTGACTTTGGGACCATTGGTAATCACCCAGTCAAAGGCTATTTTATTGGTTGTTGCATTCTTAAAATCCAGCAATCCTGTTTTTGCCAATAAGGAAGTACCTGTACAGACCGTGAGGACATACCTACTTGATTCAGCTATTTCTCGGATGGCTTTCAAAAGTGGCTCATTTTCAACTTCTGTCCGGGTGCCATATCCACCTGGAATCAAAAAAATGTCAACACCGTTTTCAATTTCTTCCAGTTTCTTGGTAAAAATCGTAACCCCGTGACTATTGGATATATCTCCACCGGCTAACGAATAGAATTTAATCTTAAAATCATTTTCAGACGGCCTAGAATTTCTACCGGACCAAAAACGTCCAACGTTTCAAATTCTTCAAACAGTAAAATACCTACATTCATTTTTTTGTGATTTAAGTAATGCTAAATATAATGAAGCCGGCTTTCCTTTATGCATACTTTAAAAGCAGGTTAGGCTCTTTAATCCAAAAATATTATAATGGATTCATAAAAGATATATGCATTCAGACCGAGAAAAAATATAGCAGGTGACGATGCCCACAAACCGTCTTTAACTTTTAGCCTGACGATTACACCAAGAAACATCAATAAAGCCAAGCCTCCTGAGGACACCAGTAAAATATCATTGAACATTAAGCCGATCAATAAACCTAAAGCCCCCACGATTTCTAAAATTGCTGTAAGGGTTCCAAATTCGCTCAAACCAAAGCGAACAAATTCACTTTTCATTTTTGGAGATAAAAAATAAGCGATGCCGTAACCTAAAAAAGAGAGACTCGAAAAAACAATCAAAACTTCCAGTAAACGCATTAGGCAATTAAATTAAGGGAGACGGCAGCAATGAAAAGACTTAGAACCATAAGAAACAATGAGGGAATACGCTTTTGCCACGGATTATTCACCTTGAAGTGAAAATATTGTGCACCCAACATCAGGAAAGCCATCAAAAGTGCCGGAATGAGAACGAGCGAAGGATACCAAATCCCTGCTATAAGCAATGTTGCCAATGCTATTTTAGTGGCCCCAACAACCGTACGCGTCAAATCATTCAGGCCATATTGCTTAAATTCTTTCACAATATTATCGAAACGAAATACCCATACAATCACAACAGAAATAGCAACAATGAGTTGCGCAATCATTGATAAATTTTCCATTTTAGTTTTTTTTAAATTTAATTCATTCTTTGGCTTTTCCTGTTCTGCCCCGATATTTTTTGAGTGATTTCTGACCTTTACTTTGCATTTATTAATCTGATCACCTTTATTATCGATTTTGGAATTTTAAGTTCTCTTGTTTGTGTATTGCAGATGTGGCATCTATGCGAGGAGGTTATAATTGGCGGGGACGTTTTGGCGCTTGGCGAAGAAGCGGATTTCGAAGCACTAAACTTCATTGGATGCATAAAGCTTGGATTTAGCAATTGATTGTCATAGAAGCACGAAACCCCTGCTTTTGCAAAACGGCTGTTGTGCGTTCGGCTTTCCTTTTTCATTGGTTACAGTCAGATTACGACCTATCTTTTTTTATTCTGGTTTTGGACCTTTTGATACAATGGTTCTCACCAAGCCAGGAAACCACCGCTGCAACCA
>JBBRFK010000448.1:0-2208 GCA_038224435.1 Cytophagales bacterium | reverse complement strand
GCAATTCCCTCTTTTTTGATAAAGTTGACTTCGTAAGCTAACGGATATCAAATCGCCTAAAATTAGGTCTATTTATGATCCGTTTCAGAATGATGCCGCTAAGTTTATTTCGGATCACTTTTGGTGCGGATAATCGTCCATAATTCATTGAATACAGACCACAGCAGTTGTAATTGGACTTCAAGCGTTTTTTTATTGGATACTGGTAAAGAAGCGTTCATACATAGATCAAAAAGCAAAATTTGTAAGAAATCATTTGATCTTGATATTTTGACTATAATTTTGAAAAATATGAAAAAGGAAAATGCCCTGATTGTATTCCAAAAAAATGAAGTTTTGGGCAAAGTCAAAAGTAGGCTTGCGGTAACAATAGGGGAGGAAAAAGCGCTGAATGTCTACCGTATGCTTTTGGATTTGACCTACAGTCAGGTAGCCAAACTGTCAAGCTCCGATATTTTCGTCTATTACTCAGATGAAATCGGAGATAGAAGTTTTCATTTTCCTGTCACCAAAAGAATACAGAAAGGACAAAATCTCGGCGACCGCATGGCTGCGGCCTTTGAGGAAGTTTTCCTCTTAGGATATCAAAAAACCGTCATCATCGGAACCGACTGTCCCGAAATTTCCGCTGAAATTTTGGAACAGGCGTTTGGTGTTTTGGATCAAAAAGATGCTGTAATCGGACCTGCTTTGGATGGAGGATATTATTTACTCGGAATGTGCAGATTTAATGAATCTCTTTTTCAGAATATGCCATGGAGTTCGTCTGAAGTGACCGCTCAGACTATAGAAAAGTTAAATCTGCACAAAACCAGTTTTGGATTATTGAAAACTCTCCGAGACATAGACACTGAGGAGGATTTGACTACAATTTTCCCGAAATAAATCATTTTCCTATATCATATTTATTTTGGAATTTGGCAGGTTCAGAAGCAATAAAATATGAAAAGCCTATGTCAAATATTTCTTTTGTTGTTTTTCCTCCCTTTGGGTCTTATTGCCCAAGATATCCAAAAGTATGATATTTCCATTGCAGGAATTTCAATCGGAGAGATGACTGCAATTAAAAAAGTGACCGGGGAAGATTTCCAAATCGACCTCAGAAGCAAGGTAAGTTTCTGGTTTTTTGGAAAAATTGAACTTGATCTCTACGCAGCATCGGTTTTCAAAGGCAACCATTTCATCAAAAGTGAAGTCAATTCCAAAACCAATAAAGGGAATTTCCGATCAATCATCACCTGGGTCAATGACCATTATAAAGTTACTTCCCGCAATTACAAATACGAATTGGATACTGAGGTGAGAAAGAAGCTCTTTTTCAGTTCTACCTCTTTTTATTTTGAAGAACCCAAAAACGTGAAAGAATTTATTGCCGAAGGATATGGCTTAGTAATACCGATTACAAGGCACAAGGATTATTACGAAGTCAATGTAAACGGCAATAAAAACAGGTTTTACTATGTCAATGGGAAGCTTGAAAAAGCGGTGATGGAATCTCCCATTAAGAATTATGTCGTAAAAAGGAAAATCCAATGAGGATCTTATGAAATTGAGTATCATCATTCCTGTCCTGAATGAAGCACAAAACCTGAAAGAATTATTGCCTTTATTCCAAAAAGAAATCCAAAAAGATCTTTTGGAAGTGATCGTGGTAGATGGAGGAAGTATTGACGGGACAAAACAGGTGGTTGAAGATATCGGGTTCAGGTATATTGATACGGGGATCAAAAGCAGGGCTGTACAGATGAACAGGGGTGCCAAAATAGCCAAAGGGAATGTTTTATATTTTGTCCATGCAGATGTGAGGATTGCTTTGACTTTTTATGAAGACATCAAAACAAGTATCAGTGAAGGCGTTCATGCAGGCTGTTATGCCTACGATTTTGACTCGCCCAAAAAAATGCTTCGGATCAACTCTTGGTTTACAGGCTTAAACGGCCTTCTCTCCGGCGGTGGAGATCAAACCCTTTTTATCCAAAAAAGTGTGTTTGAGAACCTCGGGGGATTTGATGAAAAATTTGACCTTATGGAGGATTTTGAGTTGGTAAGGCGAATAAAAACGAATTTCTCATTTAGGGTTATTCCAAAAAGGATTTTGGTTTCGGCCCGAAAATATGACCAAAATTCATGGCTGAGGGTGCAAGTGGCCAATTTGATAATCTTCGGGCTATTTTATTTCGACTATCCTCCGAGCAAACTGAAGTTTTT
>JBBRFK010000447.1:0-2210 GCA_038224435.1 Cytophagales bacterium | reverse complement strand
AATGACTTACCATCAGCTTTGATGATATCATCGCAGGTTTCGCTACAGTGGTAGCAAGATGTTTTTATGATTGCAGGATGTACTATGCTCTATTTTTTTATAGCTGATAAAGAAGGCTAAAGTAACCTGTCACCCGGTAATATAGCATGAGGTATGTCAGTAAGGAAGCTCTTCTATCCAATATCCATTTGCCCTCAAGTAGGCAATCAACGGTCTAGTCAGCTCATCACAATAAGATTGGATATTTTCTACTTTCCATTCCAAAAGCTGCTCTAAGGCAGCATTCATCATCGGCAGGAGGATAAAATTTCCATATTCACCGACATTGTAGCGGCCTGCACCCGGAGAATAATCATCCACGTAATTGGTCAAACCGGAGAAATTCTGGGCATTGCTTCTGTTGACCCAAGTTTCCTCCAAAGGAATCCCCTGATTATAAAACTCAGAATAATAGGCCAATCCGATCGAATAAGGTCCCATCAGCCATTTGTAACCTGCACAAACAAGCGCATCTATCTGAAGGGCTTCGACATCTATCGGCAAAGCACCGACAGATTGGGTGCCGTCTACGATAAACAAAGCGCGGTGTTCTTTGCATTTGGCACCGATTCTCTTCAGGTCAAAAAGCGTCCCATCTGTCCAATGGATCGAGGACATGACCACAACGGCTGTATCCCCATTGATGGCCTCAAGGATTTTTTCATTCCATTTTTCCCCCCTATGGTCCAATGAATCCGGAACCTGAATGGTTTTCAGGTTTTTTCGATTGTCTTTACACCATTTCTCAATGGCGTAATAGCCACTTGGGAATTCCTCAGATACTACTAAAGCTGTGTTTCCATTGTCCAATGGCAGGTTATTGATGGCTGTGCTCAAACCATAGGAAGCTGCGGGAATGATGGCGACCTGCACTGCCGGACAATTCACCAATTTTCCAAAATTAGCTTTGAGCACTTCCGCCTTCTCAAAAAAATCTTTGGGTTGGATGCCCGTGGGATTTCTTTTTCGGATCAAACTCTCAATCCCGATTTCTTCTACTGACCTGAGCAAGGGAGACATATAGGCCCCATTCAGGTAATGGATATCTTCTGGAAGTTGGAAAAGGTGTTTTTGGTTTTTCATAAAGTAGCCTGCTAAGACGCGAAGGCGCAAAGTAAAAAATTCTCACGGCACTAAGGCACAAAGGAATATTTCAATTTATTCCCCGCAAAGTCGCCAAGAAGAAAGGTAAGAAACTAAGAAAATTGCCACAAAGTCACGAAGGCACTAAAGAAGATTTCAATTTACTCCCAGCAATTCGCCAAGAAGAAAGGTGAGAAACTAGGAAAATTGCCACAAAGTCACGAAGGCACAAAAGAAGATTTCAATTTATCCCCCGCAATTCGCTAAGCCGAAAGGTAAGAAACTAAGAAAGTTACCACGAAGGCACTAAGGCACAAAGGAATATTTCAATTTATTCCCCGCAATTCGCTAAGCCGAAAGGTAAGAAACTAAGAAAGTTGCCACAAAGTCACGAAGGCACAAAGGGGAAATATATTTCTTATCCTGCTTGTCCAGCGGCTGGATTATATGTTTTTCGCAAATACGTCAAGCCGCAAAATAAAGAACTAAAATAAATCCCTCCAAGACACGAAGGCACAAAGAAAGGTTAAAATATTTCACGCAAAGCCAGAGTATGGCCTACTATGGACCATGGTCTGCAGACTATTTTCTTCCCCCAAAGTTCAATTCCGTAAAATCCATAAATCTCTTCCAATCTTCCAAAGTGAGATCATGTTCGCCTTCTCGGATATGGTAACCGGCATAAGGTTGAATAACCGGTTCTTTTACCGCTTCAAAGTCCAAAGGAAAACTGACGTCTTTGCTATAAATCGATGCATAAACCCGACTTCCTAGTTTGATCGAAAGGTACTCCCCTTTTGGGTCTGCCCAACGGTCTTCTCTGGCACTTGAAAAATAAATCGCACGTGGTGCAATCAGAGAAACCAACATATGTTGGTCCACAGGCAGCAATTCTTCCTTCCCATTAAATGCCTTGAAATTGTCATTGAACCAATGTGGAAAAGAGGTATTGATGACTTGGAACGTTTCTCCAAATTTTCTCCTAGACAAAGCCGCTCCGCCGCAACCGGATTCGTTTGGTATGGTAATAGCCCACCGGGTGTCGTTGGCACTTGCCCAAAGTGCGGCCTTTCCTCCGCGGGAGTGTC
>JBBRFK010000446.1:0-2214 GCA_038224435.1 Cytophagales bacterium | reverse complement strand
AAGAAGGAATGGTCTGGATTGAAGGAGGTAAATTTTTGATGGGTACCAATGAAAAGGAAGCATATCATGTCGAGAGACCCGCTGTCCAAAGAGTGGTAGATGGTTTTTGGATGGATGCCACCGAAGTCACAAATGCGCAGTTTTTGAAATTTGTGGAAGAAACTGGTTATGTAACAGTCGCAGAAAGACCTTTGGATTGGGAAGAGTTGAAAAAGCAGGTTCCCCCCGGCACACCAAAACCTGATGAAAAGGATTTTCTTCCCGGTTCTCTCGTATTTTCACCTCCCTCCCAATCTGTTTCTACCCAATCCAATGACCTCAGTCTTTGGTGGAAATGGGTAGTAGGTGCAAATTGGAAACATCCGGAAAGTCCCGAGAGCGATCTCAAGGGAAAAGAAAACCATCCAGTCGTGCATGTGGCATTTGAAGATACGGAAGCTTATGCAAGGTGGGCAGGAAAAAGGCTGCCTACTGAAGCAGAATGGGAATATGCCGCCAAAGCCGGTAAAGAAAACCAAAGGTATGCATGGGGAGTTGACTTCAAGCCAAACGGTCAATTTATGGCCAATACCTTTCAGGGTGTTTTTCCCAATTCTAATGAAGGCAGAGACGGTTTTTTGGGCACAGCTCCTGTCAAAAACTTCCCTCCAAATCCTTATGGTCTTTATGACATTATTGGCAATGTTTGGGAAATGACCGGTGATTGGTTCGACGCGGCTTCTTTTTTAAGGATTTCCGGAGATGCGCCAGCGCTGGATAGTGCGGTCAGCAAATGCTACAATCCTGACAATCCATATGCTATGGAAAAAGTTATCAAAGGTGGTTCCTTTTTATGCGCTGATGATTATTGCATTAATTACCGGCCTTCAGCCCGGCAGGGACACTCATACGACAGTGGCACTTCCAATGTGGGATTCAGGTGTGTGGCCGACGGGAAATAAAGCGGAAGCCGGAGGGTTTTTTACACCTATACCAACCTCGATTGCTGCTGGTTTTCCATTTGTGAAAATTATTCATACATTCAGTCAAGCTGTACCGGTTTTTGTATTTCACCGTAGACCATTATCCCGTTGCTTCATGTAAATAGCAGTCAACGTGTGATTTTAGAAAATAAATACTCCAAACCATCCACCTTAATCACAAATCTATGAAGGTATTTTCAATCATCATCCTATTCTTTGCCACCTTTCAGGGATTGAAAGCCCAAGATTCCACTGAGTACAAACCCAATAAAATCCATGAATTCCGGTGGGTTCCCCTTCCTGCTATCGGCTCTAACCCTGCGAATGGTTGGATGTTTGGCCTAGCACCCTCAGCCACCTGGTATATGGGAAATCCGGCAGATACCAGAATGTCCAATGTCGTCGGCAACTTCCTCTACACCACCAAAAAACAATGGATATTCAGCTCTAGAAGCAACATCTTTTTGGACAAAAATAAATGGATACTCGTCGGAGATTGGAGGTATTTCATTACCTCTCAGCCTACTTTTGGACTGGGTAGCAGTTCACCGAATGAACCTGGTGAAGATCCGGCTAAGCCTGGAGTCTGGCGAGGAAAGCAGCAGATGGATTTCAACCTGATCCGATTTTATGAAACAGTCCTTAGAAGGATCGGAGACTCTAAGTTTTATTTGGGAATGGGGTACCATTTCGACCAACATTCAAAGATCAACAGCTTTTCAAGTGAGGAAAACGCTCCCTTACTCGAGTTTTCCCATGATTCCTACAACTTGGCCCGTGGGTTTTCTACTGAAAAATATATCTTGTCAGGGATTACCCTAAATGCCATCATGGAAAACCGTGATAATGTAGTCTCTCCTTACGAAAAAAACTTTGCTTTGCTTTCTTACAAAATCAACCCCACTTTCATGGGTTCTGACCAATCTTCAAGTACCCTTTTGATGGACTACAGGCATTATTTCAACTTGAGTGAAAGCAGGAAAAGGCACCTTATTGCGGTTTGGGGATATGGCAACTTTTTGGTTTCAGGAAATCTTCCCTATATGAACCTGCCTTCTATCGGTTGGGACATGTTTGGCAGGTCAGGACGTGCCTATGCACAGGGTAGATTCCGAGGCGAAAGTATGGTCTACTCCGAGGCAGAATACCGCTTTCCTTTACAGCGAAGCAAGGAAACCTTTGGCGGGACGGTATTCGTCAATGCGGGAAGCTTCAGCAGCAGAGATACCAACGAGAAACTATTTGAGCAATT
>JBBRFK010000445.1:0-2217 GCA_038224435.1 Cytophagales bacterium | reverse complement strand
ACAGGGAAATAAACAGGATAAGGAGGGTAATTCGAAATTTTGGATACATATACTTTACATTTCGGAAACTAAAATACAAAATGGCAGTTAGACAAACGTGGGAAAATTAAGTTTATATACCAATAAAAATCTCGAAAGTCTTAGATCGGTAGGGGACAGTTTGGCTGACGAAGCCGTTATTTTTTTGGTAAGCCAACCGGATTGGTGTGAGAAAATCAATGCTTTGAAAGCATTGCCTTCTGAGGGCGAATTGGTTTCTTTTCCTCAGGAATTGAAACCCTTTTTCCATTTCTTCCTCCAAGGTCCTGATTTTATTTCCCCCAATAAAGTCAAAACAGCCCAAGACTTTTTTGACAAGGAAGGGAATCTCTACCTCTCGATGTTGGGATTTTACTCTTTGCCTTATTGTTATGCTTTCGCAGATGGGGCAGAGGTGCTTGTACGCTCCAAAAGGATTACCGAGGAAGTGGGGATGCGCTTGTCCGAAACAGCTCTTTTTCTTTTGGACTGTTTTGTGCCCGGTACATTTCTTGGTGAAAATCGATCCCTCTTGACCATCGCCAAAGTCAGGTTGATCCATGCATTCAGCCGCTACTTCGTCTCGCATTATGCCAAAGACTGGAATCCGGATTGGGGTTTGCCGATCAATCAGGAGGACATGATCGGGACCAACCTTGCCTTCAGCTTGTTGGTGATGAGGGGAATGGAAAAGCTCAACCGTTTTCCGGGTACGGAGATGCATGAAGCTGTTTTGCATTATTGGAAAATCATCGGCCACTACTTGGGGATTGAAATTGAATATTGGCCGGAAAATGCCAAGGAATCCTTTGAACTGGAGAAACTCATCCGCAAACGCCATGTCAAAACCTCTGAGGCAGGGAAAATTTTGATCAGGTCGCTGCTGGGTTTTTATGAAAAATCCATCCCTGATTCGACCATTTCATCACTCTCTGAAACGCTGGTCGCTTATTTTGTAGGAAAGGAAGTCGCTACTGTTTTGGGCATCCAAGAAAAAGCCAAACTTCCCAAAGGTGTCTATGCTTTGGTGCTGGATCTGAACTTTTTGAAGCAAAGCGGGGGAAAGCCATCCTACCAAAAGACAAGGAATCAGTTTTTGGAACAAAGCAAAACCAGGTTTGGAAAGGAACTGACTTTGAATATCCCGGTTCACAGGCGTTCATAACCGAACACTTTTTTGTCCGTGTGCGTGTCAGGACATTTTCAGAACACGTTAATTTAGGTTAAAAAGACCCTTTTTCCTTATGGCATTCTTTTCGTACTTTGAGTACCAAATGAAAAGAATCGGTAGCATCATCCGTACATTCCCTTTGGAATTGGTCTTTTGGATCGGAGCCCTCATCGGGATCCTGTTGATAGACCCTTATGGCGCCCAACATTTCACCCTTTGCCCATTGGAGAACCTAGGCTTCCATTGGTGTCCGGGATGTGGATTGGGACGGGCCATGAGTCTGCTGACCAAAGGGGAATTCGCAGCATCATGGTCCATGCATCCGCTTGCCATGTTTGCCTTTGGTGTGATCGGTTTCCGCATTTTTGAATTAATCAGACACTTAAAAACTACTAACTACTATGGCTAATGTATTGAGACACCTTCCGGAGCTTGAAGGTATGGAATTGGGTTACATTCAGGGAATCCTGAAAAACATGGATGACGATCAGGCAAACCTCTTTGCCCAAGTTTATCGCGCCAGAAGAAAAGACAACCAAATGGTATTGATCCTTTGTCTGCTCGGTTTCTTCGGATTCGCAGGTCTCCACCGCTTTATCCTCGGACAGATCGGATTGGGTATCCTCTATATCCTGACCCTTGGATTGTGCTTTATCGGTACCATCGTGGACTTGGTCAATTACAAGAGTCTTGCTTACGAATTCAATATCAAAGTGGCCCATGAGACTTTGTCCATGATGTCCAACAACAGCAATTTCTTTCCGACCATCAATACCAATCCAAATGACAAAGTCTAAATTGGGATTACAAATAGGAATGCTTTTGGTATCCGGTTTTCTCTTGGTGTCCTGCTTTACACCGGAGAAAACCGTGACCAAAGACTACGAAGGAACCTTCGAAGCAATCAAAGAAATCGAGCTTGAAGGCAAGTTTCTGGAAGTCAGCTATGAAGGCAAGTCAGGGGAAACAGAAGTGTATCTTGACGGTTTCATCGAAGCTGCAGAAAGCAGCGGCATGGAAATCACCTA
>JBBRFK010000444.1:0-2230 GCA_038224435.1 Cytophagales bacterium | reverse complement strand
GCCTATCCGGTCATTGATTTTTTCTTCAATGCAAGAATCAACAGGACAAGGATTTTGGTGAGAATGAACCATATCAACATGAACATGATGAACCAACCGGGCTATTTTGTCACACCGTATTTTACCGGTTTGAGAAGAGCCCTCGACATCGGAATCAGTTGGCCTTTATTTGATTGATGATGACCTGGGAAGAAAGTACAAAACAGAAAATGCTACATTTGCAGCTTCCCACAGATCCAAGATGGGCCAATATTGCCCAGATGAATATTGGTGATATTTTGGTCGATCATGCCTATTGTGAGCAAAAGGCGGCGTCATCATGTATTTCTTTGATTGTTAACTTCCATGAGTTCACTGACTTGGTGGATACATTGACTCCGGTAGTAGCGGAAGAATGGAGCCATTTTGAAATGGTCATGGAGCAAGTCAGGAAGCGGGGAATTCCTTTCGGCAAACCCCGGAAAGACGAATATGTAATCAAGCTTAGCCAGTTTGTAAGAAAAGGTGGAGGCAAAGTGCAGCAGCTGACCGAATATTTATTGATGAATGCCCTGATTGAGGCCAGAAGCTGTGAGAGATTCAAGCTTTTATCCAAAGAAATCCAAGACGAAGAACTGAAAAAATTCTACTATGAATTGATGATTTCAGAGGCTGGGCATTTTGTGAATTTCATTGATCTCGCAAGGAGATACCAAGACAATGAAATCGTCAATGCAAGGTGGAAAGAATGGCTGACGTATGAAGGTGAAGTGGTCAAAAACGTCGAAATCAGGGGAGACAGAATGCACTGAAGGATTCCATTTGGAATGAAAGGATTTTTAACAGAAATTATTTTCAGTTTGTATCCTTTTTTGTCATCATTATGCTTATTATTAAAATTGCATTTCGGAATACATTATTGAAATTGTTCTAATTCGTACAAATCATGAATCTGCTCGAAAATATTAAGGAAGCCCTCAGGTCAGTCAAAGTCAACCTGCTAAGGACAGTGCTGACAGGAACTATCATTGCCATAGGCATCATGTCCCTCGTGGGGATGCTGACTGCCATAGATGGCATCAAAGCCCAGATTGAGGACAGCTTTTCAGGGCTGGGAGCCAACAATTTTGATGTCAGATCAAAAGGCTTTTCCGGTGGCAGGGGTGTACAGCAAGGAGTTTCTGAAAAAAATTACCCGATCGTTAGGTACAAAGAAGCATTGAAATTTCAGGAAGAATTCAATATAACGGGTCCCTCTACTATTTTTTCAAGTGTTTCCGGCTCTGCTGAAGTCAAGAGAGGATCAAAAAAAACAAATCCGAATGTAAGGGTAACCGGCGTTGATGACCTTTATTTTAATATGAAGGCATTAAAAATTGAAAAAGGCAGGAATTTCAGCAATACCGAAGTGCGCTATGGCAATAATGTCTGCATCATAGGTCTTGATATTGTCGAAACGCTATTTGAAAAAAATGAAGATCCGCTGAACGATTACATTACTGTTTTTGGCAGAAGATATACAATTGTCGGGATACTTGAGAAGCAGGGAAGTGTCGGCGGTGGATCAGGGGCAGACCGGGCGATTTTTATTCCGGTAGAAAATGCAAGTAAACTCGACGAGAGAGGAAGTTTCAGGTATTCGATTACCGCCAGTGGATCAGATCCCTTAAAACTTGAATATGAAATGGGACAGGCAACAGGCATGATGCGAAAAATCCGTCAGGACAAGATAGGCCAAGAAGATTCCTTTGAATTGGTCAAAAGCCAATCTGTCGGGGAGAGCTTGGAAGAAGTAGCAGGATATCTTAGAGTCGGTGGTTTTGGAATCGGCTTTATTACCCTCTTGGGCGCAGCAATTGGTTTGATGAATATCATGTTGGTCTCGGTAACAGAAAGAACAAGGGAAATAGGAATCAGAAAGGCGCTAGGTGCCACACCGCTCAGAATCAGGCAGCAATTCCTCATCGAATCCATTGTAATCTGTATATTGGGCGGAATTTTAGGTGTGATTTTAGGTATTGGGATCGGAAATGTGGTGGCTAATCTCATTGGGCCTGGAGGGTTTTTGATTCCGTGGATTTGGATATTTGTTTCTTTTGGGATATGCATTTTTGTTGGACTTGCCTCAGGTTATTTTCCTGCCAGAAAAGCAAGTAAACTGGATCCGATCGAATCATTACGTTACGAATAATAATTATCTGATATGGAAAATACGTTTGATGCAATTGTAATTGGTTCCGGAATTAGTGGC
>JBBRFK010000443.1:0-2232 GCA_038224435.1 Cytophagales bacterium | reverse complement strand
GCCTTTTTTCCGTGAATCAAGACAAAACCTTTACCGTTGCTGAATCTCCGGTCATAGCCGTCAGCATAGCCCAAAGCGATGGTAGCAATCTTTCCGTCTTCTTCCATTTTACCTTTTCTGCTATAGCCGATGGTTTGGCCTTTGGGAACGGATTTGATTTGGGAAATGGTGGTTTTTAACGTACTGATGGGCTTAAGACGGGTTTCATATTTTCCCGAGACTTCGACCCCGTATAATCCGATTCCCAAGCGGACCATGTCCATCTGATACTCCGGAAATTGTATGATTCCTGCCGAATTTAGGGCATGCCTCATTGGCTGATAATCCAAAGTTGGGGAGATGGCATCGCACATGGTGACAAAAGTGCGTAACTGTTCCAAAGAAAACTCCCTATGGATTTGTTCGTCTGCGCCTACCAAATGGGTATAAAGACTTGCTATGTGCAATTGTGGATAACTTTGGATCAGTGAAAGTAACCGTGGAATATGTTCTTCTTCAAATCCAAGCCGGTGCATACCGGTGTCCATATCCAGGTGGATTTTCATGTGGATATCTCTATTTTGACAAAACTTTCCCAATTGCTGAAAAAAATCGAGGCTGTACACGACAGGTTCCAAATCAAACTTTTCTAAATGGATAAATGATTCTTGAACAGGATTGAGCACCATAATCGGCAGCCTGATTCCTTCTTCCCTCAGTGCAACTCCTTCGTCAGTATAAGCCACAGACAGGTAGTCTGCCCTCAACTGTTGGAGGTGATTGGCGATTTCGGCCGCCCCACCACCGTAGGCAAATGCCTTCACCATGACCATGACTTTGGTGGTAGGGAGAAGTTGGGTTTTGTAAAAATTGTAGTTATGAGTCAGGGCATTCAGGTTGATCTCCAATGTTGTCCCGTGGATCCTTTGCTGCAGCCTGTTGACTACTACCTCAAATCCGAATTTTCTTGCTCCCGTAACCAAGATCAAATCATTCTCAAAATCTTCTTGGGAGATATGTGGAAGCAGGGTTTCGGTATCGGGGAAAAAGACTGCTTTACCCTCAAAGCTATTTTTGACGGCTGAAATTTTTTCTCCGACACCTAACAGAAAGTCGATTTGGTGGTGGGTCAGGAGGTTCCCGACTTCCCTGTATACTGCTTCTACATTTCCGACTTGCAGCATATCTGATAAAATGATGACTTTCTTCCTTTTAGGCCTTTGGGCAGCCATAAAGTCAAGGGCTAATCTCAAGCCTGCCAGGTCATTGTTATAAGTATCGTCAATGATGAGGCAATCATTTATTCCGGGTTTCAGGGTAAGCCTCATCTCCACAGCTTTGAGGTGGTTGAGTCCTTCCTGAATCAGGCTTTCCCCAAGTCCCAATGTAAGCGAGGCCACGATCACATGGCGGATATTCTCCAAAGAGGCCTGGTCTGAAAAGGGAACTGAAAATGTGAAAACGCCTAAATCAGGCTTTATTAATAGTATTTTGGATTTGTCTGAATCCTTTTTGACAGACAATGTATAATCAGATCCAGCAGTATCCGACCAAGAGATGAGTTTGGTTTGATCAAATTTTGAAGAAAGAAATCCATGGATTTTGTCGTGTTCTTTTCTGTAAATGATGAATTCGCTTTTTTCAAAAAGCTTTGCTTTTTCAGCCAACTTTTGATCTTGCGATTGAAATCCCTCCTCGTGTGCAGTCCCGATATTGGTAAAAATCCCTATCTGTGGTTTAAGTATGGCCTCAAGTTTTTCCATTTCTCCTGGACTCGAAATTCCTGCCTCCATGATGGCTACCTGATGGTTTTGTTCTATTCCGAATATGGAAAGAGGAACACCCACCTGACTGTTGTAGCTTTTGGGGCTTTTTGCCACAGCATATTTTTGTCCCAAAACCTGCCCAAGCCATTCTTTGACGATCGTTTTCCCATTGCTTCCTGTGATACTTATCAAAGGTTTGGAAAATAAAGACCTTTCATAGGCTGCCAATTGCTGTAAGGCCTGATGGGGGTTATCCACAGCGATGAAGGTACAGTCCCTCGTCAAAAGGTCTGAGACTTGGTAACCTTTCTCAACCAAAAAAAACTTAACGCCTTCCCCGTAGACCGTTTTGATAAATTCATGCCCGTCAAACTTTGCTCCTTTGAGCGCCACAAAAAGTGTTTTTGAAGGCTCCAGGATATTTCGGGAGTCAATAGAAATCCAGCTTACAATTCCCTGACCGGATTGGGAAATCATTTCCCCATCC
>JBBRFK010000442.1:0-2244 GCA_038224435.1 Cytophagales bacterium | reverse complement strand
AGATGTCAAGGGAATAGTCAAAAGGGGAGTGACCGAGCTTGTGACTCCGGGTCTTTCATTCAATGACAATGTCCTTGACAAAAGAAAAAACAATTACCTCGCCTCGGTTTATTTTGGGAAAGATATTCTTGGCATCGCATTCTTGGATCTTTCCACCGGGGAATTTATGTGTTCTGAAGGCTCCCAATCCTACATTGAGAAGCTGCTACAGAGCTTCAGTCCGTCGGAGGTGATCTATTCCAAAGCGGCAAGAGCAAAGGCGCAGGAAATACTCAAAGACCAATTTACTACCTTCCATTGCGAGGATTGGGTTTTTCAGCTCGACTATACATATGAAAAGCTTACCGGTCATTTTTCCACGGCAAACCTGAAAGGTTTTGGAATAGAGAACCTTGAACATGGGACCATTGCCGCAGGAGCGATATTATATTATCTTGAAGAAACCGAACACAAAGAGGTAAAACACATTCTATCTATATCGAGAATCGCAGAGGAAAAGTATGTGTGGTTGGATAAATTTACCATCCGGAACCTTGAGCTCGTTTATTCCCAGCAAGACGGAGGCGTTCCCCTGATCAATATCCTTGATCAGACCATTACCCCTATGGGCTCTAGGATGATGAAAAAATGGATGGTTCTTCCCCTCAAAGAGAAAGAACCTATAGAAGAGAGGCTGAAAGTGGTGGATTATTTTTTTGAATCACCTGACTTGTGCGAGGAGATTGTTGGCCATCTGAAGCATATCGGGGATTTGGAAAGGCTGATTTCAAAAGTTGCTGTCGGAAGGATCAATCCCCGAGAAATGAACCAGTTGAAAAGGGCATTGAAAAACACCTTGCCTATCAAAGGGATATTGAAAAACTCCAAAAACGGTTCTCTCAAAAAACTCTCCGATCAGATCAGTCCATGTGAGTTTTTATTGGACAAAATTGAAAGAGAACTTCAGGAAGATGCGCCCATGCTCCTCCATCAGGGAGGGATCATCAAGTCAGGTGTGGACGTCGAATTGGATGAATACAGGGATTTGGCCAATACAGGCAAAGACTATCTCGTTTCACTTCAGCACAGGGAAACACAAAATACCGGGATTTCCTCACTCAAAGTAGCTTTCAATAAAGTGTTTGGGTATTACCTTGAAGTCACCAATTCCCATAAGGACAAAGTGCCGCAGGAGTGGATCAGAAAGCAGACACTAGTCAATGCAGAAAGATACATTACACCTGAACTGAAAGAATATGAGGAAAAAATCCTGAATGCAGAGGACCGGATGCTGTCGATTGAGCAAAGGTATTTTTTGGCACTTGTCATGGATGCTTCGGAGTATGTCAGCCAGATTCAGCAAAATGCAAGGATATTGGCCACGGTGGACTGTTTGCTTTCATTTTCTTTGGTTGCAAAAAAAAACAAATACTGCAGGCCGAAAATCTCAGACACCGATTCTCTGGAAATCAAAGACGGAAGGCATCCGGTCATCGAGAGCCAGCTTCCGGTTGGAGAGGAATATGTGCCCAACGATATCTATTTGGACAATGAAAGCCAACAGATCATCATCATCACAGGGCCCAACATGGCAGGTAAATCAGCCTTACTCCGGCAAACTGCATTGATCGTCCTTATGGCGCAGATGGGTAGTTTCGTGCCTGCCTCCTATGCCAGGATAGGGATCATTGACAAGGTTTTTACAAGGGTGGGAGCTTCGGACAATCTGTCCAAAGGAGAATCAACTTTTATGGTTGAGATGACAGAAACAGCGAGTATTTTGAACAACCTATCCGACAGAAGTCTCGTATTGATGGATGAAATCGGCCGGGGGACTTCCACCTATGATGGGATATCCATCGCTTGGTCGATTGTAGAGTTTTTGCACAATCACCCAAAATTCAGAGCAAAAACCCTATTTGCAACTCATTACCACGAGCTAAACCAGCTTGCAGGTGATTTTCCGAAGATCAAAAATTTCAATGTATCAGTGAAAGAAGTCGGAAACAAGGTCATCTTCATGAGGAAATTAAAAGAAGGGGGAAGTGAGCATAGTTTTGGAATCCACGTAGCCCAGATGGCTGGAATGCCAAACCCGGTTGTGTTAAGAGCATCCGAGATCATGGGGTATCTGGAAAAAGACAAAGAAATGAATGCATCAAAAGACAGGATAAAAGACATGCCGAAAAGCAATTATCAGCTCAGTCTATTTGATGCAGATCCAAAATTCAAAGAAGCACAGGAAATGCTTGGAGCCATTGATAT
>JBBRFK010000441.1:0-2292 GCA_038224435.1 Cytophagales bacterium | reverse complement strand
TGCCCAAGGTTATCAGTTGCATTTAAAGCATCACCCCGAACCGATTCCGGTTTCTAGGGGAATGATTCCTTTGTTTGAAAGCCGGATCAAAGTCTAAGCTTTGTAATTCATCACAAAACCTTGACAGCCATCCCAAGGCCCATTTTATCTCTTTTTTGATTTCTACATTTGACCAAAAGAAAAGAAATGCGCAGATACGATTTGGATTGGCTACGGGTCATCGTCTTTGGATTGTTGATATTTTACCATGTAGGAATGTTTTTTGTCCCTTGGGGTTGGCACATCAAGAATGACATCATCTATCCCAACTTGCGTTGGCCGATGCTGTTTGTCAACCAATGGCGTCTGCCCATCCTGTTTGTGATCTCGGGAATGGGTACATTTTATGCTTTGTCCAAACGGAGTGGCGGTACCTTTGCAAAAGAAAGGATCATGCGGTTGTTGGTTCCTTTGATAGCGGGGATTATCCTGATTGTTCCCCCTCAGGTTTATTTTGAGCGCTTGGACAAGGGTCAGTTTGGTGGTGGATATTTTGATTTTTGGCCTTCCCAAGCTTTTACCGGCATCTATCCCGAAGGTAATTTCTCTTGGCACCACCTCTGGTTTTTGCCCTATCTGTTGTTGTTTTCCTTGATTTTGATTCCGGTCTTTTTGTATCTCAGGGACCATCCTCAAGCCGGGATTTTAGGATTGACGAGAAAACTTGCAGCTAAACCGTTTGGGCTTTTTTGGTTGGTGATTCCGCTTTATGTCTGGGAATCATTGGTCGAACCCTTCTTCGAATCCACCCATGCATTGGTCGGGGACTGGTTCAATCTCATCAATTTCATTACCTTCTTTTTCTATGGTTTTTTGCTAGTATCAGTCAGAGAAATCTTTTGGAAAATAGTTCAGGAAAACCGCAGGAAATACCTCTATGTGGGTTTGGTGGGGTTTACCTTGATGGTTGGATTGAGGCAGATGTATGAAGATTCTACCCTTGTTCACTTTATAGAAGCGCTTTTCAAAGTTGTAAACTTGTGGGCTTGGATTTTGGTATTGGTTGGCTATGCGGCCGCTTATCTCAATAAACCAAGTGCCCAACTCAGCTATGCCAACGAGGCAGTTTATCCTTTTTATATCCACCCTCAGACGATTATTGTCACTTTGGGATATTACCTGATGCATGTGGAAATGGGACTATTTTTGAAATTAGCATTGATGTCCATCGGCACTTTTGGATTTGCCTGGCTGATTTATGAATTCGGCATCAGGAGGTGGAATTGGGTGAGGCCGTTGTTTGGGTTGAAGGGAAAGGCTAAGGTGGTTTCAAGTAATTCTTTGCAGAATTCTGAGTCCTGAACCTATCTTCAATTGATTTGGAAGTTGAAATTACCTTTGAATTTTGTTACCTTTCATTTGTTAAGATTCAAAATATGAAAACTGCGGAATTGAAAAAGATATTGGTTCAAAGGATTGAAGAAATCAATGATGAACAGTTTTTGAAGGCAATCAAAACCATCCTCGATTCCAAAGTTGAATCTGAGGTGATGTTATTGTCCGAAGAACAAAAATTGGAAATTTTCGAGTCTAGGAAAGAAATTGAAGCGGGAAAATTTGTTGATCAAAATGAACTTGAAGTTGAATTTGACAAATGGCTAAAAGAAAAATAATTTGGTCTAACCGGGCCAAAATCAAACTTTTTCAGATTCTTGATTTTTTTGCTCTGAGAAATGGAAATACTGATTATTCCAAAAAATTATTTTCCAGATTTTCCAAAGAGCTTAATCTTCTAAAAAAGCAACCTGAAATAGGTGTTAATTCTGATTTGGTAGGTGTAAGAGGACTCATTGTGGGAGACTATATTATCTATTATGAAATAAAATCTGATACAATATTGGTTCATTATATTTGGGATGTCAGGCAAAATCCTACTGATTTGAAGATAAAATAGGGTTCCCTATTTAATAATTTTTCAATATATCAAGACTAATATTTTTCCATCATCAATCCAATATTGTTTATTTGATTCCATCCGACTAAATTATTGACTATCAATAACTTAAGCCCAATGGATCAATCGAATAAAATCAACAGAAGGGAATTTATAGGCTCGGCAGCCGCCATCGCTGCGAGCATCACCATCGTACCATCCCACGTCATTGCAGACAATGTCAAGGTAATACCGGTCTTCCGTATTCCGACCATTTAAGACCTCAAAATTCCCTTCAATGGCAGAATAGAGTCTATAAAGAATTTACTTTTAACCAACACCTCCAAAAATATGAAAGACAGAAGAAATTTCCTCAAAAC
>JBBRFK010000440.1:0-2305 GCA_038224435.1 Cytophagales bacterium | reverse complement strand
CAGGTTGAAGAGAAACTGGAAAAAAGAAGACTCAGAAAAAGTCACCCCTTATTATTTGGATTTGATCCGCCACCGGGATGTGTCCAATCAGATAGAGAAGGAATTAAAAGTATACCATGAGTCTCCGCAGATCATCTTGGTAAAAGATGGAAAAGCGGTATATGACAACAGCCACATGGGAATCAGCTATGCTGATATCATGGGAAGGGTTTAAAAATATTTTGATGCTTCACTTTGACTAATTTGATACTGACTGATGCCTGCCGTAGGCGGGTTGGATACTTTTTGATATTGACTGGAGCACGTAAACCTTTTTTGGCGTTTTAGGCGTCCTCCGAAAATTCAGTATGAACCATGAAATCGGCCATTGGAAGAATTACCCAGAATCATAATTTTTCATGTAGGACTGATTTTGGCGACACTGTCTAGATGTGCCAAAATCCCCCTGACGATCAAAAACTGGGCGATGATATAAGTACCCATCACAATGACATCTGATTCAGGAAAGGGATTATAGAATTTGTTGATGGCCATAATCCCGTCCGAAACCATAAAAAACACGCCACCGATAAAAACCTGCCAAAAGCTCACCGCATTTGTCTTGCCAAAACGCTCCCTAGCGGTGGTCACCATCATCACGATCACGATCAGGTAGATCACCACAGGGATTTTTGTGGCTCCCAAACCAGGATTGATTAGAAAATATACAAAGGCAGCAGAAATGTAAATGGGGAGATTTACCAGAAAAAGCTTTAGAAAATTTACCGTCCCGATGGCAAAAGGATTGGTCTGGGCGATTTTAAACCCAATAATGTAGCAGATGTGAGCCATCAGGAATGCGCCCAAACCATAAAGGAATAAATCCGGGAACATCAGCAGCACATCTCCCAACCAAGAAAAAACCAAAGCAGCACTGATGGTTTTTCTCAATATCGATCCTTTTATCTCTTTGCTCGAAACAATAAAAAATCCCCACAATGCAATTACTATCAGAGGCTTGGTAAATACCCTGGTAGAAAATTCACCGTTTGCCGTAAAAACTATGTCAAGAATCCCTGCAAATAAGAATAAATAGAGCCAAAGTATGTTTTTGTTTTTCATAGAAACCAGATTTTTTCACTGTGAAATATAACCAAGTTATACACTTATGTTCTGACATTTTACATAAACGCATCCTAAATCATTCTCTTCATATTTTTTTAACATTGGGATTCGGGGCAAAATTCTGTTCCTGTAAAAATGACCTGAACTGCATTAAAACGCAACGAAATGCAAAAACTAGGTTAAAAAAAAACCTCTTTCCGATTTTAATGTTATGAATATGTTAAGTATTCTTGTGAAAGTTTGTTAAAACTTAACAATATTAAAAAAAATTCCTTGCCCTTCTCCCATACATTTGTGTCGGAAAAAATAACCAACCCCGAATTTTATAATTTCAATTTTCCACAAAAACAAAAATTATGAGGCAATCATTACTAAAAAGTTTATTTGCGGTCATCATGCTTGTATTCGCTACAGGCATTGCTTATTCGCAAGGAGTATCCACCTCCAGTATGACTGGCAGGGTAGTAGAAAAGAGCGGGGAGACCCTTCCCGGTGCCAATGTCGTGGCCACACACGTGCCTTCAGGAACAAGGTATGGCGCAGTGACCAACATTGAAGGCAGATATACCATCCCCGGAATGAGGGTTGGTGGGCCTTACTCGTTATCAGTATCTTTTATCGGTTTTGAAACTCAAACCACAGAAGGTGTATTTTTGAGTTTGGGTATTGCAGCCAACGTCAACGTCACCATGCTGGGTGATGGAGAGGAATTGGCTGAGGTAATCGTAACAGGCGACAAAAACGCAGTATTCAGCTCCGACAGGACAGGTGCTACCACTGCCATAAGTAACGAAACCATCAACAAATTGCCAACCATTTCCCGTAGAATCGCTGATTTTACCCGATTGACACCGCAGGCAAATGGGAACTCTTTTGGAGGACAGGACAGCAGGTTGAACAACATCACTGTCGATGGATCCTATTTCAACAACTCATTTGGTCTTGGAAGCCAGCCTGGTGATAGAACCGGAGTATCCCCAATCTCTTTGGATGCGATCGAACAAATCTCCGTCAATGTCGCTCCTTATGACGTAAGACAGGGTAACTTTACCGGTGCAGGTGTCAACACTGTAACAAGAAGCGGTACCAACGAATTTAACGGGTCTGCTTACTACTTCTGGAGAGGATCTGACAACGTAGGTACCCAAGCCGGGGACAATACTTTCAATCCCGGTGAATTCAAATACAGACAGGTAGGTTT
>JBBRFK010000439.1:0-2330 GCA_038224435.1 Cytophagales bacterium | reverse complement strand
TGTCTATCCCTTTTGGCACATTTCCATGGTATTGGTGCCGTTGCTGATATGCCTCAGCCAATGCCAATATTTTTCCCTCCCCAAAGTAATTCCCCACCAAAGTAATACTTGTAGGTCTTCCTTTTTTGTCAAATCCATTTGGCAAACTCAGTGCAGGGTGCCCGGTCAGGTTGGTGATGAGCATCTGTCTTCCACCAAAAGTCGGCGAGATGATGACGTCATAATCTTTAATCAAGGCATGCAATTCTTCTATCAACATTCTCCTGTGCCGGTTGGCTTGGATATATTCCACGGCTGGTATAAACCTCGATTGTCTTAGGGAGTTGGCTCTCGAATTTTTATCCTGTTCCACCATCAGACTATCTCTTCCCGACAATATCAATTCGTCAAAAAAAGCCCCTGACTCAGCGCGGAGGATGATATCAAAAACACCGAAAGGATATTTTTCCGGCAAGGCTACCTTTTCGGGGATGATTCCCATTTTTTTGAATTCAGCCAAAGTCCGTTCGTTATGTATGTGGTTTTGGCTGGTATCGGATTCAAATTGACTATAGAAATATCCGACCTTCAAAGCCCCAATGTTTGGTTTTTCCAAATAATCAAACCCAACATTCTGAACTGAACGGTCCATACCATCCTGTCCCCGGATATAGTCATACACGATGGCACAATCAGAAGCATTCCTGCAGATTGGTCCCACTTTGTCCATGCTCCATGAAAGCGTCATAAATCCAGATCTGCTCACAGCTCCAAAAGTCGGTCTCAATCCTGTGGCCCCGCATCTTGTGGAGGGAGAAACGATCGATCCGAGGGTTTCAGTGCCTATCGAAAAGCCGACCAAACCCGCCGCAGTAGCAGATCCCGATCCGGCTGAGGAACCGGTTGCGCCTTGAGTCAAATCCCATGGGTTTTTGGTTTTGCCCCCAAACCACACATCGCCTCGTGCAAGACTTCCTGAAACCAATTTTCCCAAAAGCACCGCACCGGCATCCTCCAGTTTCTTTGCCACTGTAGCTGTTTGGTTGATTACCTGATCTTTGTATGGTGCAGCCCCCCAAGTAGTGGGATAACCAGGCACTGATGCCAGGTCTTTGATACCATAGGGAATCCCGTGGAGTGGTCCTTTGTATTTTCCTGCTGCGATTTCTTCATCAGCTTTTTTTGCTTGTGACAAAGCCAAATCCTCTGTCACTGTAATAAATGACTGAAGTTTTGGGTCGTGTTTTTTAATCCTTTCAAGGTAAATCCCAGTCAGTTCCACGGAAGATAATTGCCTGGATTTGATCAGCCCTGCCAATTCCATTATAGACATGAAAGGGATTGATTCTTTATTTTTTGGAAGTCTGATGTTTTCATTTATTTGCCAATCCATCAACTCAGGTCCTGCTATTATCTCCAGATCAAAAGGATAACAATCAAAGGAAACAGCCGGAGTAATGTCATTGTCCAAGGAAAAAGTCCGCATGGAGTCATAGGCTTTGAGGTTGTCCCCAAGATAAGCGAGCATTGTGTCGATCTCAGCTTCATTGAAATCCAAATTAATCAGCTTTTGGGCGGCTTTGACATCTATGCTGCCAATGGACCCTGTTTTATCTGCCAATACAAAACCAAAAATTAGCCCTATTGCAAAAATAAACAACCAACTTTTCTTCATTATAAGTTTTTTAAGGGCTTGAAAGTCAATCAAAAGATATGAAAATGTTCATGTCAAAATGATACTTGAAATTTTTTTGAATACTCTGAAAGAGTACAACTTGAGTTTTTGGAGTTTAACCTTCGAAGCCTATTTTTTTATGGGTTCCGTCGCAAAAAGGCTTGTTTTCGGAACCCCCGCAGCGGCAAAAGGCGGTTACTTTGTATCTTTTTTCTGTGGTCCCATCCTTATATCTGATTTCGATATTACCATAAGCCATCAAAGGTCCATTGGGTGTCACTTCGATAATCTGTTCCGCTGCGGTGCTTTCAGGTTCCTTACTTTCTTTGTCAAAATAATAACCCAAAGCACTTGAAGGACATTTCTTGATTTGGTTTACTATGGCATCCGGGTTCGAACCATGTTGGTTGATTCAAGGTCTTTTTTCGATATTAAAAACCTCAGGCAGTCCGTTGATGCAGTTTTTGGAGTGGATACACTTGTCAGGTTCCCAGGTAATGGTCACCTCACCGTTTGAATATTCCTTTTTGAGCATGGTCTTGCGTGGTTTGGGGTATGATTTTGCGGATAATATACAAAAATATATCAGTCCAGCACATCCCTCAAATTCTCATTTTTTGCAAAGACTCCACGGGCGAAAGGATAGAGGGGAAGGATTTTGATGTTATTTTTCCTG
>JBBRFK010000438.1:0-2348 GCA_038224435.1 Cytophagales bacterium | reverse complement strand
AAGCATGACCAATCTCCAGCCCAACGAAGCAAAATATTACGGACAGGGCGGAACAAAAGGATTTGAATACAACCTCAACATCGAAAGACGCGACGGCGATGGAGGATTGGTCATCACTGCTTCAGATTTGTTAAAGTTTGTCTTGGCTATAGATGGAAACCAAAGCCGACCCGATATTTTGGATGCTACCACCTACCAGAAATTCATCCAGACATCCGGAGCGGCTCCTTTGGATCCAAACTTTGGAAACGGGATTATCAAGTGGAATACACGGTATTATTTCTACGGCGCTCTTCCCGGAACACGGTCTTCTTACATGACTGAAAGTAATGGAATGGCGGTATCCCTCATTTTCAACGGCAATGCCGATTATACCAATAATACTGTTTACAACCTATTCACACAGGCACATCAGGCACTCTTGGTGGATTTGTTAAGCAACAATCTCAATGCATATCAAGACATTGACCAATTTTAAGTTGAACTTAACTTTTTTGATATAAGGTTGACCAGCCTCAAATAGCCAAGAATTCTTGGCTATTTTTTTTGTGAATGATGACATTTCAAATTTAATCCGATGTAGGGATAGAAGGAAAAGCCATTACCAAAGAAATCAGTTTGGAAAAAAGTCTTTATATAGTATATTACTGTAATGTTTTAAACCATGCAGGAATCTACTTTTAATCCTTTCACTCAAGATCAGTTATTACTTGGTATTAAATCAAATGAGCCAAAAGTGCTCAAATGGCTTTACCATTCACAATATCCGAAAATTGAAAAATATGTAATGGCCAACAACGGTGATGAAGATCAAGCCAAAGACTTGTTTCAGGAAGCCTTCATTGCTCTTTGGAATAATGTCAAGTCAGATAAACTCACGCCAGAAAACGGCACTGCTGTCACAGGATATTTGTACCGGATCGCAAAAAACAAATGGCTGGATTACTTAAGGTCCTCCAGATACAAAAATACAACCGGCTTGCAAACGCACCATGATAAGTCTGAGGAAGAAGATTATAATTTGGAAGCCAATCAAAGCAACGTGGAAGAAGAATTCAAAAAACTAGGTGAAAACTGCCGTGAAATACTGAAAAGGTTCTATTTCCTAAAGGAATCCATGGAAACAATAGCCAAGGCTTTCAATTGGACAGAGGCTACCGCCCGAAACAACAAGTACAGGTGCATTCAGCGCCTCAAAGAAAAAGTGAATACTCTAAAAAATTGAACAAATTGGACGCTACAAACAATATTTCGCAACAGGAATTTGAAAGAATCGAAAGCTACCTCCTTGGTCTGATGACCGAAGAGGAAAAAGTGCCTTTTGAATCCGAACTCGAAAAGAACCAAATTTTCCGAAATCTATATGAGGATATCAAGGTGCTGTTGCAGGAAGTAGAATTGGCTTCACTAAAGGAAAGCATGGATGGATTCCATTCAGAATTGAAATCTACCCAAGTCGTACCCATCTTGCCTAAAAAACAAATCTATTGGAAACCTTTGGCCATAGCCGCCTCAGTGCTGTTTTTGTTGGTCATTTCATTTTGGGTTTTCTTGGGAAATACATCAGAAAATGAAAAACTGTTCCTAGCCTATTACCAGCCCGACCCGGGATTGGTTACCGCCATGGGCAACAGTTCCCAATATGAATTTGACCGGGGTATGGTAGATTATAAAACGGGAGATTACCGTGCAGCCATCACAAGATGGGAAAAACTGCTGGCCGAAAAGCCCGATAATGACTCCTTGAATTATTTTCTAGGGTCTGCATTTCTTGCTATCGGCGATCCTGACCTTGCCAAACCTTATTTGGAAAAAACAACCCAGATTGAATCGGGAATCTTCCAAAAAGAGGCCTATTGGTACCTGGGCTTATCACTGGTAAAATCCGGAAATAGCGCTGAAGCGATCAAATACCTTCAAAAATCAGGAAGAGATGAAGCTGTTGAAGTGATTTCGAAGCTGAAATAAATCTGTTCTTATTTTTAAAATTCCCTTTTACAATTCCAATTAGATTTTTCAATCACGAAAGGTTTCCAATTCTATGGGGTCTTTCAAATAAAGTGGTTTAAACCTCTGTTTGAAAGAAAGGATGGGTCAAATTTGCAGCAATTACGCTTAAAAATAATCAGCCTGTAAATTAATCGGTTAGAAAGCTTTCGTGAGCTATTTTTCGTGCTAATTTTGTGGAATGGTCACACCCCTCCATCGGGGGGGGGGTGTCCTAAAAGCTTCATTATGAGAAGTTTAAATTTAATGAAAAAAAGGCACTTTGTTTTTAGCTGGGTGCCTTTTTTCTATTTAAATATACCGCTTTTTGGCCTATAATCCCCCTTTTTCAGCACTTTTTT
>JBBRFK010000437.1:0-2350 GCA_038224435.1 Cytophagales bacterium | reverse complement strand
TCAAACTGGGTAACTGCTTCCGCCTCCAAATCCCTCAACCTGACCCCATAAGCATCTGCTCTTTTGATAATATTCCATCTTAGGCTTTTCAGAGTGAGTTTTTCAGATTCCTCGGTTTCGGAATCGAAAATTTTGATTTTCTCTTTCACTTTATTTTCTCCGATAAAAATACTGTCCGTACTTGGAATGAAAAAAACTTTCCCGTCTTCCAAAGAAAAAATCCCAATCGAATCCGGAAAGCCGTCAGATTCCAATCGGAATCGTAATTCCGGACCAGTTCCGAAGGTGGTCTCCCCCCTTTCCAACCAATGTAATCCAATGAGGTTGAGCCATCCTTCCTCCGCTTTAAGTGATAGGACACGTTCCTGATACCAGTCTTCTACATCTTTGGCATGTTCTTCGGCACTGATTCGATTTTCCTTTGGTTGACAAGAAAAAGCAATCGCTATAACGGCTATAATCAGAGAGAATCGGAATAACATCATTGAATAGATAATTGGAATTCGAGGCAATTTAAAAATCTTATTGTCCAAAAATCATCCATTTCAAAAAAATTACCCGTTTTGGAGTATTGACAACAGGAAATTATTTCCCATTGCATAATATTTATTCAATAAGAAAATATTGCTGAGTATATTGATAATTAAATCAAACCAAAATAACCATGAAAATTTTCGCCAAGGCAATAATCACTGCTGCATGTATTATCTCGCCAATGCTGGCAATAGCCCAAACCGGGGTAGGTGTCAAAAAACCAAAAGATGCACAACAGCTTTTTGATGGAAGCAAAAAAATGCTGGATCAAAAATGGACTTATTGGGAAGGTCCAAGATTCAAGGCCGAGCTTCCCCTCAAATGGGAAATCGTAAAAGACCCTGTCGACAAGGGTACTGCCATGAACAGCAACGATCCTGCCGCAGCCGGAGGATTATATGGAGCTGCCGATATTGTAAGCAAAGAAGAATTTCGGGATTTTAGATTACACGTAGAATTTCTGATTCAGGAGCAAGGTGGAAATTCGGGCGTTTACCTCCAAAACAGGTACGAAATCCAGATTCTCGATGGCGACAACACTGACCACGGCATGGCCGCCATCATCAACGAACATGTTCCAACCGTGCAGGCCTATAACGGTATTGGAAAGTGGAACGCTTACGACATCAATTTCAAGGCAGCGAGATTCAAGGATGGAAAGTTGGTTGAAAAAGCCCGCGTCACCATCTATTTCAACGGCAAAAAAATCCATGAAGATAAGGGAATCAGCCAGGTGTGGGGAGGTCCATTTTCAGGACAGGATGGCGGTAACGATGATGGAAAAGGAATCACGGACCGTCCCGGAGGCATTAAATTACAGGCAGAGGGTTACAATGTTCTTTACCGGAATATTTGGATCAAAGGCATGGATCTTGGAGAAAAAGGAACCGACTTTTAATCTTATGTCAATGTTCCCTATTGAATGGAAAGGGGTACCTGTAAAGCTTGGCAAATTCCAAGACATTCGGATACATCCTTTCCTTGTTTTCAAATACCTCCTCGATGCTGAAAAATCTGATTTCCAGACATTCAGGTGAAGGTTTGAAATCCAAATGGTAAAGTTCGGTCGCATAGACAGCATTGACGATGTAATGGCCTTTGGGATTGATGGCAGTAAAAAAATAATAAGGGTGGTCAGAAATAAACTTGGCTTCAAGCGCCATTTCTTCTTTTAATTCCCTCCTCAAACCTTCATGGGGGTTTTCTCCAAAATCCAATCCGCCACCGGGAAGTTCCCATAGTCCGTTTTCTTCTCTGACTAATAAAAATTTATGAGAAGAATCTACAACCAAGGCTTTGACTGAAACCCTATAAAAGCAATCAGGTATTTGGAAAGACATAAATACTAGGAGGTTTTTCTCAATTTAAATCCAATTTAACCTAAAAGAAAAAAACCTGTGGTCTGACACCACAGGTTTTTTTCTAATTTGTTATTTTAGGGTTAAAAGAAACGGATTACCCTTACTCTTCTTTCTTCACTTTTGGGTTTTGACAATTGCTCTCCGGTTACAAATGACATGACACAGGCATTTGCAGCATTGGATTCACATGAACTCCAGTATTCGACAGTGGAGAAACCACCAATCAAATCCCTATTGTCATACAAATAATTCATTTCTTCAAGACTTGGCATAAACCAGTCATTAAATCCTCCAAGATTGAAATCCAATGTCACTCTTGCCGCTACAGTCCCATTATTTGCCGGATGACACAGGGTGGGGTTATTATAGAAATTAGGCAGTGCATTGTGAAATGCCAATACCAATTCGGTATTTTTCCTACCTGCACCCAAGGCTACGGACGTGCCGCCAACAGC
>JBBRFK010000436.1:0-2380 GCA_038224435.1 Cytophagales bacterium | reverse complement strand
GCTCAAAGTAAAAAAATCAAAAAATTACTCCCGACCCAATACTTTCATTTCCATCATACCAAGCCACAAACTGACCGGAGGCCACTCCTCGCTGAGCCTCGTCAAATAGGACGTACAACCCGTTTTCTTTCATCAGCAAGGTCGCCCAAGATAGCGGCTGCCTGTACCTGATCCTAGAAAGGTACCTTTTGGATTTTCCAACCTCCATTTTCAAATCTTGCCTGATCCAATGGATATCTATTTCAGGAACAAAAAGGCCATCTTTGTTCAATCCTGGGTGGTCTTCTCCCAGGCCGGTATAGATGACATTTTCTTTGGTATCTGTGGCTATGACAAACAGAGGTTTGCCTGTACCGCCTACCTGCAAGCCTTTCCTTTGGCCTACTGTAAAATAGTGTGCACCGTTATGGTCGCCGATTTTTTTGCCATCACTTTCATTGTATTTGATGGGAAGGCATAAGGCATCCAATGTTTCTTGATCGAGATCCTCTTGTTCAATTCCTGCGGGAATTTTCCTTCCCATATAAATTGCCAAATCATCAGGAATAACCACAATTGAGCCTTTTTTAGGTTGAAGCTGCTGTTGTAGAAAATCAGGAAGACGGACTTTTCCGATGAAACAAAGTCCTTGGCTGTCTTTCTTTTCGGCTGTAATCAATCCCTGTTCTTTGGCGATTTTCCTGACTTCGGATTTTTGAAGGTGACCGATCGGAAACAATGCTTTTGAAAGCTGTTCTTGGTTGAGTTGGCAAAGGAAATAACTCTGGTCTTTGCCGTTGTCTGCCCCTGCAAGCAACCTATAAACCGGCGTGCCATCAACGAGGATTTGATCTTTTTGACAATAATGTCCTGTTGCCACAAAATCCGCCTTGAGTTTTTGGGCTGCTTTTAAAAAAATATCGAACTTGATTTCTCTATTGCAGAGAATATCCGGATTTGGAGTCCTGCCTGCCTTATATTCGGCAAACATGTAATCCACGATTCGGTCTTTGTATTCTTCGCTGAGGTCTATGGCTTGAAAAGGAATTCCGAGTTTTTCGGCGACAAGCATGGCATCCGTGCTGTCTTCCATCCAAGGGCATTCGTTGGAAATGGTGACGGATTCATCGTGCCAGTTTTTCATAAACATGCCGATGACTTCGTAGCCTTGTTCTTTGAGGAGGTGTGCAGCGACGGAAGAGTCTACGCCGCCCGATAGTCCGACGACTACCCTTTTTTTGTTTTCCATTTTTTTGAAATTATTCATGGGTTCAAGGTCCATGAGGTTTCACATGATTGACCAACATAATTTGGCCCGTTTTTGGTTCGCAAATCCAAGCGGTCAGGATTTATTTCTTACATAAATCAGCTTTGTCTTCCCTTTGATGTTTTCACGGTGGTCGATCTCAAAGGCAGGAATGGATTTGATCAGGGGTGTGAGTTTTTGAAATCCGTAGTTTCTCGCATCGAAATTAGGCTGTTTTTTCTGCAATAAATTTCCCACATCCCCTAAAAACGCCCAACCTTCATCATCTGCCAAGTCTGAGATTGTCGCTGAAATCAGCCGGATAATTTTTGTATTGATCTTATCGACTTGTGGTGCTGCCAAAGTTTTGTCCTTTTGATCAATAGGCTCTTCGCTTTGTTTTTGGAGGATTTCCAGATAGATAAATTTATCGCAGGCTACAATAAACGGCTCGGGGGTTTTCTTTTCTCCCATACCGATAACCATCATCCCGGCTTCTCTCAGTCTTGTAGCGAGTTTGGTAAAGTCGCTGTCACTCGATACGATACAAAAGCCGTCCACTTTTTCTGAATAAAGGATGTCCATCGCATCGATGATCATGGCCGAATCGGTGGCGTTTTTGCCTGAGGTATAGCCGTATTGCTGCATTGGATTGATGGCATTTTCGAGAAGGACATTTTTCCATTTTACGAGTTGGGGTTTGGTCCAGTCGCCATAGATCCGCTTGATGGTCGGGTTGCCGTATTTTGCGATTTCTTCCATCATCTCTTTCACTTGGGCTGAAGGGACATTGTCCGCATCTATAAGTACAGCTATTTTAATATCGGTTTGCATGGGTATTTTAATAATTTAAAAATCAATAATTGGTTTGATAAATGTAAGTAAAACCATTGGCAAATTAGGTTTTGTGATAATTACCTCCTGTTTATCTCCATGTTTAAGCATGTAATTTCGTAAGTTGCATTCTTGAAATAAAGCATTTTATCTAATCATGAAAAAACTTTTAATAGCAACCGGAGGCGGAGATTGTCCCGGTTTGAATGCCGTTATCAGAGGTGTCTGTAAGGCTGCAAGGAGAAATAAGAAATGGGAAGTATATGGCAGCAAGGAAGCTTTTAATGGTGTGTATACTGATCCTCCCCAAATCATCAAACT
>JBBRFK010000435.1:0-2393 GCA_038224435.1 Cytophagales bacterium | reverse complement strand
TTACCGGGTAAATACTCTTTTTATCGATAACAAATCAGGGTTGGAAACCCATTACAGTGACAATGGCTGGCCTGTCGGTAATGTTCTGGAAGCTGAATTTCCGGAGGTGGAAAAAGTAGTCTACACCATCTCTTGGCCCAGATTGGATGTAAAAGTAAATCAAGAATACCATAGCCCAAGAATGCTGTATACCAACAACAGGGAAATCGCTTTTAAAAACCTTGAAATTTAAGATAATTTAGTTATTTTTGGTAGTGGTCAAAAAAATGGCCAATTTTCAAATCACTAAAAAAGAGTACCCGGCTTTCTCCTCATTTTTTTCAGAATTGAAAGATCCCCGACGCATATCTAAAGGAAACCACCTTTACCCTCTCGAAGAAATCCTCTTTCTTTCCATCGCCGCTGTGGTCAGTGGGTCAGATACATGGACAGCCATCAGTCTTTTTGGACGTGCCAAGCTGGACTGGCTTAGGAAATTTTATCCTTTCGCAAACGGTATCCCTTCCCATGATGTTCTTGGAAAATTGTTCGCTGCCCTTGATCCAGAGGCCTTCAGCAGGTGTTTTGTATCATGGATTGAATCTATATCCAAGATCACTTCGGGAGAAGTGGTGTCCATTGATGGCAAAACGCTGCGTGGTTCCGGTAACAAGACCAATGGAAAGTCTCCACTACATGTCGTATCAGCCTTTGCCTCGGCCAACGGGCTATGTATGGGGCAGGTGGCGGTGGATTCCAAGAGCAATGAAATCACCGCAATACCTGAACTGTTGGAGCTTATTGCCATCAAGGGGTGTATCGTTACCATCGATGCCATGGGATGTCAAAAAAGCATTGCCCGGGCTATAAAGGACAAAGGGGCTGACTATGTGTTGATGGTCAAAGGGAATCAAAAAGAACTTAAGGAACAGATTGAAAAACTGTTTTCGATTGCTTCAGTGAAAGCTGAAACAAGCAGCCATGACCTAGATCATGGTAGGATAGAACGCAGGAAATGCGAAGTGATCGACCAATTGAGGTTTCTGGATGGCAAACAGCAATGGGCAGGTCTGAGAAGTGTAGTTAGGATCACCTCTGAAAGAATCTTCAAACAGACAGGAAAGGGAAACACCGAGGTAAGGTATTACATATCGTCACTGGAACCGGACGCCATACTCATCAACCGTTCGGTAAGAAGCCATTGGGCAGTGGAGAACAACCTCCATTGGAGTCTGGATGTGATTTTTAAAGAAGATGCGTCACTCAAAAAGAAAGACCATTCTCCCCAGAATTACAATATAATTGCCAAAATGGCCTTAACATTAATCGATCAGGAGAAATCAACTAACAAGAGTAAGCCAATGAAAAGGATGTTAGCCGCATTGGTAGACGATTACCGGGCAAAAATCCTCAAAATCTAAAAGCGATTTCCCTGGTCAGAAGGGGACAAGAATCAGAATTCCTTATTCTAAAATTGACCGATTGAAATGAGAGAATAACACTAGCTGGTCTAAAATACCCTGAAAGGGGAATAAGATAGTTGTAGGTTTTCTGGGATATTGCATAAATAAAAAATGGTTGAACCAAGGCTTAAACCTTAATTTCATACCAAACAATGTGCGTAAGAAAATTGGAGCGATAATCGTCCATTGTCAACAGCCCACACCTGCCGGCTGATGGTAGATTCAATTAAATTTCAATTGTAATTTATTAGATTGGTTGGGTTGTTCAGTTGAAAGGACAATTAACAGGTCTAGATACTAAGCCATAATTCCAAAATGTTTATATTTGAATGATGCTTACAAAATCTGAAATTATAGCAAAACTGATGGAATTGAAACCCATACTCCAAAAAGAGTTTGCGGTCAAAGAGATAGGTTTATTTGGTTCCTATTCGGATGATTCATTTTCTGAAAAAAGCGATATTGATATTTTAGTTGAATTTGAAAGACCAATTGGCTGGAGATTTTTTACCCTTGAGTTATTTTTGAATTCGGTTTTCAATAAGAAAATTGATTTGGTCACAAAAAATGCATTGAAAGATCAATTAAAAGATAATATTTTAGCCGGGGTAAATTTCATTCAGTGAAAAAAGCTAAGCGTGAGTATAGGATGTATTTGGATGACATGAATTTGTCAATGGCGAGAATTGCAGAATATATCAAGGGGATGACTTTTTCAGATTTCAAGAATGATTATAAAACTACGGATGCAGTCATCAGGAATTTTGAAGTAATTGGGGAAGCTTCTAAAAATCTTCCTAAATCATTCAAGAATAAATATTCCGATATCCCATGGAAAGAAATGTATCTGCTTCGCAACAAGGTTTCACATGAATACTTTGGAATTGATTATGAGATAATTTGGGACGTGGCTATAAATTATTTACCTGAAAATAAAAGGCAAATCGAGTT
>JBBRFK010000434.1:0-2416 GCA_038224435.1 Cytophagales bacterium | reverse complement strand
AGTAATTATTTTCATTTTCAACCAAAAACTTTTAACAATATGAAAATCCATTATATCACCATCGAAGGCATTGAAGCGAAAGGAAAATTAAAATTATCGGACAAAGGTACCTCCAAAGTAAATCCCGGGGATTTGGTAATCTGGGACATTGTACCAAATGAGGGAATTCTCAAAGTGACCAAAATCAAAAAGGATGAAACTTCCAATAATGTGTTCAGTATTGGTCCATTGAGGATTAAGAACTCCACTATCTGGCTGGGAGTCATCAATCCTAAAATAAAGCAGGCTGAAGAAGATTATACGATCGAATATTCTGCTTTAGACAAAGATTTTTCATTTGATCCTAAAATTCAGGTCAATACATAAAACCAATGAAGACGACCAATCAAAAGGCCTTATTTTTTTTATTGACAGGAATCTTCTCTGTTTTTTTTCAAAATATTTCTGCCCAGGACCAGAAACTGGCCGATAGTCTTGCGATAATTTATCTGCAAGAAAATCTTCCTGATTCGGCAAAACTTGAGCTCCTTAGAAACCTTTCTTTCAATGAAATGAGGGACCTTTCTCTGGGACTCAGGTATGCAGAGGAGCTGATCGATTTGTCTGAAAAACTAGGTAATGACTTATACCTTTATCGGGGATACTTACAAAAAGGAAACAAAATCAGGTACCAAGGCAATTTTGATTTGGCATTGGATGCCTATTTCAAAAGTGCTGAAGCCGCTAGAAAGGCTGATTTCAAGGCGGGAGAAGGAAGTACCTATGGTGCCATTGCAGATATTTATTCTTTCTCTAACAATCCTACCAATGCCATGCTTTATTACCACAAAGCAATTTCTACTTTGCGGGAGGCAAAGGATTCGGTTGCATTGGCTTCAGTTATCCTAAACGCAGGTGATGAACACCTGAATATGAGAAATTACGATTCTGCTCTGGTTTATTTTGAGGAATCGGAATTGATTTTTGAAAACGTAGATTATCCTACAGGCAAGGCTTTCAGCCTTGGAAATATCGGAATGGTATATGCGAACATAGGGCAGAGTAACTTTGCCGAAAATAACATCAATGAGGCGATTTTGATTTTGGAGGAATTGGAAAATTACTATCCCATCTGCACTTACTTAATTTCCATGTCGGATATTTATTTCTCCAAGGGCGATGAAGCTACATCTTTGAATTATGCCCTAAGAAGCCTAAGACTTGCCCAGACACATGGTCTCAAAGAACAAATCTCAGACGCCAACCTCAAACTTTCCGAACTATATGAAAATGCCGGAAACGTTGGTGAATCTTTCCTGTATTTCAAGGCACACATTGCCTATAGAGACAGTATTAATAATCTGAAGTCCGTCCAGAAAATGGCTGATCTTAGAACCGATTTTGAGGTTTCTCAAAAGCAGGTTGAAGTAGATCTTCTCAATCAGGAAAAGCAAAACCAAAGAATTATTTTGATTTCATTGGTCATCATTGTCATTTTGGGAATAATAATTTTGGGAACTTTATTTTGGTATTACAAAAATATCCAAAAGGAAAAGAAAAGGTCTGAAGCCCTATTACTCAATATCCTGCCACTTGAAACTGCCAAAGAGTTGAAGTTGAATGGGAAAGTTGAAGCTGTCAAAGCCGAAAAAGTTACCGTTTTATTCACTGATTTTGTTGATTTCTCTACGTTGGCAGAAAAAATTAAGCCTGAAAAACTTGTCGAGAGCATAGATTTTTATTTTAAAGGATTCGATGAAATCATTTCTAAATATGGCCTTGAAAAAATAAAAACCATCGGCGACTCCTATATGTGCGCCGGGGGAATTCCCACTCCCAATAAAAACCATGCCGTCAATATGGCCAAAGCCGCAAAGGAAATGTTGGATCTGGTAGAAAATGCGAAAGGAAAGGATGATGGAATGCCGCATTTTGAAGTAAGAATTGGAATTCATTCCGGTCCGGTTGTCGCAGGTATTGTTGGGATCAAAAAATGGCAATATGACATTTGGGGGGATACGGTAAACATCGCCTCAAGGATGGAATCTGGTTCTATCCCAGGGAAAATCAACCTTTCGGAAACAACCTATGATCTGATCAAACATGAATTTCCCTGCGAATACCGCGGCGAGCTCCAAGTGAAAAACCGTGGAAATTTTAAGATGTATTTCTTGAATTGAGTTTTGAAAAGGTATTCCCTGCTGAATGATTGAAACAAAAATGCCGGACTATTTCAAGTTGTCCGGCATTTTAATTTCCGATTTTGAAACTTTTCTGCTTTCCTATCTAACCCACTTTCATCGCAACAGGATCCCAAATGATCGGTTTTTGCAGGTCAATGCTCAGGTTGCAGGCAAGCGAAGGCGCTGCAGCCCTCAATCCAAAGGAAGCATCTTCTAAGATCGGGCTTCCGGTACGGATTCCGTTGAAGAATGAA
>JBBRFK010000433.1:0-2432 GCA_038224435.1 Cytophagales bacterium | reverse complement strand
GACGGCTATTATCCCTTTGCTATTCCCGGAAAAACCAAAGTAATCTAATATGAAAAGGAGAAATTTTGTCAGAAATATCAGTCTTGGATCCGCTGTAGCTGCCCTTGCCGGTGGAACCACCTTTGACACATTTGCAAAAGCTAAAGCGCCGGGGAAACCATTTAACCTTGATTATGCCCCACACTTCGGGATGTTTAAAGCCCATGCGGGAGACGGTCTTGTTTCCCAACTGGAGTTTATGGCAGATCAGGGATTCCGGTCTTTGGAAGACAACGGTCTCTTGGCTAGAACTGTGGAGGACCAGAATCTGATTGGAAAAACCCTCGAGAGGCTCAATATGCGGATGGGTGTATTTGTGGTAGACGGAGGAGACAATTGGAAAGTATCGCTTACCTCAGGCAAGCAGGAGTTTATAGACAATTTTGTAGCTACATGCAAAAAATCTGTAGAGGCCTCCAAGCGGGTCAATGCCAAATGGGCTACGGTTGTTCCGGGGTTTTTTGAGAGAAAACTTCCCATGGGGATTCAAACTTCGCATGTCATCGAAGCTCTAAAAAGAGGCGCAGAAGTCATGGAACCTTCTGGTTTGGTAATGGTGCTTGAGCCCTTGAGTGACACACCCGAGCTTTTCCTACGGTTTTCAGATCAGACCCATGCGATATGCAAAGCTGTAGACAGCCCTTCCTGCAAGATACTTTATGATGCTTACCATATGCAGCGTAATGAAGGGAATCTTATAGCCATGATGGATGCCTGTTGGGATGAAGTCGCTTATATCCAGATCGGTGACAATCCGGGCCGAAAAGAACCGGGAACAGGGGAAATCAATTACCTGAACGTTTTCAAACATATAGATGCCAAAGGATTTAAAGGTGTCTGCGGTATGGAGCATGGCAATGCAATGCCTGGAAAAGAAGGAGAAACGGAATTGATTGCAGCGTATAGGAAAGCGGATATGTTTAAGTAATCCGAATTGTCTTAATATTAATTTTTGAGGAGGTGGGGTTATAGGCCTCACCTTTTTTATTTGGATTGGTGGTTTTTCAAATCCCCGATTGGGAGTAATTCCAAATGAATTGAAATAGCAACCTTCTCTGTTTTTGGTGGCAACACCAATCAACAATTTCCTTTTTGCTTTCAAAAACGATTATCATTGCTTTTTTTACCCCAGGCGACAGTGCGAAAGGATCGGTGAAAGTACCAAGTTCAGAGTAGCACCTTGCACGGGGCTAGAAATATTTCCCCCCGCCGCGGCGGAATGTTTACCAATAGCCTTAAGAACTTGAAAACCAAGATGGCTTACAAGTCGGGAATCTTCTACTTTTGAAAAAATCTTACTATGGAAAAGAAGCGGGGAGGATCCGTCGCGGCGGAACGTCGCTCCTCCCCTCATCGAACAATTGAAATTCGGTTTAAGCAATTAAGTTTTGGGATTCAAAGGATTCGTGCAAGGAAACGGATATACATTTTTTATTATATTCAAAGCAAGAATGGATACACCTCCTGAATTGAGTTGAGAAACAATAAATATCAATGAAACACCCACTGCTTTTATACATTTCCTTTGCCGCTATAATAATGGGTTGCAACACTGGGGCAAGTCATAAATATGGTATAGATATCAGTGCCGATACCGATCAGGTAACTGCTGGTAAAATCCTTTTTGAACAACAATGCAGCACCTGCCATAACTTTACACAGAAGACCATCGGGCCAAACCTGAGTGGTCTGACAAGGGAAATGGAGTCAAGTTGGATTAAATCATTTATCAAAAATTCCCAACATCTTATCGACCAAGGTGACAACCGAGCTGTTGAAATTTTCGCAGAGTATAAGATGCCCATGCCTTCATTTCCTGCTTTAAAGGAAGAGGAACTTGATGCGCTGCTCAGCTATTTGCATACTTTCTCCAAATCCTCAGAAAATATTCCGAAAAATTCCCAAGCGCTGGAAGACCCTATTCCGGAGAAAATCAAGGAATCGGGTCTTTTCCTCGAATTGGAATTTTACTCCCAGATACCGCCATCTGATACCGTCTCTCCTTTAGCCAAAATCACCAAGATGGAAGCAGAACCTGTATCAGGAAGGCTATTTGTGCAGGATCAACACGGAAAACTTTATGAACTGAAAAATGGGAAACCCCAGGTTTTCTTCGATCTGAAAGCTTTAAAGCCAAACTTTGTTTCAAAACCCGGTTTGGCAACAGGTTTTGGCAGTTATGCCTTTCATCCGGAATACCATCACAATGGGCTTCTTTATACTTCCCACACCGAAAAAGCGTTCTCTCAGACTCCTGATTTTTCGTATGCCGACAGTATCAAAGTGACCATGCAGTGGGTTTTGACCGAATGGAAAACCAGCAACCCTAAAGCAGCATCATTTGTCGGGAAAAGCCGGGAAATACTGAGGGTGGACGTGGTGACGCAGATCCA
>JBBRFK010000432.1:0-2440 GCA_038224435.1 Cytophagales bacterium | reverse complement strand
GAATGAAGAGGCAATAAAAAAGGGTGGAAAAAAGTTGGTTTTTCGAAGTAATTGAGGAAAGTAATAATTATCCGCAGTGATGCCACTAACTCAAAAGAGCGAAACTTAATGTGGACAGTCCTCGACTGTCCACCCCTGCTTCAAAAATGGAATTTGAATATACCCTTCCCAAGAATTTAGAATCTAAATCAGTTTTAGACTAAGTTTTCCTTTTCCCTATTTGCAAATTCCCTAAAACTTCCCGGAGCTCTTCCAAGAATAGCTTCTATGGAATTGGATAAGGCTGGAGCTGCGGAAAATCTTGGAAGGTAATGCAACATGATCATCACCAAAATAAACATAGAAGGTACTCCTTCTTTCTTTTTTCTGACAAAGAATGCTACCAAATTTGGAGATCCGAACCTGATTTTTTTACCCAATGCCGTACTCAATTGAAAAGCCATTTCTCCAAAAGTCAACAATTCATCATTGGTCAGGCCGTAGGCTTGATTGATGTGTTTTTCGGGATTGAGCAGTATCCTCGCTCCCACTTCGCCCACATCGACAAGATCGACAATGGTGAATTTGGCTTTTCCCGCAGGGAGATAGATTTCGCTCTTTTCTACCAAGTCTTTTTTTAAGGTGGTCAGAAAATTCTGCATGAAGTATGCCGGCCGCAAAAAAGTGAAAGGAATGCCACTTTGCAGTATGATCTGCTCGATTTTGTGGTGGGGAATGACTTTGTTTTTATCCGCACCCTGTACAGAAAGGAATACAATATGTTCGATTTGGGCAACTTTCGCAGCATCAATCAAAGGCTGAAAGTACTTCTTGGCATCAGCGATCTGAGGGGGACGCAATAGAAACAATACCGAAACTCCCTCCAAGGCATTTGCGAACGTTTCCTCCTTTTCAAAGTCAAAAGCTACAACGTTGACCGCCAATGCATTGAATCTGGATTTTTCTTTCGTCAAGTCGCGAACTCCAGCTACGATATCCAAATCCTGATCTATTTTCAAAAGTGACTTGATGGTTTCAAATCCCACATTACCTGTTGCTCCGGTGATTAATATTTTCTTGGCCATATTTCGATTAAATCATTAAACTACAACAAACTTATCTGCGAAGGCTATCATTTAAAAACTGATTTTTCCGGATCCCACTTTCTTCCAAAGTTAGGAGTTTGTATGCTATTGTCATCTTGAGATTAATAGTAATAATGGTAAACCATTTGGCCTTTCATCCAATCAATAACTCACAAAAGGCATCTGCAAATCAAACTCAGTGATTTCAACCAAACCCACAATAAAATCTGCCAAATCCGCTCTGCTGATGCTGGTGCTTGCATTGACCCCTACCCATCCAATCCTGTAATTCCCTTTCTTTTCGCCATCTGTCAGTCGCGGTCCACGTACGATAACCCAATCGAGACCGCTGTTTTTCAAAACCTCGGCATGCCTGACGGCATCATTGAGGACTTTTGGAACGGCCAATTTCATAATGAACCTGATCATTTTATCCGGGAACTTGGGTTGGTCCTTTTCGGGAAACGGCAATCCACCACCGGAAAGTGAAATGATTTTGGTTAAGCCATTATGCTTCATCGCTTTGATGATGTTTTCTGTTCCATTGGTCTGCAGCCACTCAGGCGATCCCTTGACATGTCCAAACAAACTCACCACAAGATCACAATCCTCAATGGTTTTATTCACGGTATTATAATCCAATACATCGCCCTTGACCAATTCTAATAGGTGGGATTTTTGACTGATCTTATCGGGGTTTCTGACAAGGGCCTTGATGGTATAGCCTTTGGCCAATGCCTGTTTTAAAAATTGTTGGCCAGTCTTGCCGGTTGCACCAATTAATGCAATTTTCTTTGTCATAAAGTTTTCATTATTTCTGACAATAATACTTTATTTGTAGCTACATGTTCAAAAAGTAGGTACACACCTTTTGGTAAGTATGGAAAATCAGGAAATCAAAGTTACGTCCCGTTGTCCTATCAGAACGACGTTGGAAATGTTGGGGGGAAAATGGAAGCTATTGATCATCCAACAACTGGCCGCAGAAGCCAAAAGACTCTCCCATCTCAAGAAAGATATTCCTGACATTTCAGAAAAAATGCTGGTTCAGGAACTGAAAAATCTGGCAGACAGTGATCTGGTAGAAAGGATAAACTATGGGGAAGTGCCGCCACGGGTCGAATACAAACTTACCGAAAAGGGGAAATTTGCACTCCCTTTGATCGGGCATTTGAAAAATTTCTCTGATAATTATTTGGGATTGATTTAAAAATTTGGCCCAAGGAAAGGAACCAGAGCTCCTTCCTTTAGACCAATCCATCAGCTAAATATCTGAATCTAAATTATTTTGATTTTTTTCAAACATCATATCAATTCATTGACACTTTCAACCCTTTGTTTATAGATATCACTGACCTGATCCATCCCTCATGATG
>JBBRFK010000431.1:0-2456 GCA_038224435.1 Cytophagales bacterium | reverse complement strand
AAAAGAGAATTTGGGATTAGGTTTTCTCACTTGTTGGTTTCAGCGTAAAACAATTGTCCGATTTTTTTGATATCAAAGGCTGCCCCATCTTGGGAATTGCCCAAAAAAGCAATGACCAAGCCAAACTCAGGATACAAAATTAAGTGGGAACTGCTACTAAATGAATCCCCTGAGTGATACCAGATGGTATGCCCATTTTGGTCTTTGCCAATGTACCATCCAAGGCCATAGCCGGTTTCCTTCCCATCATTTGTCTTCATGCTTTCAAACAGCAAGTCTTTTTGGTTTTCAGGTAGTTGCAATATTGCATTCCCAAACTTGGCCAAATCTGTTGCGGTCGATAACAATCCGCCTCCAGAATATTTGTAGCTCCAATCACCTAGGTCATTAACTGCACCAGTCAAATCATAAAAAGAGGACCTGTTGGAGGTTACATCCAAAATATTATCACCACAGGTATTCGTCATTCCTGTCGGGTTGAAAATTTCAGTTTTCATAAATTCCAAGTAATTCCTGTGGGCAACACTTTCGATAACGGCTCCTATTATGTTCCATCCAAAAGTAGAATAGTGAAATTTGCTGCCCGGTTCAAAAAGCAAAGTATCATCCCTAATAATAGAAATAGCTTCATTCATATCATTAAAGTGCTCAATTCTGATAAAATCCTTCAAATTAGATTCATCATAATCACGGATGCCTGCTATGTGCCCAGCCAGCTGACGGATTGAAAAAGGGTACTTTTTCTCAGGAAATCCCGGGAGATAAGTTTGGATGGCGGTGTCAAGTTTGATTTTTCTGGATTGGACAAGCTTCACCAATCCTAGAGAAGTAACCGACTTGGAAATGCTGTTGATCCTGAACTTGGTGGAATCGCTAACTGGATATTGGTTTTCTACAGAAGCAAAACCTTTGGAACCCGAAAAAACAATAATCCCTGATTTGTTGACGGCAACCTGAAGACCAGGTAAATCTGTTTCATTCATAAAGTCATCCAACAATTGGTTGGCTTGGCAGGGAGCGTCGTTTTCACAAATTTTGTTTTCACTTTCTCCTTTCCCTAATAAAGGCTGGTTGCTGAGAGTAACTGTTGCGGTCATGATTCCATTTACTTTTTTCCAATCACCGAAACTTGTTTCCCTTACGTAGCTTGTAAAATTTTCTTTTGCAGATTCAGTAGTAGAAATGGCAACAAATGTACCCGGTATGTCAATTCCCGCACCTTTCAACTTTTGGGTGATGTGTAATTCTCCATTTACAATGACAGTATCAGTTACAAGTTTATCAGGATGTTCTCGGATAAATTCCCGATATCCATCAACAATAGCTTTCCTGTCGCTTAGATCAGTGATCTGCTCAAATGTGATAAAAAACGCCTCCTCCACTACAATACCAAAATCCGAAAGGTCAAATTCCAACCATCCATTCCTGATGTCAGATTCCACTACGACACTTTGATTCAGCAAATCTCTGCCCGGCTTTCCGGTCAATTTATCCACCTCATTTACCCTCACCCGGAATTTGACAGTACTGAGGTTATTTCTGAAAATCTTCAATCTGGCACTTTCCAAAAAAATAGGAAACCGCATGCCTTTTTGAAATCTAGGACCGGAATTTTCAATTAGCAAAGCCATCGATCTACCGGAATAGGTAGTGTCGTTTTCAATGACACCTCCCCTTGATTGCATGTTTCCCAATTCAAAAACCTTATTCTTTGCTCTCCTTTCAGCAACGGAAAATTCATTTAGCCATATTTCTTTCCCTGCCAAAAAAACCGGATCACCGCCGTTATCGATTAAATGCCGGATTGGAATTAATCTGATTCCATATCCCATTGCAGAAATCATTAGCGTATCATTGAGATTTTTTTCAGGAACCAAAAGATCAAAACCCCCATCAAGGTTTGATATCGTCCCGATGCCGGAACCGGCTATTCCGATATTTGCATATGGAATTGGCTTATGGGTGGATTGCTCCAAAATTGCCCCAAAAATCTTTTCAATTTTCAAGTTGGATTGAAAATCTTCCCCCAAAGATTCGTTCAATTGAAGAAAAATAAAAAACATCGAAAATAGAGAATAACGCATTCTTCCACATTTTAAAATTGAATACCATCGCATTTGGCCCATGCTAAACTAAACAAAAAATGCAACCCGTTTAGGTTGCATTTTTGATGATAGCCAAATTTTAGTATTCTTTAACAAGATGGTGAACCAATTTTATAAATATTTAATTTTATGCTCACCGAAGAATCCGACAAACATCCTATCATCCCAGAATACTTAGAAAGTTTTGAGCTGTTTGATGGGATTTGAACCTGAAAGGTCATCTTCTTTCTTGGCAGCAATGATTAATCCTTGATCAAATGGGAAGGAAGCTCGAAGTCCGAAGTCCGAAGTAAAGTGCTAAGAAGCAATCAATACTACTTGTTTAAATTGGAGTGTTGTTAAAGAAATTTT
>JBBRFK010000430.1:0-2457 GCA_038224435.1 Cytophagales bacterium | reverse complement strand
AAGTTCCATCCAAAGAATAGGTACCATGTATTCAGGTAGTTTGGACCTGAGAAAGGAGATCAAGGATTCCTTTTCAAAAGCCCCGCTGCAGACAACATATCCAACAAGTCTTTTGTCGCCTTGTCCGTTCTCCTTGGCTATTACAACGGCCTGGTTTACACTTGGGTGGAGGAGAAGGACAGATTCGATTTCGCCAAGTTCGATTCGGTAACCCCTGATTTTGACTTGGTCGTCCAATCTGCCGAGGTATTCGATATTTCCGCCGGGAAGCCACCTGGCGAGGTCTCCTGTCCGGTACATCCTGTCACATGGAATTTTGCTGAAGGGATCGGGCAGGAATTTTTCGGAAGTAAGCTCAGGCCTGTTGAGGTAACCCCTTCCGACTCCTTTTCCCCCGATGCAGAGTTCACCTGGAATCCCAACCGGGTTGAGGCCGCCGTCCGGTCCAAGGATATAGACAGCGGTGTTGTCTATAGGCTTTCCGATAGATACCTTTTCCCCCACATCCATTTGCTTATAGGTTGAAGTGATTGTTGTCTCGGTGGGTCCATAAAGGTTCCAAAGCTTTCCAGTCTGGGCTAACAGGTTTTTTGTTTCTTCCCCAAGAGCCTCACCGCCGGTGGTCATTATAATTCCTTCTGGGTTGTTCCATCCTGAGCTGAGTAGAATTTGCCATCCTGAGGGAGTTGCCTGCATGTGTGTTGGTTTGACCTCTGCCAGTTTTTGAGCTAACCTAAAGCCGTCCATAGCATCCTCCTTTTTCACCAAATACACCCCTCCGCCATTAATTAAAGGAACAAAAAGCTCCAAGCAAAATGCATCAAAAATATATGTTGTGACAGACAATTGCCGTGAAAAGGAATTGTACTCAACAATCTTGGTCAGACTAATGGAAAAATTAAGCAGGTTACTGTGGTCTACCATCGCCCCCTTTGGCTTTCCCGTAGAACCTGAGGTATAGATGATGTAGGCAAGGTGTTCTTGTGATGGAGATTTGGGAAGTTTTTCTGAAGGCATGCTTTGGATCATGCTCATTTCTTTGTCCAATATTATCCGGTTTATCGGTCCGCTGAAGTTATGGACAGTATCTGAAGAACAGACAACAAAATCCGCTTTGGTATCCTCAATCATATAATCAATTCTGTCTTTGGGGAAGGTAGGATCGATGGGGACATAGGCTCCACCGGATTTGAGGATACCGAAAATCCCAATGACCATCTCCAGGGAACGGTCGATGCAGATCGGTACGGGACTTTCAGGTTGGAGGCCATTACTTGACAGAAAATGGGCAAGCTGGTTTGATTGCGCATCCAATTCCTTGTAGGTAAGCTGTTTCCCTTCAAATACCAAAGCAATTGCATCAGGGGTTTTCAAAACCTGGTTTTCAAAAAGGTCTAAAATAGTTTTGCCTTCCGGTAAAGGTGAATCAGTGTCATTGAGATTTTCAAGAATATAAGTTTTTTCAAAATCTGTTAATATTTCAAATTTCCCAACGGTATTGGCAGGATTTTCTCTGATAGATTCTAAAAGTCTGGAGAAATGACCAGCCATTTGTTCAGCCGTTTCTTGCCTGAATAATGATTTGCTAAATTCTATCACTCCCTCAACACATCCATTGACTTCGGTGAGGTCAAAACTTAAGTCAAACTTTGAGGAGTGATTATCTTGAATTTCCTCTGACCAAAGAAGGCCTCCTTCCGATAGTTGATTTTCGGGTAAATTTTGAAGTGCAAAAAATATCTGAAAAACCGGATTTTTGTTTAATTCCCTCTTGGTTCCTAGCGATTCTACAATTTGCTCAAACGGTATCTCACTGTTATCAAAAGCGTCAAGCGTAATGGATTGAACCTGCTTCAGCAGCTCATCGAATCTCATATTTCCTTCCAAGCTGATCCGTAAAGGAATGCTATTGACAAAGAAACCTATTAGATTCTCAAACTCCTGATAGTCCCTTCCCGCAACAGGTGTTCCGATACATATATCTTTTTGTCCGGTATACCTATACATCAACACTTTGAATGCTGAAAAAAGCGTCATGAACAGTGTTGCATTGTATTTTAATCCTATACTATTGAGGTCAGATATCAATTCTTTTTTAATTGAAAAACGAACTGTCCCACCTTCTCTACTAATTTCAGTAGGTCTTGAGAAATCAGTTGGGAACTGAAGAGACGCTAAGTTTTGGAGTTTGGCTTTCCAGTAGTCAATTTTGGTCTGGATTGAATCACTTTTCAGAAAATTTCTTTGCCAGATGGCATAGTCTATATATTGTAAAGGAAGGGGAGCGACAGGTATAGGCTTTCCTTTGGTGATGGCTTGATAGCATTCAGAGAGTTCTTTTCTCAGAATGTGGGAAGACCAACCGTCCAAGGCGATGTGGTGCATGGTAATTACAAGGCAATAATCCTGAGGGGCTTTTGTGATGATGCAGGCCCTGATCATATGGTCATTGTTGAG
>JBBRFK010000429.1:0-2460 GCA_038224435.1 Cytophagales bacterium | reverse complement strand
TTAAAGGAAAGATTGATTGAAGAGGAGGCTTTTTAATCCAATCTCATCCCCCACCCTATTTACACAGACACCCAATTCCTTTTTGACTTCAAAATCCCAGAATCTGAGGACGGTCCAACCGCCTGACCGGTAGAATTGGTTAATTTCCTGATCCCGCTGCATGTTTCTTTCGATCTTGGGAATCCAAAAGTCCCGGTTGGACTTGATGGTCTGTTTTCTTTTTTCCCAATCATGTCCATGCCAAAATGAACCGTCCACAAATACTGCCAACCTGTACTTGATGAATGAAATGTCCGGTTTGCCGGGGAGATTACGCTTGTTGCTGCGGTATCTTATCCCGGTATGCCAAAGGGCTTTTTAGAGTAGGATTTCAGGTTTGGTGTTCTTGCCCTTGATTTGGGCCATGTTGTAGGATCGCTGCTTTGTGGTGTAGAAGCCGTTTTCCTCACAGAAGACTGGGACTGTGATTTTTGGTTCGGGATAGGGCTTTGGAGGCATTGTTAGGATGAGGAAGGATGAATGGAGAATTTAGAAAGAGGAATGATTAACGAAGAATGAATCGAACTTGATTGAAATCAGCCAATCCCACAATCCTTCATTCGAAGAAATCCCGCACGCGGACATTGAGGGCTTGGGAGAGTTTTTCGACTGTTTCTATGGAAACGTTTCTTTTTCCTTTTTCGATCCCTGATATGTAAGTCCGGTCGAGTCCGGCCATATCCGCCAAGGTTTCCTGGGAGATTCCCTTTAGCTTTCTGAATGATTTTACTTTTTCTGCGAAGATGGTTACAATGCTCATGGCTAAAGTTGAAAAATAGTCGACTAAAGTACAACGGACTATTGTCTACAAAATATTTTTTATTTATATTATAACATGCACATTGTCAAGATAATCAACAAAGAAACCAGGTACACCCAATACCTGCCTGACTTCCTTCCCCTTCATTGGAGGCTGATGGAAGTGGATGAAGAGCACTGGTATATTGAATTTACCGGATATGATAACGAGTTCTTGTTATCGATAGGATACCATCCCCATGAGAATCCATCAGAACCATTTGAGGTCTTTTTTGCACAGCTCAAAGGCGCCTTTTCAAGGTTCGACTATGACAGGTATGGCATCTATCCCTATGCAAAAACCGAAGAGGAAGCAACCAAGATTACCATCAATGTCATGCACAAGGTCAATGACAATTACCATTTGCTTTTGCCAGTCACGAATGAATATTATGTTTCTCTTGGGGCCAAAACCCAATTTGATCAAATCAAAAAGAGCCTTGGGGGGGAGTTAAAGTGCGCTGAAGGCGGATCGGAAGTGATGGTTTATAAACTTGTGGCTTGGGATCCGCTGTGGACTGACAAGATGATCAAATCCATCTCATTCGTACAAACCTATATCAATACCTGCGCAATCACAGAGAAAGAATTTATAGGTGGCAGGATATGCAATGAAAAGTTTCAGTTTATAGCACAGGTGGGTTATGATGGCCGGCTTTGGGACAATGAAGACCTGAGCATTGCCAAAGAACTCGACACTTTGAACATTCAAAAAAATCTGATCATCAAATAAATCTAACCCTATGGAAACGCAAGAAATGCCCCATATAGTAATTTTCAAAGATGGCAAACCCAAAGGATTGTTCACTTCTGAAAAATTCCTTCCGAAATCCAAATGGTGGGATGAGGAAAAAACCATTTCCATTCCCAAAAATGATTGGGAAACGGAAAAAGTCCATATTGGAAACATCAGGTTTTATTTTAAAATCTATCCGCTTATTTAAACTTATTTCTTTAAATGAAATCCATAAAAGAAGGGAAATGTGGTCAGGTTCCACAGTCCATATATCGATGAAGACCCAAATCAGCTTTATGTTACATTAGAGGTAGTGGATTACGATGATTATATAGTAGTTGACATCATTCCTTTAAATTTAGATAATAGACTCTTTTTTAGACCCATAAATACAGTCAAATATGAGGATCTTGAAGTTGTGGCAATAGGTACAGAAGATTTGATTGGCTATTACGTTTCGGTAACCAAACCTGATGGTTCTCAGTCTTTTGGTAAAATCAAATCAGTGCAAGAATTGAAAATTTTTGCGGATTTGGATATTACTTCAGAAGGAGTGGAAACCAATATTTGGGCTACCATTTTGGACATCCGCGGAAAAGAACATTCAGGCTATGTTTTTTTAAAGCTATAAATACCTTGTTACAAAATTGTACGCAAATAAAAATAATCCGTATTTTTGTAACAACTTTTACCTACATCAGCCATGGATCAAAACCTCATTATCGGTAACAATATCAGGTACTTCAGAGACAAACTCGGACTTACCCAAGAGGAATTGGCTACTTACCTATTTGTCAACAGGGAGGAAATCAGCTATTTCGAAAATGGAAAAAGATCCATCCCGAGTGGCTTACTTTCCAGATTGGCAGAATTGTTTGGGTTGGATG
>JBBRFK010000428.1:0-2478 GCA_038224435.1 Cytophagales bacterium | reverse complement strand
TCTGAACTGAACCGGATCTTTTTTGGCGGCCAAAGCCACTTCGTCTAGAAAGGATTGCTCTGCATAGGCAAGGAAATTGGTAATCGGCGCTCTCCATGCATTGGTGGTAATGGCTGACTTATGTTCAACAGATTCAATCAAAACATTCTCTACCGCACCGGATGGGAAATTATTTTCTCGGGTAGAATTGCCTGCATTGATACCAACACCCCTTAATTTATAACCAACCATATTGCCACTTTCATCCAAAGCAGCTTGGAATCGGTACCGGACTGCAGGACGGTATGCGCCTCCGGTCATGTCGTCTTCCCTACTCCACACCAATTTGATAGGAGCATTGGTCAATTTGGATAATTCAGCTGCTTCCACCACAAAATCGGCACGCAGTCTTCTTCCGAATCCGCCGCCCAATCTTGTGATTTCCACCGTAATATTTTCAGGTGGAATGCCCAATAACTGGGCTGTATCGTTTCTTGCCCTGTCCGGAGTCTGGGTTGGTCCTACCAATTCTACTTTGTCACCTTGTACATGGGCGAAAAAGTTTTGGGGCTCCATCGGAGAATGTGAAAGAAACGGACATTGGTATTCGCCGGTGATTATTTGGGCAGCGTTTTTAAATGCAGTGTCAACATCTCCATCCTTCCTTTTTACATCCGCATTTTTACCGTCCAAGAGTTCCGCAAAAAGTCTGTCATGGTCAAAAGTGCTTTCGACTACTCCATCCGGTTCGTATTCGATTTTGAGTAATTTTTTGGCTTTCATCAGCGGCCATGTCGTCTTACCGATCACAGCAACATTATTCTTGAAAGTAATCACATCCGTAACTCCTGTGATCGCCCTAGCTGCAGAATCGTCCACAGACTTGATTTTCATACCAAAAGGCGGTCTTTGGATCATGGCATTAAGCATGCCTTCTCTGTAAAAATCCAGACCATAAAGCGGCTTACCTGTAAACATGGCCTTGTTTTCCACATTCTTTATAGGTGTACCAATGATTTTGAAATCCTTTGGATCCTTGAATGCAACTTCATCCGGTGCGGTCAGTTTGGCGGCTTCGGATACAAGTTCTCCGTAACCGATTTTCTTTCCACTTTCTTTGTGAATCACTTCACCGTTTGAAGTTGAAAGAGAACTCACACTCACATTCAGTTTTGTGGCAGCAGCAGCTACCAAAAGGAATCTCGCCGTAGCTCCTGCTTTTCGGAGTCTTTCCCAAGAATGCGGCATGGCACCGGAACCTCCGGTCAATTGCCTGTCAAATTTTTCTGTATCGAGGTTGGCTTGGATTACCCTGACTTTGCTCCAATCCGCGTCCAACTCTTCCGCTACTACCATCGGAAATGATGTTTTGATATTCTGTCCCAATTCAGGATTTGGGGAATATATGACCACATCCCCGGAAGGTGATATGGAAAGGTAACCATTGAAATTATGTGCATTCAACAAAACCTCTTCGTTAGTCAAAACTTTCATCTTGGGAGAATCGCATCCTGCCCAATTGAATCCAATCACCAATCCTCCTGTAGCTGTTGCGGCTATTTTGAGGAAATCCCTTCTATTTGTTTTCGTTAGTGTAGCCATGATTATTTAAGTTTTGCTGCTAATGCCACTGCTTCCCTGATTTTGTGGTAGGTACCGCAACGGCAGAGGTTTCGGTTCATCGCATTTTCGATTTCTTCCATGGAGGGTTTAGGATTTTTTCTTAAAAAAGCCGCGGCGGTCATGATTTGACCTGCCTGGCAATAACCGCATTGGGCAGTATCTACATCGTCCCATGCTTTTTGGACAGGATGGTCCCCTTCTTCGGAAAGTCCCTCAATGGTGGTGATTTCATCTGAACCAATGCTCGAAACCGGCAGTGTACAGGAAAAAGCAGCTTCTCCATTGACATGGACCGTACAAGCGCCGCACTGGGCAATGCCGCAGGAGTATTTGGTTCCGACCAAACCGATATGGTCCCTCAATACCCACAGGAGTGGCGTATCGTCTTCAACGTCAACATTATATTCGTTGCCGTTTACTCGAAGGTTGTAGTTTGCCATTTGATTAATGTTTGATTGTTTAGATTCAAAATTTAAGTAAATCCAACCATTTTCAGAGATGATTCCTCTCCTTTTTTTGAGCTTTCTTGATAAAATGTATTTATGTGATTTGAATGGATGGTGTTTCGGAATTGGCTCTCTCCCCATCCACTACTCTTTTTTATACCTAAGGGATTTTTAAGAAACGCTTTTGTCCAAGCAATCTTTACCCAAAAATAAATCTAAAATGAAAAATCAATATTTCCTTGATTGTTAATGGCTTAATATTTAAATTTTAAAATTATTTATAGTCTTTTTTGAGTATTCGGATTTGGTTCAGGAATCAGCCTTTTGAATTTTAGATGAAAAATTTAGCCGCATTGTTAGTCATTGCATGCATAGCCATCTTGGTTCTCATCTTTGTGACCAATCCTGAATTATTAAGCAAAGTTTGGCT
>JBBRFK010000427.1:0-2488 GCA_038224435.1 Cytophagales bacterium | reverse complement strand
CAGACTTTCCAAACCCGGAGGCGATAAAATAGGCCGAAGAAGAATGGATACCCACTTTTATGGTTTCCAAAAACTCGGGGCAGAATTTCACTATGACAGCAAAAGAGAAATATTCCATATCGATGGCAAAAACCTGAAAGGGGCCTATATGCTATTGGATGAGGCTTCCGTCACAGGCACAGCCAACATCGTCATGGCGGCGGTATTGGCAGAAGGAAAAACCACCATTTACAACGCCGCCTGCGAACCTTACCTGCAGCAGCTTTGCGACATGCTCAACCGCATGGGTGCAAAGATCACCGGAGTCGGTTCCAACCTTTTGCATATCGAAGGAGTCAAATCCCTCAAAGGAACTGAACATACCATGCTTCCTGACATGATCGAGATCGGGTCATTTATCGGTCTTGCTGCCATGACCCAATCCGAAATCACCATCAAAGATGCCCAAATCCACCGCTTGGGAATCATTCCCGACACATTCAAAAGAATGGGGATCAAATTGGAATTCCGGGGAGATGACATTTTTATCCCTGCCCAAAAGCATTATGAAATCGAAACTTTCATTGACGGATCTATTTTGACTGTGGCGGATGCGATTTGGCCTGGATTCACACCGGATTTGTTGAGTATCATTTTGGTAACTGCGACTCAGGCTAAAGGAACAGTGTTGGTTCATCAGAAGATGTTTGAAAGCCGTCTGTTCTTCGTAGATAAGCTGATTGACATGGGCGCGCAGATCATTTTGTGCGATCCACACAGGGCAACCGTCATCGGTTTGGATAGAAAATATCCCCTTCGGGGAATCAGGATGACTTCTCCTGATATCAGGGCTGGGGTTTCTTTGCTGATAGCGGCATTGTCCGCTGAAGGCACTTCCATCATTGACAATATCGAGCAGATCGACCGCGGATATCAGTTTATAGATAAGCGATTGAATGCGATCGGGGCAGAGATAGAAAGGGTAGATTGAGGGGATTGAAAGATTTGAAAATTGTAAAATTAAAAAGTTAGAAGGTTAAAAAGTTAGGAAGGTTTCTCTCCGACTACCATCAAATCAAATAGATAAAAAAACCTGAGTTCATCACTCAGGTTTTTTTGGTTTTCAGTTTTTGGAGATTCACATAAAGTAGAAGCCAAAGCCTCCCTTTGATTTTTCAAGAAAGTAAAAATTCTTAAAATGAAAATTAGGGTGCAGATTATTTAGTAAAAAACTTATCCAAAGGTTTATAGAATCCACCGCAGTTAATATTGACTACGTCATAACAAGATGAAGTGATGAAAACTGTTGAATTGTCAATGAGACTGATGGAGGTTATGAAAGTATCGACAAGGCCTATGTTATCGAGTTTTAACAGCCTTATAGATTGGTCATTCATGGACAATCGGAAAATCGAATCCCTGTCGATTAGGACGATGACGTCGTTTATACTTGAAATGTTATCATAAAGAGTCCCTAGGAGCCTTCGATCCTCTTTAGATACTTGGCTCGAGTTATAGGTACCGATCAATTCATTATTTTTGCCCGACAGGTCAGATTTGTAAACCATCAGGGATGGTGTTTCAAATCCCTCAATTGCAAAAGTGATGATTTCATTTCCTACCTGAACTGATTTGGAATAAGAATCAAAACGCTGTTCCATATTTCCGCTTTGATCGAAATCAAAAGTCTTATTTCCAATCGTGACCCTCATGAAATTTTCAAATACCTTCAAAGTCGAAATACTTACCCAAGTATCGAAAAATTCCTCCTTAATCAGTTTTTGTTCCAGTATTTCTACCTTTCCGTCATTGACAGCAGTCTTGAGCCAAAGGAAATTAGGAGTGTATTTTGATTCTCCAACACTTTTTGGTGCACTGTAAGGTACCAATACATTCCCTTTTGGATCAATACCTATCTGATCCCCTGACTGAGAAACGATTTGATTGAATTTAATAAATCCTGGATCAAGATCCTTCATCCTAAGGACAAGGGCATCCTCTTCAAAAGGTTTTCCAAGGGGCATGAGAATAAGCTCCTCGGAGTTGATGGTTGCTATGAGTTGGTCAGAGAGTGGAAGTCTATAGAGGAATCCGTTGGGTAAAAAACGAGTGAGATCATAATATTTGTTTATTCCCCAGAGTGTCGCCTCACCGTATATTCTGGTCTTAGACGCAACATATAGCTTTCCGTTGATTTCTTTGGCATGTGTAAGTCCTTCCTGGAAACTTAGCGCCTGTTTCCAAAATACTTGAACTTCACGTGGATTTTGATTTGGGACACATGAAAAAAAAGGAACAATGAATACGAAAATCAAAAGAATCCGGAAATGGGATGGACTTTTCATAATTAGAATCCAAGTTTTAGATGTAATCTTCAAACGCTCAAAACTAAGGATTATTACTAAGAATATAAATAATAAATACTGGGTATTTTCTTGGCTCAAAAAATTAGGATAGCTGTTTTTTTCTGATTGTCACATTTTTCACTTTGTGAATTATTTGGATTTAT
>JBBRFK010000426.1:0-2507 GCA_038224435.1 Cytophagales bacterium | reverse complement strand
CGATTATCCGGCGTCCTGAATCAGGAACGCTACCTCGCATTAGATGTTTTGAGAGGTCTGACGATAGCCTTGATGGTAGTCGTCAACACTCCCGGCAGCTGGAGTCATCTTTATTCTCCATTTGCACATGCTGACTGGCATGGTTTTACAATTACTGACCTCGTGTTTCCGACTTTCCTCTTTGTCGTAGGCAATGCCATGAGCTTCAGTATGAGGAAAATGGAAAAAATGGGACAATCCGTTTTTCTCAAAAAAACCTTCAAAAGGGCCGCTTTGATTTTTCTTATCGGATGGGGATTAAATGCCTTTCCTTTTTTCGATTACAGTGAATCCGGAGATATTTTCATGATCAATTGGGCAGAAGTAAGACTTCTCGGAGTGCTTCAAAGAATAGCACTTTGCTACCTATTTGCCTCGCTGATTCTTTATTATTTCGGAAAAAAAGGAGCGATTGCCTATATTTTTATTGCCCTGTTCGGTTACTGGGCAGCACTATATTTCTTTGGAGATGCAGCAGATCCTTATTCCATGTTGGGCAATGCCGGATCTAAACTAGACCTATGGCTTATCGGTGAGCGAAATCTTTATATGGGTGAAGGTGTGGCTTTTGAACCTGAAGGATTGTTGAGTACCATTCCTTCAGTCGTCAATGTACTCGCAGGATATTTTGCCGGTAAATTGATCCAACAGATCGGCAACAACATTAAAACAGTCAGATCATTATTTTTGGGAGGTCTGATTCTACTGGTATTTTGCCTCATTTGGGATATGGCTTTCCCCATTAACAAAAAATTATGGACAAGTTCCTATGTGCTTTTGACAGTCGGGCTTGATTTGATTCTGATTGGGTTTTTGATTATGGTAATTGAGGTTTGGAAAAAAAGAAGTTGGACTTATCCTTTTGAGGTATTTGGAAGAAATCCCTTGATTCTTTATATCCTTTCCGGTGTCGTGATCACCCTATTTTATGACATGCAAATTGGGGGGGAAAGCCTGAAGGAAATAGTATATGAAGCTGCCTATAACAGCTGGCTATCGGCAAAAAATGCTTCTCTCCTATTCGCCATTTCATACATGCTGTTGATTTGGTTGATCGGGTATTGGATGGACAGGAAAAAAATCTACATCAAAGTATAAATTATTGATTTGAAGGTTTCGATGTTCAAAAGATTTAAGGCTTTTCTGAATAGAATTATTGGTTAGATATTTTTGGAAAAAATATTTTAAAACCAACGGTTCAATTGATTTTCGAGATTGGAAACTGACTACTGATCACTGATTACTTTTTTCTATCTCAGCAACCAATTCAGCATACCACTCAGTTCCAAATTTCCTGATCAAGGCATCTTTCAGAAATTTGTAAACAGGAACACCAAGGCTGCTGCCCAAAGTACATGCAGCGCTGCAGATATCCCATCTGTCATAATTTAAGGCTTCAAACTCGCCATACTTTTTGATCCTGATGGGGTATAGATGACAGCTGATCGGTTTTTTGAAATTAGTTTTGCCATCCAAATAAGCCTGTTCAATGCCGCACTTTAGGATTCCGCGGTCGTCATACAAGGCGTAAGCACATTCCCTGTTTTCCCCAATAGTGGGTGTACCTTTGTCACCGTCTTTGTCGATGACCCAAGTGCCCTGAGATTCAATGGCCGCTCTTCCTTCTGCTGTAATATAATCTTTGACGATCGGGTATATTTCCTCCAAAACAGCGGTTTCGTCATCTTCCAAAGGAGCACCGGCATCACCTTCCACACAGCAGGCACCTTTACACTTTTCCAGATCGCAGACAAAAAACTGTTCCTTGATATCATCACTGATCACTGCATTGCCTACTAATATCATTTTACCACTGTTTTATCCGTAAAGTAACAAATAAGGTTTTTGAATGTCCCAACAAATCACTATTAAATTGGAGTGTTGATTTTTTTCCGGACATAAACGTCCTTTGATAATTTGGCTATTAATTTTCCCTCTGAGTCCAATACCTCACATGGAAATGTAAATACCTTTTTGCCGATTTGATCCACATCAGCTTTAATATCCGAAATCTCTTGAGGTGAAATCCGAAATTCAGCAAAAACTGTCCCTTTTCCAGGTTTTACAAAATCGATCGCAGCTGCCTTGTCCCAAACGATGTACTCTTCACCAAGATTAAGGATAAGGATAAACATAAAAAAGGGATCGCACATCGCATACAAAGAACCGCCAAAAGCCGTTCCCAAAAGATTTTTGTTATACCATGTAAGCCTTAGCCTCACCCTAAATAAGGTAAAGTCCTCATTATAAGAGACTACTTTTATCCCAGAAAAAAAATAGGGCGGATAAAAATTAAGCAGTCTGATAAGTCTTTTAAATTTTTTGATTGTTTTGGCATCTCTCATGCCGCAATATAAAAAAAGAACCGTTCCATATAAATGGAACGGCTCAACCCAGCACTATGAAGAAAAGCTATTTAAGCCTTTGATTGTTGAACACCAGGTTTTTAATTTTGTTTGAATATTTTT
>JBBRFK010000425.1:0-2532 GCA_038224435.1 Cytophagales bacterium | reverse complement strand
AAATAACAGAGGAAAAATTTTCGATTCCCCGAGCTTGCCAAATGGAAATTTCCATTTCTGTCATTGGTAACCGCAGCTTTCGAAGGTGAAAAATCATATGAATTTTTGAGACACTTCACTTTTCAGAGTGACGGTTACCGCAAAAAAGTCAATGGTATATCTTGAGTAATTCAATTTTCGATAGTTTACGTTGTAAAAGTAAAATAATCTATTTTTATATCGTAAACTATTTTACTTTCACAAAATATACGCTAGATTTGTAGCGTTAAGTTATTGAGGACATGGTTTTTAAGGAAGATATATCAGCTGCTTATTCTGGACAGCAAAACTTTTTGGGAAAAGAGAAGGAATTTATCGAGCGTGAATGCCTCAAGACATTAAACCCTTCCTCATCCCATGTTGAGGTGATAGCAGGTATAAGGAGATGTGGCAAAAGTACCATGATGAGGCAGATTGCTGATAAGTTCTATAAAAAAGTTGCCTATTTCAATTTTGAAGATTCCAGGGTCTTTGGTTTTGAAGTCGGGGACTTTTCAAAATTGGATGAGGTAATCGGTCAGAATGTAGAGGCGTACTTTTTTGATGAAATCCAAAATGTATCAGGATGGGAGGTTTTTGTCAGACAGCTTCATGAACGTGGTGAAAAAGTTTTTGTAACCGGCTCTAATGCATCTTTGCTGAGTAAGGAGTTGGGTACGAGATTGACAGGAAGGCATCTAAGTCACGAGGTATTCCCTTTTTCCTATGGGGAATATTTAGCCTATTTCTCTTTTTCGGACACTGAAGATACTTTCAAAAAATACCTTCTAAACGGAGGTTTTCCGGAATTTCTCCGAGACCAAAATCCCGAAATATTACAGATGCTCCTCAAGGACATTTTATTCAGGGATATAGCGGTCCGATATGGCATCAAAAACACCCATGTCCTGATGGATATTGGGCTATATCTGATATCAAATATCGGGAAGGAAGTCAGTTTTAATGGACTTAGAAACACATTCAATGTGGGTTCTCCCACAACGGTCTCCGATTACCTTTCATGGATGGAAGATGCGTATTTGCTTTTTTTCCTCCCGAGATTCAGTTGGTCTGCTAAAAATGTCTCCAAAAACCCCAAAAAGGTTTATTGCATTGATACCGGTTTTGCAAAATCCAATTCTCTGAGTTTTGCCAAAGATGAAGGAAGACTTTTGGAAAATCTTGTTTTCCTGAACCTGAGAAAAAAATTCAGGAAATTATATTATTTCCGTGAGCGACAGGAATGTGATTTTGTGGTATTTGATGGCAATACATGCAAATGGGTGATTCAGGTCTGTTCGACCTTTCATCCTGACAACAGGGACAGGGAAATCGCAGGATTGATGGAAGCCATGGAGTTTTTGGAAATGGAATCCGGGTTGATCATTACGCTGAACCAAACCGACGAAATCATAAAAAATGGGAAAACGATCACCATCATGGAGGTGAGAAATTTTTTGACCTGGATATAAAGGTTCTACCCTGAATTTTGTGAAAGGGGTAATTTTTAAGATCAATAAAATAATTTTTAAAATACCCCGATTCGAAATATGGAAGTAATTCTAAAATGGTGTGGTAAATCCGTTTTGATTTGATTTCTATTGTGATTGATTGCTTTATTTCTACCAAATAAATTAATGTTTGTATTTCAATAAGGCCAGCTTTGGTCTATGCACCATCGACGATTATCCCACTAAAATTTGCTTTTTTTGAGTAAGTGACATCATTTCGTATAACCATTTTTTTATTTATCTTTTTGGTTCTACGCTGAATTTTGTGAAAGGGGTAATTTTTAAGATCAATAAAATAATTTTTAAAATAACCCGATTCGAAATATGGAAGTAATTCTAAAATGGTGTGGTAAATCAGTATTTATTTACCACAAAGTAACAAAGAAAACAAAAACCCGCTTTTTGTTTTCTTTTGATTCTTTGTGGTTTATTCTTTTTAAAGGCTGCTTTGTATCTGATTTTGACCACTCAGTTGCCTGGTTTTGGAAATCTTAAAACTTTTATTCTCTTAGGATACAAAGTTTTCACAACATTCGTGGTAGAACCATCTTTTTAAAGTTGGCGGATATTTTTACCAGTCACACTTCTCAGCATGGTATTCCTCCTATCCTTTTCCTTTTCTTCAGAATAAACATCCGGACCCGGGACATCCACTCTCATCCCCGGAATTCGTTCTGCAGTTTTTCCAGTTCCTGAAATATTAAAATACAGGTCAAAGACATTTATATTGTCTGTAAATCTGGAGATTTTTTAAACTGATTTTAGTGTTTGGGCTTGTAAACCCTCTGGAACATTCCCAAATACCAATGCCTATAAAATTGATATGGCCTATTACTCAGGAGACGAATGTGTGTTAAGCAACTGATAAAAAAAACCTCCAATCCGTCAAGAATGGAGGTTTTGAATTCATCGATCAGCTAAAGTTATTTCACTTCATCTAGCGTATTGTTGATCACCAATTTCAAGTGGTCTTTGTGCGCTTTTGACGAAATACTTCCATTGC
>JBBRFK010000424.1:0-2542 GCA_038224435.1 Cytophagales bacterium | reverse complement strand
TTTTCTGGGTTTGCAGTATTTCTATCTGGATGCCGGGAGCGGGGCACCCAATCCGGTCTCTCCTGAAATCATCAAGGCCGTCAAGAAAAAAATCAAATCCCCGCTTTTTGTAGGAGGAGGGCTCAATACAAAAGAGAAAGTTCAGACTGCATTTGAATCAGGGGCAGACCTGGTCGTCATCGGTAACGGCGCCGGAAAAAACCCAAATTTGATCAGCGAAGTTGCATCCTACCTAGAGTCGGTCAGGATATTGTCCAACTAAAAAAGCGCTTCCCGTTTTCCGGGAAAGCGCTTTATTTAAAGCATTGGCCGGAATTGCCGGAGAAACCTCACGTCGTTTTCTGTAAACAACCGAAGATCTTTGATTTGGTATTTGAGCATGGCTATCCGTTCGATGCCCATTCCGAAGGCAAAGCCTGTATATTTTTTGGAATCAATACCGCAATTTTCCAGCACATTGGGATCGACCATTCCAGATCCGCCGATTTCTACCCATCCCGAACCTTTGCAGACATTACAGCCTTTGCCTCCGCAGATCAGACAGCTGATGTCTATCTCCGCACTGGGTTCGGTAAATGGGAAGAAAGAAGGCCTGAACCTTACTTTGGTTTCTTTGCCGAACATTTCTTTTGCAAAATGGTAAAGGGTGTTTTTCAGGTCGGCGAATCCGACATTTTCGTCCACATACAATCCTTCCACCTGGTGAAAGATGCAATGTGCTCTGGCAGAAATGGCTTCGTTTCTATAAACCCTTCCCGGAGAAAGTGTCCTGATAGGAGGTTTTTGGTTTTCCATGACACGTACTTGCACAGAAGAAGTATGTGTTCTCAAGGCTACGTCAGGATTTTTTTCCAGGAAAAAAGTATCCTGCATTTCCCTTGCCGGATGGTTTTCAGGGAAATTCAATGCCGTGAAGTTATGCCAATCATCTTCAATCTCCGGACCTTCGGAAAGGTTGAAACCGATTCTTTCAAATATTTCGATGATCCGCTGTCTCGTAGCTGTCAGCGGATGAATTCCACCGGATCCGATACTGGTAGCAGGTAAAGTCAGGTCCAAGTCAAAGGATTTGGTTTGCTTTTTGGTCTGATTGACACGGTCTATCAGCTCCTGAAATTTTTCATCTGCCAATTGCTTGACCTCGTTGACCAATTGCCCAAAATCCTTTTTTTGTTCATTTGGAATGTTTCTCATTTCTGCAAAAAGCTCCCCAACCACACTTTTCTTGCTGATGAATTTCATCCTGTAAGCCTCCAGCTCATCGTCATTGCTTGCTTCGGCAGCTGAGATGGCAGATTTGATGGCTTCTATTTTTTCCTGATGCATGTTCTGTTCAATTTTTCAGAGCCACAAATCTAAAAAAAATGATGGGAAAAGCACTTTTTTTTGAATGTCAAAATCCAGTTGCATGCCTTACTGCGTGAATCTCTGCAAATCAACAAAACCAATTTTATTATGAAAACCATCAGATTATTTCAATCAGCCATCTTGGCGATGTTTCTTTTAAATGCTTTCACTGCATTTGGCCAAAAAGAAAAAACCGTGGAAGTAGGAGGGGAACCCATGTATCCTTCCAAGGATATTGTGACCAATGCGGTCAATTCCAAAGACCATACCACATTGGTAGCTGCGGTTCAGGCTACCGGATTGGTGGAGACTTTGCAGTCAGCAGGACCTTTTACCGTGTTTGCCCCGACCAATTCCGCATTCGGAAAACTTCCTGCCGGAACAGTGGAAAATTTGGTAAAGCCTGAAAACAAAGCCATGCTTACCGGGATTTTGACTTACCATGTGGTGACCGGAAAAATGGGTTCCAAAGAAATTGCAGAGGCCATCAAAAAAGGAAATGGCAAGGCGGTGTTGACAACTGTCCAAGGGGGAAAATTGACAGCTTGGATGAAGGGGAACAGCTTATATATCTCTGACGAAAACGGCAACCAGTCCATGGTGACCATTGCAGATGTATTCCAATCCAATGGCGTCATCCATGTCGTGGATACTGTGGTGCTTCCAAGAAGCTAAAGGCAAAATCTTTTTTCTATCTCGCAACCTGATCATCTAAAAAAGAAAAGAGACCTGTAAAAAGGTCTCTTTTTGTTTTGGAATACTGTAAAGATTTTATTTAAGGTTTAAAAATAAGTGATAATTCATCTCCAAACTAAGTTCAAGCGCTTGCAGTACCATTTTTAAAAGCTTGAATATAATGCTTCAACATCTTGGCTTGCGTGGATGTTGTTTCTCTTGGCTTTACCACCGCAAGAAAATTTTCCAAACCGATTTCATCTATAAGACTTCCAAAAGAAGAATTCAGAAAAGAGGATGAAGGCGCAGCGGCATCAAGGAATGAAAGTTCGATGATTTCATTTTTGTTTAAAACACTTTTCAAAAAAGTATATAATACATATCCCGAAGAATTTGTATAAGTATCTGCTACTATATCTGTTAATCTGATTTTCATGGCACACAAAACTAAGTTAAAAATCCCAATCAATCGTATCAATAATTTCTTGGTCTTCTAAATTGACAACTTTTATTGTAATTT
>JBBRFK010000423.1:0-2603 GCA_038224435.1 Cytophagales bacterium | reverse complement strand
AATTTTTAGACAGGAGATATTAGAAGTGAGAGGTAAGACTGGTTTGAATGATAGTATGACTTAAATTTGGAACAAAAGAATTGCAAATTCCGAGCAAAGAAAGGTGTTGATATAATCTACGCCTAGCTTGGGATTCCTATTGGAATTTATGCAGCAATTCAATCAACCCTTTTCATCTGCTTCCAATTTTGATCTTGAAAAACAGACGAGGGATCAAAATTTGGACTATTTGACATCAAAATACTACCCCCATCACTTCTGCTCCAGGCATGGTTATAAGCGGAGCTCAATTCAAATGTTCCTGATTCATCCCGATAGTTTTCTACTTCTCTGATTGACTTTACAAAATTGGTATGGATGCGATCCTGAGATTGTTGAGAAGCTTCCCAACTTCTCATGCTTGCATCCATTCTTGCTGCGTTTTGTTGTCCATTTTGGATAGCTTGATTTCCTATTTGTTTGGTCTGTTCATCGATCATCTTTATTTTACCTATTTGTACTTGATTACTTTGAGTTCTCACGCTTAACCAGAAATTGTCAACAGATTTTTTCCAATTCGTATTGGTCCGAAAACTTCCCATCATTACGGAAAGCATATTTGTTGCTTTTTCCTTTTCCCCGGCAGGATAAGTGAATACGACCCGCTCTGATGCCGAACTGGTGTAGGATTTACTCATACTCCCATTGTAAGAATTAGAGACGAATGATTCGATAATTACCACACCACAAAGCACAAGCGCTTCTTGCCCATTACTCCAATTGATGTTTGCACTTATGCCACTGGGATAAAAATTGACCTGACTGGCTCCATATTTCATCATTTCCTGTCGCATTCTTTCGGCATTTTCCCGCAAGGCTTGCGCTCCGGTTGAGTTTTCTTCAATGCTCAAGATATTGGGTTTGCCAAGATCGTAAGGAGCAAAAACCTGCCTAAAGTAAGCTTCGGCATTCAAGGGTTCGCCATAAGAGCAATAGTTTGGAAATTGTTGCTGACGTTGAAATTGTGCTACCTGCGGATCAGTGGTATATCCCCACATAAAATTTGGCATGATTTCAAAACTATATTTGCCATCAGGGGAGGAGGCCCTCAATCCCAAGTTGGTGCCGGCACAGGGACTTCCGGGCTGATTCCATAGGATCCCGCCATCCACTTTCCAGTCCTTCGGCACTAGGAGACTAAATGCTTCCACCGGCTGCGAAAATCCCATTTTATCCATGATTCTGATTCGGTCAAACTGCGTGTAGTCCTCATTGGTTATGGAATTATCCATGGCTTTTTTAATTTTCATATAATTCAAAATTGAATTCTCCGGTTGGTTGGCTAGTTGGCCATAATAGCTTACTTGGATGAAAAGGGTGCCCATCCAAATTAGAAAAGCGTATTTAGAGAACTGATTCATAGTTTTTTGATTAAAAATGAGTTTAACGATTCTTTATAATGCACTTGTTGCAATCTAGTAAATGCATGCATCTGATATATAATCGAGCATGGGTGTTATAAGTCATCATTTTTTTTGAATGACTTTTTGAAATTTTTCCGATATATATAGAAATCAACAAATCACTATGAAAACTTATTTTAACAACCTCTGCAGAAATTTCAGTTTTGAGAATTTTCCAAGATTCAATTATTTCCCAAAAGGCTCTCAAATCCCGTTCATTTCATTCATTGTAGTTTTCGCCACCCTTTTTATGTCATATATCAAAGAAGAGGAGATTCCAATGGATTCACTTCCGGTATTTGGTACCTGCATGCCTTTAGCTATCAAAGGAGGAATCGTTCAATCTTCCAATGATAAAACGGTCACTTAACAGACTAATGGCGGGGGTAAAATAATCATCGACCAAAAAAAAATGCAAATCGAGGTTTATTATCGGGACTAGCCAAATTTCAAAATTAAGTTTTGGGGATATGCTCCCAAATCTGGTGTAAATGTCCTACCTGGCTTCAGGGAAAGACTAATCGGAAAACATATAAAGGATAGGTCAACTCAGGTTCGAAGTTTGATTTTTCCGGATGGAACGAAACTCACGATGACCTCAGCAAGTCTGGAGGGGTAAATGCTGAATGTAAGTACCTACGGTGGTACATCGGTCCATCATTTCAACCTTACCTGCAATACTTTAGAATATAGTTCATTGAATTCGAAATTCACCGTACAACTCGATCAGCGGGAACAGGACGGAGAAACGGGAACTTTTGAAATCACTGCTGATGGATTACTTTTCTATAATGTCTACACTGAAATGAAAGCCGGAAAAAAAATCGAAAAACGTGTTCCTTTGGGAAAATTATATAGAGATGATCCCTTTCAAGTGGATGACTTTTATGACGATCCGAAGCTTGCATCGACTTGATGTTAATTAATGGATTATCAAGTAATTAAATTCCTTGGACAACCAAAATATGATCGTCAATTTGGTAAGCTTTCGGATTAATAGTACCTTTAACTAAAATATGAGTAATATTGATTTGATAAAATGTAGCAAATGAAGTTAAGAAAGCTTCATATTTGTAGCAAAACCAAATACTATGAATGATCGAAATATGAGTGAGTTATCGGATGTATGGAGAACAGGGCCTTGGAGGAATTTATTGATTT
>JBBRFK010000422.1:0-2611 GCA_038224435.1 Cytophagales bacterium | reverse complement strand
AACATCGTTCTGGTCAAAGCCGTCCAATTGGTCGCTGTCCACATCAAGGACAATCCAAACTTTTCCTTCCTTAAATCCCGGTACCACGATCTCCGACCTAGAAGCCGAACTGCAGGCAATATGTCCTGGGAAGGCATCCACGTCAGGCACCAATTGGGTTTTGGCTTCCTTCCATGCAGTCCCGCAAACTCCCTTTCCAAAAGCAATCCTTGTACATGCCAAAGGCCCCTGGAACGGCCCCAAGACCAATTGTTCACCTTTAACTATATAAAATCCCACCCAAAAAAATCCAAACGCTTCCCTTAAGGCTGCCGCTACATTGGCCAGGTTGGCGTAGCTGTCAGTCTCTGAAGAGATCAAAGCTTCGATTTGTGGAAGTATAGCCTGGTACTTTTCAGCTTTGGTCGCTGCTTCGGGTAGGTATAATGATTCTGACATTCTCTATTTTGTATCAATTAATTTGGAACCATGGATGACTCGCAAAATTTCAACTCTATGGTTTGTGACAAGGTAGATTATTCTGTATTTACTTTAAAAAATCTCTCTAATTGTGTTGTTATTATATTCAGGAACGACGTGTCCCATTTCAGGAAAAGAAGCAAGAAGTTCAAATTTGTCAAAAAATTTTAAAATTAAGTTTCTTCCTATTTTGACAGAGTATTTTGAAATATTAATTTCAATCTCTTCTAAATCCTCCAATGCTGGCTCAGTCAGGATTATTTTTGTTTCTCCCATCTACTTAAAAATAACTCCTTTGCCTCATTTATTGGTATGGATTTACCTTCCTTGGCTGCATTCAAACCAATTTCCACTTTCTGAATGAATATCAGTTTTTCCACCAAATCTTCAATATCAAAATCAATTGGCAATTGATCTAAAACTTCAATTACTTTCTCCTTTTTCATAACAATAATTTTAATCTAATTTAATTTATTTTCCCATACCACCAACCTATCCCCCATGATATCCAACTCTTCAGCCATTTTACCTTTGATTAAAGGCGCGGAAATTCCTGTTTCAAAATGCACCTGTCCGGTAAAAACCCGTGCCTCGTCCCAAAGTTCCTTTTCGATGAAACTTTTCAATACCTGTGCACCTCCTTCCACGATTAGGCTTTGGATTTTCCTGTGGTACAAATCATCCAAAACCTGTTCAATCCCAAACCCCAAATCCAATTTTATGAGGTCAAGGTTTTCGGATGTTTCAGATTTGACCTCGTTATAGCAGATGGTTTGTTGGCTACGATCAAATAAATGCAGGCTTGGATCCAAACTTAAATTTCTATCCAAAACAATCCGAACAGGATTTCTTCCTTCCCAGTCCCTGACATTCAATCGGGGGTTATCGTACTTGGCTGTGGCAGTTCCTATCAAAATCGCATCTTCCTCCGACCTCCACTTATGTACAATTTGCCGGCTGTATTGATTGCTGATCCATTTGGAATCAAAGTTTTCTCTGGCCACAAAACCATCCTGAGTCTGTGCCCACTTGAGGATGATATAGGGCCTTTTCTTTTCGATAAAAGTAAAAAACCGTTTGTTTTGGTCTCTTACTTCACTTTCCAAAATCCCCAAAACAACTTCTATCCCGGCATCCTTTAATCTCTGGATGCCTTTTCCGCCGGTTAAAGGATTGCTGTCCACCGTTCCGATGACAACCTTCTTTACCCTTTTTTCTACCAAAAGATCGGCACAAGGAGGTGTTTTTCCCCAATGGGCACAGGGCTCTAAAGTGACATATACTGTCGATTCGGATAACAGTTCAGGATTTTGAACAGCATGGATGGCATTGGGTTCGGCATGAGGCCCACCGTATACCTGATGGTAACCTTCTCCGATAATCTTCCCCTGATGCACGATGACGCAACCAACCATGGGATTGGGACTGACTTTTCCTCTTCCCAATTCCGCCAACCCGATGGCTCTCCGCATGTACATTTCATCCTGCGTCATGGGAATTAAGGCTTTGGTCGGAGGGTGATATTGGGCAATTGGGTAATTTCCCTTCTAGAAACTGGAATATTATCGAGTGTATCAGCCCGATACATTGTATCAAAAGGAAGGATTGATACCCTAAAATTGCCCAAAATTCCCCTCAATTTAAATTTGCCTGTGGCAAGGTCTACTGCGGTGGAAGAAATAGTATCTTTTCCTTGAATAGCATAGATGATGGCATTTTCATCCTTTGGGCTGAGTGTTCCTGCTATTTCGCCGGTGTCGCCCCTGCTAAAGGAACGAAGTTTTGGCTTTAGCACAAATCCATTGACAGGGATTGGTTGGGCTGTGATAGATCGGAATACGTCAAAATCTATGAAAATATCATAGGATATCCCTGGATCCAATGGATAGTTAACCACCAAAGAAACATTTTGCGCTTCACTGTTCGAAAAAGCCAAGGGGAATCTCTCATTGTCAATGACGACATAATTATCTGTTCCAAGTCTCAGGGTCAATTCTGTCATGGCCCCGACTAAAAACTCCCCTCTTCCAACCAAAAACTGTCTGTCCAAAATAAGACTGGAAAGATTGACCTGCTTATTGCTTTGGATATTTTCCAAAAAAACAGGGACGGCATTGTCCTGACCCCTTGTTCCTGTAGTCTTTACCTCCAC
>JBBRFK010000421.1:0-2620 GCA_038224435.1 Cytophagales bacterium | reverse complement strand
CGAGGAAAGTATAGAGGCTGAGTATACAAGATTCCACCAGGAGATCAATTTCTTAGCTCCTTTTTGGGATGAAAAAAACCAAGTCTTTTACAGGTTTTCCTATCAGGAATTACCTTCTGAATCCAAAGATGAAGGACATATCAAATCGAAAATTTACCTGACAGTTTTGGACAAAGGCCTGAACCTGATAGGGGAGGCATTTATACCTCAATTGAAAAAAACACCGGAGACCCCATTTTCCAAACCATTTCCTAAGCATTTTGCCAAGGATGGTAAAATCTGGATTTATGAGAATATAAATGATGAGATGGGGTTTGTTGTGTTGACGATTTCGGATTAAAGTTTAATGTTGCTACCATTATTTATCAAATTCAAAGAATCCACTTGGGCTTAAATTCAACAGGAAATATTCTATCGCGATGAATGGTCAGAAGCTCTAGCTGACCTAAATGTATGGGGTATCAAATAACGTATAAATTTTTAAAATCTATGAAAAAGTTAAGTATTGAAATGCTGAGGCTCACTTCTGATGAAGTGCTTCAAAGAAGTCAGATGAGTAAAATCACGGGTGGGTATGGTACCCATGTTGGGTGTGATGGATGGAACCGGAATATGTTTGTAGGCACCTGCAATGCAAGCGTAATTAGGTTTTATTGTGGTAGTACTGCAAATGGCTTTTGTGTTGGGTAAATAACTTTAACCTCACCTATAAATACTTGATGTAAATATAGGTGGGGTTATTAAAAAGAAAAAAAATGAAAAGATCACCGATTATATTATTGACAATCGTGTTTTACCTTTTGGTTGGAAGCGACTTGTATGCGCAAATGCATCTAAAAAAGGTGAAAGAATTAAAGATTGAATCGATTTATTCGATTGATATAACAGATTATGACCCTACTTCCAGACAATATCTTGCATTAGGAGCAGATGCCAAAGGATTCGAAGTGGTTTTACTAAATGAAGATGGAGAAATTATCCTTAAAAAAAATATGGCTGGTGAGGGTCCAGGCCAAATTAACGGTGCTTTTAATGGATTAGGGTTTTCACCTGAAGGAGGGATTTGGATAATGTCAGTTGGAAATTTATTTTATTATGATAAAAAATTGAATTATAAAAGACAACAAAAGTTTACCTCTAAAAATCAAATATACCGATATGGAAACGCAAAGAATATTCCATTCTTTATCCGGGACAATTTGAATGAAAATTTAGTTTTTTCTACTTATCCCTCTGGTGAAAAGGTGTTTTCTATGTCTAATAACATTAAATCCGAGTCCCTACTTGAACTTTATGATGCCAAAAAAAAAGAAAGCTATCAATTAGAACCAATTGCTGAAAGGTCTATTGGGGAAAAAATTGATAATTCACTGAAAAGTGTTTTTTCCCCTGTGTACGCAATACAAAGCAAAAATAGCTTAGGATATGTGACAGCAAGTATTGACAATGAAATTAGTGTTATTAACCTAAATTTAGGAAAAGCGATCAATCAAATTAAAATAAGTCATGACGAATTTAAAAGTTTGGATCTTTCAAAAATATCTATTGGAGACTTGCCAGGCAAAGGTCCTGTTACATTTACGGCTATTAATCATAAGTTGTTAATTTTGGATGGGGGAATATTGGTTTTAAATTATATTCGGGAGATTCCAGAAGCCGCTTTTACTCGAAAAAACACTATTGATCGTCAATACCATCATTTTAAGGATCCTTTTTACCACCGCTTGATCTTTTTTGACCAAAACAAACAATTGACGAAAGACATTCCATTGCCCAAAAATGGAAGGTTAATGATAGGTTTACCCGGAAACCGTTTATTATTTCAAATCAGTGACCCTAATATTGAGGAAGATTTTGTTCGATATGAAATATTTGAAGTTGTTAAGGATTGACTCAAAATTTATTGATCTGTCTATAATATCCTCTCCAATACAAGTTTTTACTTTAAGACCTAAGGCTTTTGAAACCCACTTTCCCTTTCTACAACCAACCCGACTCCAAGGACTGTGGGCCTACATGCCTTCGGATTATCGCCAAGTACTATGGCAAATTGATTTCCTTGCAGGAGATCAGGGATATTTCTGAGACGACAAGGGAAGGTAGCAGTTTGCTTAAGCTGAGTGAAGCGGCAGAAGCTATGGGTTTTAGGACCATCGGCGCCAAGCTTAATTTCGATAAGCTGAAAAATGCGCCATTGCCTCTGATCGTGCATTACGACAAAAACCACTTTGTTGTGGTTTATAAGATAAAGAAAGGTGTCGTGTACCTTTCCGATCCTGCTTATGGCTTGATCAGCTTGTCCAAAGATGAGTTTATTGCGCGCTGGATCGGAAACAATGCCGATGAGAACATCAAAGAAGGTATCACCTTGTTGTTGGAAATCACCCCTGACTTCAAAAAATTAAAATGGGAGGACAGCAGTAAAAGGTCATTGGGTTTTTTGTTCAGGTACCTGACCAATTATAAAAACCTGATCGTCCAGCTTTGCATAGGCCTTTTGGTCGGAAGTCTCTTGCAGTTGATTTTCCCGTTCCTGACCCAGAGTATTGTAGATGTTGGGATTCAGAATCAGGATATAGGGTTTATCTATCTGGTACTTTTTGCCCAGGTCATGCTTTTC
>JBBRFK010000420.1:0-2630 GCA_038224435.1 Cytophagales bacterium | reverse complement strand
ACCAATATTGTAATTGTGGGTGATGGCTATACCCTTGAGCAACAGGATAAATTTATTATCGATGCGCGAAAAGCCTCCATTGAAATGCTCAATCAACTTCCATGGCGGAACTACAGAGGAAGCATCAATGTCATAGCAATCAAGGTTGTGTCGGAAGTAACAGGAGCTTCCAGAGATCCGAACAAGCTTATCAATAATTCTTTGGGGAGTTCCTATTGGTCTTTCAACATAGAGCGTTTACTTTATGCTTGGCATAGCAGCAAAGTTGGAAATGTCCTGATGTCCAATACCCCATTTTATGATATAGGAGTCATAGTGGTAAATGACAATAAATATGGGGGATCAGGAGGAACATTTTCTGCATTTTCAACACATCAGTCAGCTACCGAAATCATGATCCATGAAATAGGGCATTCGTTTGGCAGACTTTCTGATGAATACTGGGCAGGGCCACAATATGCTAGGGAAAACTCTAATATGACCCAGAATACTAATCCTGAAACTGTAATATGGAAAAGGTTTCTAAACAGAAACGAAGTGGGTATTTATCCCCATGCGGAATCCCCCACATGGCACCGTCCCCATCAAAACTGTAAAATGCGATTTTTAGGTCCATCTTTTTGTGGTGTGTGTTCTAATGAATTGACAGTTAGACTTCAGAATCTTTCAAGAGTGCCACCACCCACTAGACCGATAGCTTTTTTTGGTGCTGACATTCTTGAAATTGAAGCTGGTAAAACAGTGACTTTTTTCGATTTTTCTTCCTATGCCCCGACAGGATGGGAATGGGAATTTGAAGGCGGAACACCTAAATCCAGTACGGATAGATATCCGAGGGTAACCTACAAAACTGAGGGAAACTTCAATGTCACTTTAAAAGCAAAAAATGCCAATGGTGAAAATGTCCTTTTAAGAAATGATTTAATCACTGTCCTACCGGGCCCGGGAGATAATACCCCTCCAACTATCAAAATTAAAAACATCAAAGTTGCCTTGGATAAGAACGGAATAGCCACCGTCAAACCTGAAGATGTGGATGACGGGACTTTTGATGATGTAGCCTTGGAATCCTTGGAATTGTCCAAGACTGAATTTTGCTGTGAAGATCATGGGGAAAATGTCGTCATTTTCAAAGCTACTGACACGAGTGGAAATACAGCCTCAGAAAAAGTAATTATTACTGTTGTTGATAAAATTTTGCCTACACCCAAAACAAAAAATATCACAATACAGCTTGACGAAAATGGGTTTGCCAGTTTGAAGCCCAAAGATGTAGATGATGGGTCTTTTGATAATTGTTCAATCAAATCAATGTCACTTTCCAAAACTGAATTTGGTATTGGGGATAGTGGGGAAAACAAAGTGATATTTACTGTAATAGATGTATGTGGGAATACGTGTGAAGCAGAAATAATAGTGACCGTAGAAATCTTTCTTTCTGCTGATTCAGGAAATGCTGAATTAGACAATATCAAACTATACCCTAATCCTGCAAAAGACGTGGTTGTAATAGAATTTCTTCAATCCAATGATCAAATGCCTCAGTCACTTGAGATTTTGGATTTGAATGGACGATTGATGAAAGAAGTGACCCAATTTGAAGAAACTGGTAAATTCATTTATTTGGACGTGAATGGGCTGCCTTCAGGCCAGTATTTTGTCAGGTTTTACAATCAAACTACGGTCCAGGTCCTACGATTTGTCATTGAGAAATAATTTTGCCTCGATCAAAAAGTAACTCTGGAATGTCATGGATTAATTGGAAGGTTAATTGATGGTATTCCGAGGTTTTTTTTGAAGACTTCAATTCATTATAGTGACCATACTTTTTCTTTTTCCAAGATGCCTTTAGTTTGGAGCTTTTATTGAACAGAATCATGTGATGAGCTTTTGGACAGTGCTTTCCTTTAACTTTGCTATCCTAAATGCAAATGGAGTATGCGCTGTTTTTTAAACTTTTATCTTCGCAATAATAGATCGATTCCCATTTGACCTCAACTTCAAAATCCTCCTAAAATTCCCAACTCTGCTTCTAATTGCAAACAGCTGCTTTCATTTTGAAGGCCTTAAAAGATAATGTCCATATCCAAAGCTAATGGGCTTTCGTTTTTGCAGGCAGTATATTTCCCCTTATCTTACTGCCCGATTAAATCTTGATCTTACATATGAGAAAAATTTACGCTTTGGTTTTGGCGCTTTTCGTTGCCGGCGCTGCATTCGCCCAAAAAAGCCCGGATGATTTCTTGGGCTACAAACTCGGTGACCGATTTACACCCCACCACCGTGTTGTAGCTTATTTTGAACACTTAGCATCCACACTTCCCAATGTGAAGTTGAATTATTACGGAGAGACTTATGAGCACAGGCCGCTTTTTGTTGCCATAGTCTCTACCGCCGAGAATATGGGAAAACTGGAGGACATCCGAATGGACAACATCAGAAGGACAGGGATGATGGAAGGTACGCCTTCTACCCAAGCTGCCCTGAATTGGATGCAATACAATGTCCATGGCAATGAAGCCGTAGCTACCGAGGCTGCCATGATGACTTTTTGGCAAATCGCCGATCCTAAGAATTCCCAATCTAAAGAATGGTTGAAAAATCAGGTACTTATATTGGATCCATGCGCC
>JBBRFK010000419.1:0-2632 GCA_038224435.1 Cytophagales bacterium | reverse complement strand
CAAAGCCAAAGAAACCAACCCCGAAGCATTTACGACTTTAGAACTTCTTCGCAAAGCCATGGAAAATGACAACCTTTTCCTTAAACCAGACCTCAATCTCCAATCAGTGGCTGACCATTTGGGCTTAGCTCCAAAAGAAATCTCTTATGCACTCAATCAAGCCGGAAATACCAATTTCAATGATTTTGTAAACTCACAAAGGGTTGATGCTTTTTGCAATATGATGGCCAAAGAAAGCAAACCCAATCTGACTATTTTTGGTGTTGCGCAGGAATGCGGGTTCAATTCACAGGCAACTTTTCAGAGGGCATTCAAAAAAGCCAAAAATGTGAGTCCAAAAGTCTATTTATCCAAAATTGTTGAAAAAAAGCCAGCGATCTAGGATTTCTATTATTACTCAAATCAGGATTTGAGATGAATTGATCTGTTTTTCCCCGACAATTGCAATCTTTGTATGCGTATTTTTGGAAGGATTTTCTAAACGCCATTATGTGCCAATTGTTAAACTTTCTCCAAAAATGTATTTTGATTGCCTTTGCTTTTTCGGCAGTATCTGCCTATTCCCAAACCCAAACCATCCGGGGGCAAATCCTTGATAAGTTCAGCAAAGAACCCATTCCCTTTGTCAACGTCCGAGATACCCAATCCAACGCTAACACTGTTGCAGATCTAAATGGAAATTTTTTATTCCTTTTTCCCAATTCAAATACTACAATTCGGTTTTCAAGTATGGGATACAAACCTGTCGAGGTAAAGATTTCTCCTGGCAATAAAAAATGGGAAATTGAAATGGAACAGGATGTGATCCAATTGCAAACTGTGGATGTCAAACCTTTGGATCCCCTGAATTTGCTTAGAGAAGCCATTACTCGGATTCCTGAGAATTATGGTACTGATACCAGTTCTATCAGTGGCTATTATAAAAATTACACTTTGCTAGGCGACAAAAACCTACGCTATACAGAAGCCTTTCTAGATATTTATAAGCCTCCATTTATTCCCCATGACAATATTAAACACATTGTGGGAGACTCGATTATTGTCAGAAAAGTAAGGACCAAACCCTCCGAAATTGATGACTGGAAAGTCATGATGCTGACGCCCTGGGAGTTGGGTATTCATCTGTTGCAGGGCAGAGATGTCGCTAGGGATTTTACTACCACCCTACATGAGCCTTGGCTGAACAGCTACCGTTTTGAATTGGAAGATTTGGTCAGTTTTGAAGGAAGGCCGACATACAAGATCAAACTCCATCCAAAAAAATTTAAGAAGTATGGGATCTGGAACGGCTACATTTATATAGATGAGGAAACTAAAGCTTTTGCAAAATGGGATATATGGTCACCGGAGAAGGTTTATAGACAAATCGTATCCAGCCCAAGCTACATCTTGATGACCAACCTGTACAAATTCCATTACAAGGAAGGCGAATGGCGTGAAATGATCCAATACAAACTGAGGGATGGAATCTGGTATTTGAATGAGGTCAATTCTGAAAAAAACTTCATCATCAACAGCAAGAAGCGGGACATGGACCACCTCCCATTGGTGCAGAAGCTTCATTATAAAACTGATGTGTTTACCAAAAATCCTGTATTGCCTGATTCGGGTTTTCTTTCCCATGACCTTGGCAGGGCAGCGAAATTCTTTGAAGCCAGTTACCGTCCAGACTTTTGGAGGGAATTTGACCGAGCCCGAGGCTTCGAAACAGATGAAAAACTGTATGCCTTCAAATCCAATCTTCCCGAACTGAAACCGTACGAATTCTCTAGGCTTGATACACTCAAAGGAACACTAACCCCTTTGAGAACGGCGTTTGATGTGGGTTTTTATCATTTGGATGTGGAAGTATTTCCAAAAGAAGAACTGATCAAAGGGAGTAGTCTGATCCAATTTAAAGTGGTTCAACCTACAGACAAAATCCAGATTGACCTATATTCGGGGATGGCTATCGACAGCATTGTCCACAGGTCAAAGCACTTGGATTTTGAAAGAGAATATGATGCTGTTTTTGTCGCTTTTGAGCAGGAATTGGAAAAAGACGACATCGAAGAAATCAAGGTGTATTTCGGAGGAAGACCTTTGGACTTTGACCCACTGACACCAATGTTTGCCTCTTTCCTGTGGTTTACTGATGAAAACGGAAACCCATGGATTCAGGCCATTTGCCAAGGATATGGGGCTAGTGGATGGTGGCCAAATAAAGACCATCTTTCTGATGAACCCGATTCGGCAAGAATCAGCATCACTTATCCGGCAGACCTCCTAGCGGTATCCAATGGAAGGTTGGTAGAAAAGCAGGAATTGGAAAACAATCGAACGCGAACTACCTGGGATGTCTCCTATCCTATCAACAATTATAACATCACACTGAATATTGGGAAATATGACCAAATAACTAAGATATTTCCTTCAATGGAAGGCGAATTGGATGTGGAATTCCATGTGATGGATTACCATGTAAAAAATGTTCCTTCTAAATATGAGGTCACTGCAAAAGCCTTAGATACCTTTGAAAAATATTTTGGCCCTTATCCCTTTCCAAGAGATGGGATCAAATTCATAGAAACACCCCATGCTATGGAGCACCAAAGTGCGGTAGCATTGGGATACGATTTTTTCCAAAGTAATG
>JBBRFK010000418.1:0-2647 GCA_038224435.1 Cytophagales bacterium | reverse complement strand
ATAGGTCGATGGATTTACTATTTGAAGCAACTCAATATTGTTATCAATGCTATTTTTTTGACAATTCAGCTGAAGGAGGAAACCAGACACTTTTTGCCCATTTCAAATTGAACGCTAAAGGGGAAAAGGAATGGGAAAATTTAGATGTAAAAGATATTCCCAACTGGTTTAAGAAATATTATTCCGCAAAAATTCAATAACTCAATTGACATGCATGCTAGTAAGAATTTCATCAATTCAATCCTTTTTACCCAAACTCCCCGACTTTAAAATTTTAAAACTTTTCAACCTTTCTACTTTGAAATCTTTCCCCCTATCTTTGCGGCATGAATTACCTATCAGTAGAAAATCTCAGCAAGTCTTTTGGCGAGCGCAAACTTTTTCAGAACATTTCTTTCGGAATTGACCAAGGTCAAAAGGTAGCGCTAGTCGGTATCAACGGTGCCGGAAAATCCACTTTGATGAAAATCATCATGGCGCAGGAAGTTGCTGACAAAGGCAATTTTGCGATCAACCAACAAGTGAAAGTGGCTTATGTACATCAAAATCCAGTCTTTTCAGGCGACTTGAGTGTGTTTCAAACCATATTCGACGGCAGTACCAATGAGACGCTTCAGGTCATCGAGCATTACCATAAGGCCATGCTCGATGCCGAGCACGGCAAGGACAATGGAGATGAAATGCAGAAGATATTTGAAAAAATGGATGACCTGCAAGCATGGGATTTTGAATATCAAATCAATGAAGTGCTGGGAAAATTAGGCCTCCACGACACCGAAATGCCCGTCGGAGAATTGAGCGGTGGTCAGCGGAAGCGGGTTGCTCTTGCAAAAGCCATACTTGAAAAACCTGACCTTTTGCTCCTTGATGAGCCTACCAACCACCTAGACTTAGAGACCATCGAATGGCTGGAAGATTACCTGTCTAAGGCCAACTTGGCACTTTTCATGGTGACTCACGACAGGTACTTCCTCGAATCGGTAACCAATCAAATCTTGGAGCTAGACAATGGCAATATCCACCGCTACTTGGGCAACTACAGCTATTTCCTCGAAAAGAAAGAGGAGCGAAGGGAAACAGAAGCCACTGAATTGGAGAAAGCAAAAAGTCTATATAAAAAGGAATTGGATTGGGTCAGGAGACAACCCAAAGCCAGGACTACAAAAGCCAAATACAGGGTGGATGCCTTTGAGGAAACAAAGGAAAAAGCTTTTATGAAAAAGGACGAACGGGAGATTGAACTCAAAGTCACCTCCCAAAGGCTTGGCAACAAAATCATCGAAATAGAGAAACTGAACAAATCCTTTGAGGACAAAAAGATCCTGAAGGATTTCAGTTATACTTTCAAGAAAGGGGATAAAATCGGGATTATCGGCCCCAACGGAGCCGGAAAGACTACATTCTTGAATATGATTACCGGAGCAATGGCACCTGATAACGGTAAAATCAGCATCGGTCAGACCACTGCCATCGGGTATTACAGACAGGAGGAGGACAGTTTCGATGAAGAAAAAAGGCTGTTGGATATCGTGAAGGAAGTTGCAGAAGTGGTGACTGTGGCCGGAGGTGCCACTATTTCGGTTTCCCAGTTTTTGACAAAATTCGGTTTTCCGCCAAAGCAGCAACATACTCCCATTGCCAAATTAAGCGGTGGAGAGCGCAGAAGACTGCAGTTGTTGATGATATTGATCAAGAGTCCCAACTTCCTGATTCTCGATGAACCGACCAACGACTTGGACATTGTGACCCTGAATACTTTGGAGGAGTTTTTGGATAACTTCCCCGGCTGTCTGATCATCGTATCCCACGACAGGTATTTTATGGACAGGTTGGTGGAGCACTTGTTTGTATTTGAAGGAGAAGGAATCATCAAAGACTTCCCAGGCAACTATTCTGAATTTAGGGAGTGGGAAAAAGAAGAAAAAATCACCAAAAAAGAAGAAAAAACCGCCTTAGCACCCAAAGCTGAAAAGACAAATATCGATCCGGGCAAGCCAAAAGCAAGTTTCAAAGAGAAAAAGGAATTTGAAGAAATCAATGTCAAAATACAATCCCAGACCAAAGAGAAAAATGGACTGGTATCCAAAATCAACATTGGTTCAGGTGACCATCAGCTATTGATAGACTGGGCCAAACAAATCTCAAAAATCGAAGGGAACTTAGAAGACCTGGAAATGCGGTGGCTGGAATTAAGTGAACTTGAAGGGATCAATTGATCTCTTTTTTTAGGATGGCTTGTACCAAAAATCCAAAGGGTCAGGAATCTTAAACCGGAAACCTGTAGACAGGATTTTATCTGAGGAGATTTCCTTCCACTTTGACTCGCCTTCCGGGGCATAGCTTGCAGGCGGAAGAAAGCCCAATTCTAGAGAATTCTTCTCGTAAACATTTTCCCTTAAGGGATGCAAGGGAGCGACACCATTGAAAGTTTCATTCCAAAGATCGTTTTCGATGATCCAAGCTGACAGCCTGACCGCATCCTCTTGGTGAATATAATTGACAGGGCTGTCTCCTGTTACATTTGATTTTCCAGAAAAATACCTTCCAGGAATCCTGTCTACCCCAAGCAATCCACCAAATCTGATGATGGTCAGGTCGTAATTTTTTTCCGATTGGAGAATTTGTTCGGCACGGAAAATCCCCAAAC
>JBBRFK010000417.1:0-2714 GCA_038224435.1 Cytophagales bacterium | reverse complement strand
TTTCAGTTTGGGAGGCAAATAATTCACCGGAAAAACGATTATCACCTTCAATTGGCGCATGACCTTCTACAAACCGGAGCGTAATACCGGGCAGGCTTATTTTTTTGGTGTAAGTGTAAGTAAGAAAAATATGCCCTGCTGATGTTGGCTTAAACTCCAACGCCGACCTGTGGCTAAGGATAGCTCCGGGATATAACCTGCCAAGTATTGTGAATAGATTTCGTCTAATGATTGTATGCGGGCTATCGGAAAAATTCGGTGTATAAATCCGGGGTGCTATTTTCCGCAATCTCCCTGTTTTTTCCAATTTGGAAATTTGCTTGCTAACCTGTGGGTCGCTTGAGGAACCACGATTTCCTGAAGATGTATTGGTAAAATATTTTCCATTAAAATTATTTAATGGAGAAAATTTAATAAAAATTTTCCATTATAATTGCTCTCATAGCAAATATTTTCTATTATAATTCAAATTAAGATCCAAAAATTTTCCATTAAATGGAGGAATTGAGGTGTCTTATGAAAATATATTCCAGTAAAAGGAATCTATTTTTGGACTAAGTCTGAATTCTTGAAGATAACAATGTTCAAAATTGTGATTGTACGCTTTATTGCCACTGACCAAATAAAATAAGATTTGAAGTTCAATTTAACCTGCCGTGGTCTGTCGTCAATGGACTATGGACGATTATCCGCACCAAAAATACTTCGAAATAAACTTAGTGGCATCATTGCGGATAATCATTTTCAAAATTCATGTTTCAATCCAAATCCAAAACGATCTTTAAGTTTTCTCTAATCCTGTCTGCAATATCACGGTCCACCTCCCCTATCTTTTCTATAAGTCTATTGTTGTCAATCGCCCTCACTTGGTCAATCATGATGTCACAATCTTCTTTGAGTCCATATTTTGACTTCCTGAGATGAACCCTCAAAATCATTGCTTCAGGCTTTACATTGGTGGTTATCGGACAAATAATCGTCGAGGGATGTTCCTTGTTGAGCAAGTCCGTCTGGATGACAATTACAGGCCTGACCTTACCAGCTTCCGTCCCGGTCCTTGGGTTAAGGTCGGCAATCCAAATTTCAAACTGCTTGACCTTCATCGAACAGTTTTTCAAATTCAGCCAAAATTTCCATCGAGTCCTTTGCAACGATTTTTGATTCCTTGTTCAACTGCTCTGACAAAAGTCTCCGCTTATGAAGTCGGTTGTAGAATTCAATAGCCTCGTTGATATACCTATTCCTGTTCTTTTTGACTTTTGAAATGATATGTTCAGTATCCAGAAAAATATCGTCTTCAAGTTTCAATGATAGATTTTTCATAGTTTTACCCTTTGTCCAAAGGTATATACTTTATTCATATACTCCAATTTTTTTTATGGCTTTGCGCATGAACATTTACTCTCCATGCACCTTGGATCGAACCTTTGGCAGTCATTCAGCCATCGGGTGCAAAAAACCAAACTGTCTCGGAAGATATTCTAGCCCAAGGCCAACAGCTTTTTGCAGAAAAGGCTTGCAGTGCCTGTCACAGTGTGGATGGGAAAAGTGACCTGATCGGTCCGGATCTCAAGGATATAGGCAGGTTTTATTCCAAAACTGAACTGATCGAAGAAATCACCGACCCTTCACTCCGATTGAAACCCGGAATGATAGGATCAAAGATCACCAAGACAGATGGAGAAGTCTTATTGGGAAGGGTTGTGGGTTCCGATCAGGAATTTATCAAATTGATGGTCATTGGCAACAGGATCATTGATATCCCAAGATCAGAAGTCAAAAGTGAAGAACCTTATGAAAAATCCTTGATGTACAGTGGATTGCTCACCGGCATGACGGAGGAAAAAACTGACGCTTTGCTATCCTACCTGATCAATCTGAAAGAGGAAAATGAAAGGAATCAATAAGGGGAAATATTGATTCGGAAAAATAAAATAGGATTGTAGACTTTACTGACAGAAGGCGAATTTTACCTTGGCTAATGTTCTTTATTTATTCCAAACCAATTGATAAATCAAAATAAGAACAGCAACAAAGACTATGGAGGTGTAAATGGCCTTGTTGTATTTTGCCAACCACTCCGGAAGGTAAATATCAAAATTATGAGCCTGGGAATCAGAGTATTTCCTGGCTACCAAAGTCACAGGACATACAGCCTTGAAAATAGTCAATACAAGTCCCTCCAATAAAATCAGTCCCAGACAAATCCAAACCCATTTGTCTATTTTATTCATGATGACTGCATACAGCAGGTAAAAGATCACCACATTGAAAAACACCCATATGGCGGTATGGAGGATTTTTACCAAGGTTAATTTTAGCAATTTATTTTAAAAATAGGGTTAAATTTAAATGAATATTTTGCATACGTCCAAAACCAGCTAACAATGCAGACCGATTTAAATTTCCTGACAACTTTAGATTTCTTGAAAAAGAAAAAATTAAATACGCTCTTACTTTTGTTTACTTTATCCATTATCCAAGTTCAGGGACAACCGGTAAATGTTTCTGTGGCTATTGTAAATTTGTGGGAAAAAGAAACCACCGTCAAAAAGGATACAACCAGCTTTGTCCATACCGTAGACATTTCTTCTGGAAAAATTGACACAGTTTATTCAGTAAAGAGGCATTTTGAGGCACCCAATTGGCATCCGGACAATTACCTCATCCTGAATAGCTTTGGAAAGCTTTACACCTTTGATTTAGATACAAAG
>JBBRFK010000416.1:0-2723 GCA_038224435.1 Cytophagales bacterium | reverse complement strand
TTAACAAAGGTGATTTCCGATTTGAAGATATTACGGGCAATGCCGGATTGGCTGTGCCGGGAATCTGGTCTACAGGCGTCAGCATGGCCGATATCAATGGGGACGGATGGCTTGACATCTACGTCTGCAAATCAGGACCTTTGGGGGGAGAACAGCGGTACAATGAACTTTTCATCAATAATGGTGACCTGACTTTCACCGAAAAAGCAAAAGACTACGGAATTGCGGATGAGGGACTTTCACAGCATGCGGTATTTTTTGACTATGACAAAGACGGTGACCTTGACATGTACCTGCTCAACAATTCGGCAAGGTCTATCGGCACCAACGACCTTCGGATCGGACAGCGGGATATCCGTGATCCTTTTGGGGGGAACAAGCTCTATCGAAATGAAAGTGGAAAATATACTGATGTCAGTGAATCAGCCGGAATATATGGCTCGGCCATCGGCTATGGGTTGGGGGTGACTGTGGCTGACCTCAACAAAGACGGTTGGCCGGACCTGTATATCTCCAATGATTTTTTTGAAAAAGATTATCTCTATATCAACAATGGGGATGGTACTTTCACGGAATCTTTGGAAGATGTGATTACCGAAATCAGCATGGGTTCCATGGGTGCAGACATTGCAGACTTAGACAATGATGGCTGGCAGGATATTTTTGTCACCGAAATGCTTCCCGCTACTATGGCGAGGGTAAAAACCAAAACGCCATTTGAGGAATGGGATAAATACCAAGCGAATCTTGACGGGGGATATTTCCATCAGTTTACCAGAAATACACTTCAAAGAAATCTGGGATACCAACCCAACAGTACACAAATCCATTTTTCAGAAGTTGGCAGACAATCCGGCGTGCATGCCACCGACTGGAGTTGGGGAGCATTGATTTTTGATACAGACAATGATGGCCTCAAAGATATTTTCGTAGCCAATGGGATTGTCAAAGACCTCACGGATTTTGATTATGTCGATTATTATGTCAATAATCAGGACCTGATCGCCCAGTTTAAGCGGGACAGTATCCTATTGACAAAGATGATTGACGAGTTTCCCTCCAATCCTCAGATGAACTTCCTTTTTCATAACCAAGGTGATTTCAATTTCAAAAACGAAGCCGCTGAATCAGGCATGGAGCAATTGACATTTTCTACCGGCGCAGCTTATGCAGACTTGGACAATGACGGTGACTTAGATCTAGTGGTCAACAACTTGAAGGGCGAAGTGTCTGTTTTCAAAAATAACAGCAGGGAAATCAATAAAAACAATTACCTCCAATTAGATCTGAAAGGACAATTCGGAACACAGGTTTCGGTTTTTGTAGGAGGACAATTAATTTTCGCTGAGCATAATCCAGTCAAAGGCTATATGTCTTCTGTAGACCATAGGCTTCATTTTGGACTTGGTCAGGTAGCAAAAATTGATTCCATACTTGTGCTTTGGCCAAATGGAAAAACAACAAAATTAACCGATGTTTCCCCGAACCAATTACTGGTATTGAATCCATCGGCGGCAACTGAAGATCGGAAAACGATCAAACCGGAATTCAAAACCATCCTCCTCCCCTCCTCTATCAAATTACCCTGGAAACATCAGGAAAGTAATTTCATAGATTTTGACAGAGACAGGTTGCGGTTTCATATGATTTCTAATGAAGGTCCAAAAATCGCTGTAGGAGATATCAATGCAGATGGACTCGATGACCTGTTTCTTCCCGGTGCCAAAGGGCAAGCCTCTTCTATTTACATCCAGAAGGCCTCAGGTGACTTTCAAATCAATCAGACTTTCGAGGCCGATTCTTTGGCTGAGGATGTCGATGGCTTATTTTTCGACGGGGATGGGGATGGGGACCTAGACTTATATGTGGTGAGTGGAAGTCTGGAATTCAGTGCTTTCAATATGAATTACCTTGATCGTCTCTACCTCAATGATGGCAGGGGAAATTTCACCAAAACGAAAGAAAACCTTCCAATGGTGTTTCAGAGTTCCTCTTTCGCTAAGGCATTTGACCATAATGGAGACGGGAAAATGGATCTCCTCATCGGCACTAGGACAATTCCTTTTGCATACGGCGTACCGGGAGATGTCACACTATTGGAAAATCAGGGTAATGCCGTTTTTGTGGACAAAACCGCCGAAATCGCGCCTGAATTAAAAAATATTGGAATGACAAGAGATGCTTTGATTGGTGATCTCGATGGAGACGGAATAGCAGAAATCCTGATCGCAGGGGAATGGATGCCCATCAAGGTCTTTAAAACAGTCAATGGAAAATACACCGACGTTTCTTCCGCTTTTGGATTTGACAATACAGGAGGACTCTGGAATACCCTCCATGTCACAGATATCAACGGTGATGGATTTCCGGATATTCTGGCAGGAAATTCGGGATTAAATACAAGGCTTCGGGCAGCAGCTGAGAAGCCCCTGCAACTTCAAATCAATGATTTTGACCAAAATGGAAGCATCGAGCAGATCCTGACACAATACCAAGGGGACAGCACTTATCCTTTGGCCTTGAAATCAACTCTTATCAAACAATTGCCTGCGTTGCGGAAGCAATTGTTGACTTACGATATTTACAAAAACAAAAGAATGGAGGATTTATTTCCACCGGAAATTTTGTCAAGAAATTTGGTATCGAATGTACACACTTTAGAAACAAGCCTGTATATCAATCAGGGAAATAGTACCTTTGCCAAGGTAAAACTACCCTATCCC
>JBBRFK010000415.1:0-2744 GCA_038224435.1 Cytophagales bacterium | reverse complement strand
CGACCAGAATCCTGTCACACGAAGATTCCATCCAACCCGGTCGGCAGTATTGGAGAAAACCCCAAATACCCTGTCAAAACCCAGCCACACATTTATTCCCAACAGGAAGATAATAATCGGCAGAATTAGAAATTTGCCTTTATTATTAAGACACCAAAGGAGAATTCGTGGATAATAGTGGAGGAAAATAGAGAAGGAACCCAATACCAAACCGATGATCAAGGCAATAAAGATAAAGTTGACCAGAAGGCTATTGGAAACTCCTAGCGGAAGCCATTTAACGGTCAATAACCAAGAAATGGCTATTACGGTGATGCCAACACGGATATAATCCTGATAGGATCCAACCCGCTCTGGATAATAGTGGATGAGCAAGTTTGCAATACCAAAAGCAAATAAGACCCATCCTGCCCATGACCAAATAGTGAAGGCTACGATTGGTCCTAAAACCACCAATGCGATATTTAAGTAGAGGCTTCTTTGTTTACCCGCACTTTTCATGGAAAAAATCCAGTGCGAAAATGCCGGCATAATCAAAAGTGTAAAAATCAAAGCTGATATCAACGCAAAGGATTTGGTGTAAGCCAAAGGCCCAAAGAGCTTTCCTTCCGCTGCCTGAAGGGTAAATACTGGAAGAAAACTAACAATAGTCGTACTCACTGCGGTGAGAATGGCAGAAGAAACTTCAGCTGTTGCAAGGTAAACGGTCTTCATTTTGGACTGACCTTCCGGAGCGTCTTCGAGATGGCGCAGCACATTCTCATTGAGAATAATCCCCAAATCCACCATGGTCCCAATCGCAATCGCAATCCCGGATAGCGCTACGATATTGGCATCTACGCCAAAGTATTTCATGAAAATAAAGCACATCAGTACCGCCAATGGCAGAAGTGCAGAAATCAGAAATGAGGCCCTCAGATTGGAAACCATTACCACAATCACTATAATGGTAATCAGGATTTGAAGCGAAATGGCTTCGTAGAGTGTTCCAAGTGTCTCAAAGATCAACCCAGACCGATCATAGAAAGGCACGATGGTAACTTTGGATACCCGACCGTCAGCCAGCGTTTTGGATGGTAAGCCTTCTGAAAGCTTCTCGATTTCAGCTTTCACACCTTCAATGACTGCCAATGGATTGTCTCCATATCGGGCGATGACTACGCCGCCGACAGCTTCCGCACCAGACTTATCCAATATGCCACCCATATTTCGGACTTGCGGACCAATATTTACTTTGGCGACATCCTTGATCCGAATCGGAACATTATCAGTGACTTTAACTACGGCCTGATCCAGGTCGGAAAGTTCTTCTACATATCCTAAGCCCCGAACAAAATAGTCCACTTTATTGACCTCAATCGTATTGGCACTGACATCAAGATTGCTTTTTCGAACAGCTTGCATCACATCCATCAGCGTGACGCCATAGGCTTTGAGCGCCGTTGGATCCACATCCACCTGGTATTCTTTGACATAACCTCCGACAGAAGCCACTTCAGAAACACCTTCTACTGCAGTCAGGGAATAGCGTATGTAATAATCTTGAATGCTGCGCAACTCATGCAGGTCCCAACCTCCGGCCGGATTGCCATCCGCATCCCGACCTTCCAGTGTGTACCAGAATACCTGACCCAGTGCTGTGGCATCCGGCCCCAATTTGGGTTGAACGTCATCCGGCAATAGCCCTGCCGGTAGCGAGTTGAGTTTCTCCAAAACCCTAGACCGACTCCAGTAGAATTCGGTGTCCTCATCGAAAATGATGTAAATGCTGGAAAAACCGAAAGCGGAACTACTTCGGACACTTTTCACGCCAGGCAAGCCAAGGAGTGAAGTGGTGAGTGGATAGGTGATTTGGTCTTCCACATCCTGCGGAGATCGCCCCATCCATTCCGTGAAGACGATTTGTTGGTTTTCTCCAATATCAGGAATGGCGTCCACCGGTACAGGATCTCTAGGTAGAAATCCGGTGTCCCAGTTGAACGGAGCGGTCACCACTCCCCAAGCTATGATAAGCAGTAGCAGGAGTACGGTGACCAGTTTATTTTCAAGGAAGAATTTGATGATGTTATTTAACATGATCTTTATTTTTTGTAAAGGATGCTGAATGGAAATTCGGCTTACTGATCAGTCTAATTCAAAAAGGAATTGTCAAATCTCCGAAGCTAGGGCCGGCAAAGTGGAAAAAGGAGCGGAATGAAAATGAAACATTTTTGAGAAATGTTCCAAAGTGTACCTATCCCCAATTCGGGATTATATCAAAAATGCTTGGTTGCTGATGAAAATCGGGGTATTTGGAAGAATTGGAGGAGAAGAATCAGCATATCCGAGTACTTTGTCTATAAAACCTAAAGCCTCTTCATACATCAAAAAATCTGCAACTGAAACGGGCATCTCAACTCCCAATGGCTGAAAGTTTAAAACATCAATTTGCTGTTGGTCTGTATTCGGTAATTCCAGGTTGGAAATATCATCGCAGCAGCCTGGCATTGGTTCCTGGGAAGGGCAGCATGTCTTTGTTTCCCCAAAAAGATTGATCAACTGAAAATCATCTCCGCAAAAATGCATGGAATAGCTCATCCCTGCGTTGAAAAACACATAGAAAACAAGGAGTGCTATTTTGATAAATTGCTTCACAAGAGAGATTTACGGACCAAAGGTAATCAGGTTTTGAAAATTAAAGTTATAAAATTTTTGAAAGGATTTACAAATCGGAGAAAGAAAAGTACTTCTTCACCATTTATTGG
>JBBRFK010000414.1:0-2801 GCA_038224435.1 Cytophagales bacterium | reverse complement strand
GCAATCGACACCAAATTTGAGGCATTGTTCACCAAATAGATAAAAATATCTTCCAAAAGCTTAGGGTCTTTGATGCTATGACGCTGGATAATATCCCGAAGCAGGACTGTATCTTTGATGGCAGCAATGTAATAGCGCTTGGTTTCCTCATTTGGAAGCACAAATAATTCGGGCAACGCACCACTTTCCATATATTGAAGGTAGTGTTGCTTAGAAAATTCGCCGGAGGTTATTCCAACATATTCTGCGAAACTAAAAGGGAAAATCTCAAAAGTCACATAGCGGCCTGATAGGAGCGTAGCAAGTTCCCCTGAAAGCATTTTTGAATTGGAACCGCTGACAAAAATCTCATAAGGTTCTACAAAATCCTGTGAATGGGAATTAACAAAATGCTCCCAACCTTCCACGTTTTGGATTTCGTCGATGAAAAGGTATTTTTTTCCTTCCGGCTTCAAATTGGCCTTATATAATCCCAACAAAGCTTCCAGGTCATTGTAATTGTCAATAAAATCGAATCCTGTGAATTCCTTGTTAATGTAAAAAATGTTTTTGGGATTTGTACCTTCGTCGATCAGCCTCTTGGCAATTTGTCTTAGCAGGTAACTTTTGCCGACACGGCGCTGACCCACAAGCACTTTGACAAGTTTGTTACCCGTGTAATTAAAAATATTATCGGTGTAGTTTGTTCGCAGAAATCCCAATTCAGGAACATTCCCATCCCAAAAATTATACTTTGCTAGAGTTGTCAGTCTTTCGTCCATACCTGAAATTTATTGCTTAAATATATAAACTTTCGTCCACACCTGAAAATTATATTAAAAATGAAGAAATTTTCATTTGTACTTTAAAATTTTGTTGGGATCGATTTAATAAACACTGTCGATCCCAATATTTTTTCCTTCTGTTTTTTAGTGAAAATACTTGAATCATCGATTTTTTATTTGAGGGCAAAGGGTAGGTTTGTTATTGGAGGGATTTTCAATGGTATATATGAAAGTAAAATGTAAGCAGGTAAGTGGTAGGGCAAGTAAAACATCCCAATATTTATCCGGACGGTTTTACTAATCAGATCCTCGAGGTGATATTTAAACTCCTAAATGCTATCCAATCTCAATTGCGATTGAAGTATTCGGGAATCAATTCCTATTCCAATAGATTCTCAAATTATTGGTGGACCTTCCGGACGCAATGATTTCCGGTTTGCCATCGCCATTGAGATCTGCTACCTGAAGGTCCTCACAGGCCATGCCGTTTTTGTCAATCCAATGGACAGTATGGCTAGAAAATGAACCATCCGCGGGACTGTATAGCTTGATCCCAAAATCCCTGTCTTTGTTTGCGACCCGCCAACCGCCCACTATCTGATGGCTTCCGTTTCCAAAGAAATCTCCCCAACCCAAAGCATGGCCTTCCGCCAAGGCACTGTCCAATGCTGTTCTTGTTTGGTTTGTCCCGGAGAGGTCATTCATTTCATAGACCACCACCATATTCCCATGCATGGGTTCGACTGTGGCTAAGGCTATATTTTCTTTGGATAGATGCTGAAAACGAACCTCACCAACCGCATGGTCTTTGACCAAGCGTTCGGTTTGGGAATGGGAGGCCCATTTTCCGTTTTTGAATGAGAAAACCTTGACACCTTCCCGTCCGCCAATCAAAATGGATTCGCCAATACCATCCCCCAAATCCACAATATCAAGGTTGTGGGTGAGGTGCATGGTCGCATCGATTATTTCTGTGGACCAAGTTTCTTTTGGGTCATTGGTTGGCTGATAGGCCATGACTTTTACGCCTGCACCTTGTCCCATGCGGTTGCCGCGGCCGTGAAGCGGGAGAACGATCAGCTGGTAATTGTTTTCAGCGGTCTTCGCCCAACGCATGCGGTGGATGGTCGGTTCGTGGTGGAGTTTGATGGCTTCCCATTTTTGTGTAGGATCCGATGGCCTGACTAAGAAATGGACAGAGCCGGATTTTTCCGGATCGGAAGTTTCCGAAGGATTCCATTGCGCACCTACTGCGACTTCCACCTTTCCATCACCATTGATGTCCCTAGCAGCAATGCAGACATTGTCGTACTCGGTGAGGTTTTCGATCATGACAAACCGCTTCCAATCTCCGTTTCGGTACCAAACAAATTCCTTTTTGTCAGCCAAAAGAATATCCGGTTTGCCGTCACCGTCCACATCTCCGATAGCAAGACCATAGCCGATGGCGACATTGGAGTCAATTTCCTGAATTTCGAATTTGGGTTCATTTGCGGTAAAGGATGCTAGAATATAAAAGAGGGATGGTAAGTAGTTCATCGGCGGAGAGTTGGGTCGTTAGTAAATATAAAGAATTGTTGGCTAGGATGGAAGCAGGCCATCCGGGAAAAGTATATTGTTCGCCTTAAGATCATCCTTATTTCATTCCAACAAAGATGACTTTTGAAAGGGTGATTTTGAAATTAATAAGTCAACATCAATGAAATTTTTAAAAAAGTACCGATCCATAATCTATTTTTTATATTTTTAAGGATATCAAAACACCTCAATGAAAAGAAGAAACTTTCTGTCCGGCTTGGCATTGGGCTCCGGAACCTTGGCTTTAAACCCTTTCCAATTGCATGCAAATGGGAGACTTTCAGATCGCAAACTCGAGATTTCTGAGAATCGAAAGGTGTTTAAATCAGACCTTGTCATCGCAGGCGGTGGATTGGGAGGCTGTGCCGCTGCTTTTGCTGCCTTGAGAAATGGAATGACGGTAGTTCTCACAGAAGAAACCGATTGGATAGGAGGGCAGCTGACCCAGCAGGGTGTTCC
>JBBRFK010000413.1:0-2819 GCA_038224435.1 Cytophagales bacterium | reverse complement strand
GGCTATGCCATCAGTATCAAGGAAGCTAGCAAAGAAGAAATTAAGGGATTGAAAAAGCTTTGATTTCTTTTAACCACAAAGAATCAAACTGAACAATAGCCCCGTCTTTTGTGCTCTATTGTCTCTTTGTGGTTCATAAATTTTGTCTTTAAAAACAGCTTGATTCTCTCGTTTGATATTGCCAAAAGTTAAATAAACACTTTGATTTCTTTTAACCATAAAGAAATAAACTGAACAATAGCCCCATCTTTTGTGCTCTATTGTCTCTTTGTGGTTCATTAAATTGGTTTTTATTCTTTTTTAACTATTCTTACCTTTTTTATTAAATAATTTATATGTAGTTTTTGGATAAGGTGAATCTTAGATTATTCCCAACCTCCACCCTCGAAACTTCTCCCATGAAAATCACGAAAACTTATCTCAACGACCTCACTTACAAAATCAATGGTGCCGCAATAGAAGTTCACCGACATTTAGGTCCAGGCTTATTAGAAAGTGTATACCACAAATGCCTGGCCTATGAACTTGAGCTTAGAGGAATCAAGTTCATTTCTGAGATGTCTGTACCTGTCAATTATAAAGGCGTGGAAATAAGGACTGACTTTAGATGTGATTTTTTTATCGAGGAAATAATAACCGTTGAATTAAAAGCAATGGAAAAAATACCGCCAATAGATGAAGCCAGACTTTTGAATTATATGAAACTCTTAAAATCACCAAAGGGAATTATGTTCAATTTCAATGTCGTAAACCTTTATCAGGAAGGTCAAAAAACATATGTCAACAATTTATTTACCGAGCTTCCTGAATAATATTTAGAGAACTAAAATCAGATAGTTTTAATGACTTCTCCTATTTCTACATTTTGTGGTTAAATTGAATCCAAATCAAAAAATACAAGATCAATTTCTAAACCTTTTTAATGATATAGCAACAAACATGATAAAAAACCTTCCTCAAACAACCCACCTTTTATTTTTGGTTCTGTCTTTTTCATGCGCGACGGAAAATTCAAAAATTTCTGAGTCAGTGTCAGAATTCAACGAACCCCATCGTCCCCAATTCCACTTTACTCCTGCTGCCAATTGGATGAATGATCCGAATGGCATGGTATATCTGGACGGGGAATACCATTTGTTTTACCAATATTATCCTGACAGCACTGTATGGGGACCTATGCATTGGGGACATGCAGTTTCTACTGATCTTGTCCATTGGGAGCACCTTCCTGTCGCTATCGAGCCTGATTCTCTGGGCTATATTTTTTCTGGTTCGGCGGTCATAGACCATGAAAACACAAGTGGATTGGGAAGCAAAGAAAACCCGGCCATGGTGGCGGTCTACACCTACCATGATCCTGTTGGTGAGAGGGAAAAAAGGGTTGATTTTCAAACACAGGGCATCTCCTACAGCACAGATAAGGGTAGAACATGGGCAAAATATGAAGGTAATCCTGTTTTGAAAAACCCGGGAATCAAAGATTTCAGAGATCCAAAAGTGTCTTGGATAGAAGGAGAAGATGGTTCAGGAAAATGGGTCATGGCCTTGGCGGTTTTGGACAAAATCAGTTTTTACTCTTCACCAAATCTTTTGGATTGGACATTTGAAAGTGACTTCAATCCTGACTGGGCGGCTTATGGGGGTGTTTGGGAATGCCCTGATTTGTTCCAACTGAAATCTGAAGATGGCTCCCAAAAATGGATTCTCTTTGTCAGCATCAACCCCGGTGGTCCTCAAGGTGGTTCAGCTACCCAATATTTTATCGGTGATTTTGATGGAAAAACATTTAATTCCGAAAGTACTGAAGTCAAATGGTTGGATTATGGTGCGGACAATTACGCAGGTGTCACCTGGTCAAATGTACCCGAAACTGATGGCAGAAGGCTTTTTATAGGATGGATGAGCAATTGGGAATATGCCCAAGTCGTGCCCACCCACCCTTGGCGCTCTGCAACGACATTGCCAAGAAATCTCGAACTTGTCAAAATCGGAGAGGACTATAAAGTGGCTTCCAGGCCAGCTTCTGAATTGAAATCCTTAAGAAAATCTACCCAAAAAATCACAAGCGAAACTGTTGATCTCGCAGAAGAATTGGTTGAATTGGAACTGGTTCCAAAAGTTGAAAGTGATTTTGAGATTGAATTTTCGAATAAAAAAGGGGAAAAGGTAACATTCAAAAAATCAGGGGATACTTTGGTTTTTGATAGGACTACATCAGGTTTGGTTGATTTCGAACCAAGATTTGCAAAAATCCATACCGCACCGCTAAACGGTTTGGAAGTAAAATCATTGCGAATATTTGTGGATAGATCTTCAATGGAAATATTTGTAAATGATGGCGAAATGGTTATGACTGAATTGGTCTTCCCAACAGAACCTTACACCAAACTTGATTTGAAAGGATTTGAAAGTGAAAATACGCTTCATTACCTCAAATCAGTTTGGTGAAAAAAAAGCCCCAAAAAATAAATATTTTGGGGCTTTTTTCTACAATCGATTATATTTTATCTGCTACAAATCTCTGCATAAGGGCAATATTCGCATTTTTTCAAGTCATCTGTTTGAGAAAAAGGAATCCTGGGATCATACATTTCTTCCAGCAATCCCCTCAACCCATTTTCATATTCAGGTTGGTAATCCCTGTAATCCTGAACTTCCAAAACAGCGGCTTTTGGTTCTTTATGTTGGAGGTAAGGATTGAAATCCTCTTTAAAAATGTCTTTGAAATTGAAAATCGCAGGCTTCAATGGTTTGGAATTCTCAGGATTCATGGCCTGGAAAAGCAACCCGTAATACATGGTCTGCATGGCTGCTTTGTT
>JBBRFK010000412.1:0-2825 GCA_038224435.1 Cytophagales bacterium | reverse complement strand
CACTTACCATGAGATGCTTCGTTCCACAGCATGACGGATTCCACAACCCGACAGATGCTTCGTTCCGCAGCATGACGGATTCCGAAACCAACTGACGGCAGATAGGCCCGACAACCTTATATCATTCCAACTTTGAAACCTTTAAACCTACGATGCACTTCTACAGCACCAATAGCCCCCACCATTTTGTCAGTCTCAAAGAGGCCGTGGTCAAAGGCCTAGCTCCGGATCAGGGATTGTATATGCCTCAGGAAATTCTTGTTTTGCCTGTGGAGTTTTTTGAGAAATTACCTCAGATGACTTTCAGGGAAATCGGATATGCTGTGATGACGGCACTTTTCAAAGACGACCTCAGTAAAGAACAAATCAAGGAATTGGTGGACCATACTTTGGTTTTTGATGCTCCTTTGGTATCAGTGGAAAAGGATGTATATGCTTTGGAATTGTTTCATGGACCGACTTTGGCATTCAAGGATTTTGGGGCAAGGTTCTGTTCCAAACTGATGACGCTATTGATGGAGGGAGAAGACCGGAAAATCCGGGTCTTGGTAGCTACCTCGGGAGATACCGGAAGTGCCGTGGCCAATGGTTTTTTCAAAGTGCCCGGAGTCGAAGTCATCGTCCTTTATCCCAAAGGAAAAGTCAGTGAATTGCAGGAGAAGCAGTTTACCACGTTGGGGGAGAATATTACCGCTTTGGAAGTGGACGGGGTTTTTGATGATTGTCAGACTTTGGTAAAGCAGGCTTTCTCAGATGCCGAACTCAATCAAAAAATGTTGCTCACGTCCGCCAATTCCATCAATGTGGCCCGTTGGATTCCGCAGTGTCTCTATTATTTCTACGCCTATTCCCGTTTGCCAAAGACCGGGAAAAAACTTGCGATCTCTGTTCCGAGCGGAAATTTCGGTAACCTTGGGGCAGGTATTTTGGCGGAAAGAATGGGATTGCCCATTTCCATTTTTATTGCGGCTACCAATGAAAACAGGATCGTACCCGATTACCTTTCGGGGCAGCCATTCGAATCAAAGTCCTCCATCTCCACCATCAGCAACAGCATGGACGTGGGCAATCCGAGTAATTTTTACAGGCTCTTGGCACTGTATGGCAACGATGAAGCACATTTCAGAGAAATGGTCAAAGGTTACTATTTTGATGACGAGGCCACCCAAAAGGCGATGGTGGACATCAAGCGGGAAAAAGGCTACATCATGGATCCACATGGTGCAGTGGGCTATTTGGGATTGCGGAATTTTATGAAAATGCATCCCGGTGAATATGTGGGCATTTTTCTCGAAACCGCCCATCCTGCCAAATTCAAATCCGTGGTGGACAAAACCCTCGGCATCGACCTGCCCATTCCCGATAGGCTGATGGTATTTATGAAAGGCCAAAAGCAATCCCTGACAATGGGAAAAAGCTTTGGGGAGTTTAAGGGGTTTTTGGAGGGGTTGAAGGATTAGCGCATTTCGAAGAGTAAAAGGCTTTGGTCGATTACACTACATTGCGGGGCCTAGATTCTTAAATATATTGGTATTTTGGATTTTAAGTTTTTTGTATCTTTGGAAGCATGGGTAATAAAGATATAGATGAAGAGAAATTAATAAAATACTGGGTTGACAGCTCAGATGATGATTATGATACAATGATGGTTATGTACAAATCCAAAAGATTCAGTTGGTCTTTGTTCATCGGACATTTGATGATTGAGAAATTGTTAAAAGCATTTTTTGTCAAATCAAAGTCGGATTATCCACCTTTCATCCATAACCTTTTGAGATTGGCAGAAAAGGCTGAAATACCATTAACTGAAATTAAAAGAAGTCAACTTGTTACAATTACTGTGTTTAATATCAACGGTAGGTATGATGATTACAAGATGAGTTTTAAAAATCAATGTACGCTGGAATTTACATCTGAATGGATTGATATTTTAATAGAAATGAGAAAATGGATAAAGCAATTAATAAAACAATAACAGAATACATTAGACAGGTTCAACAAAAGTACCCAGATTTTGAGGCTGGTTATGTTTTTGGTTCTCATGCAAAAGGAAATCCTAATCAGGATAGCGATATTGATTTGGCATTGATTTTCAAGGATTTAGATAGTTCTAATCGTTTTGATTTCCAAGTCCAATTGATGTTGATTGCTTCACGGATTGACTCAAGGATTGAACCACATCCAATATCTGAAAAGGATTTCAATTCAGGAAATTCATTTGTTATGGAAATTAAAAAAACTGGAATTGAAATTGTTGAAAAAGCGGTGTAAATCCAAACCCGCTCTGAAATTTCATTCATCCATTGTTTTTTTTAATTGAAGAACTGACATCTGCTTAGGTTTAAGGAGACAACTCAAAATTCTTCAACAACACAAATTCGGCAGATTTGCACCACCTTAGATCGTATGTCAGCAATAATTTGCCATAATTTAAATTTTGGAATGGCAAAAGTATTTAGCCTCGGCCGATACCGTACTTTTAGGTAAATCTACAATCAAAGGAACAAGAATATCTGTAGAACATATCATTGGCCTTTTGGCTCAGGGATAGACCGAACAACAAATTTTAGAAAACTATCCTCGCCTAACCCGAGAATCGCTGTAACCTCTTTTTTCCTTTATAAAGGAAGGGTGAGCCGGTGATGAAAATTGCCATCGAAGAATTCCGGACAATCATTACTTACGGAGCGATTATGGAGAATTGATTTTCAAACATGGATATAAACCAAAAGCAGGTGTAATTTTTATAAGGGATTATCCCCCGGAACCACGTAACAGCCAATATTCTTGAGAAGCTTATTTCATACCCAAACTTATCATTTGAA
>JBBRFK010000411.1:0-2858 GCA_038224435.1 Cytophagales bacterium | reverse complement strand
CTTTTTGGATTGAGCGTCTAGGTTTCCTATCAAAAGTAGGCTAGTAAAGAGAACGGAAAGGAAAAATTTTGTCATTTTTTGGTCATTTAGGTTAATGATTTTTATAGGTCATCTTGAGAAAACCTCCTGAAAATTTCGCATACTGTCACAGGATTTTGTTTTGGTCACGTTGCCAAGAAGTTTTCAAAAATTTATCTGCGCAAATCTGCGGGATTATCAAATTAGGTTAAAGATACCTTTTTTTAAAAGCTTCCATCAGCCAGACATTTACTTCCCATTGTTTGACCAAGGGTTCGCCGGTAGTAGGGTGCAGCACCATGTAAGGCGGCGCACCAAATTCAGGGGTAACAGTAAAAAATTCTTTCCCTTCCTTTTCCGCTTTTTCAATTACCTGATCCCACCAATGAAAATGTCTATCCAAAGCGGCTTTCCATTCTTGGATCCTTGGGTCCGGGACTTGTGGCCCTTCGGTGTAGCCAACTCTGCAATGCAGGTGTGAAGTGGCCCAAATCGCTGTCTGAACGGCATCTTCTTGGTCTTCCAAAAAGGATTCGGCAGTCACGCACCAATGGGAGATGTCAAGTACAATCCTCAGGTCAGGCAGCCTGTCAAGGTATTCTTTTGTAATATGCGCTGCAAAGCTCCATTTACCACGGTGCGTTTCGTGCAATACAGAAATACGAGTTTCCTCTGCAATCCGGTCTGCCAAGTCAAACAAATCTTTATTTTGCGCAAAAGTATAATAATCCTTTCCAGTCTGGGAATTGATAAAAAGAGGTTTTGTAGCTGCCAAGTTCCGCAATCGGATTTCAAAATTCTGCTTATGAACCAAAAAATCAGTATCAACAGTTTCCCAATGTTGGGCTATAATTTTGAGTCCAAAAGACTTGATCAGATTCGCTTTTTGATCTCTCTCCTCTTGGTCCAAAGGAAAACTCATCTCCACCCCATCGTAACCTGCATCCAAAACCTGAGTCAGGAAATCTTCAAAGGGAATTGATTCTGAGCCCCAAATGGGGCAAAAGTATGCTATTTTCATTTTGTAAGATTTCGCTTTTCAACTTTAATCGTTCTTCTGCTAGAGTCAATTTGGAAAGACCCATGGATTTTGGATTTGTTTTGAGTAAAAATACACAACTTGGTTCCTGACTGCTAGTCTATAATCAAAATAAATGTCAGCCAAGCCATCTCTGGTCTTTGAAAATCTGATCTTTTATCTTCGGTCTACGGGCATATTGTTTAGATTTGCGGGTTAGGAATTCAGAATTATAAGTATCCATGGCAAAAAAGAGAGGCGATGCCCTTGAAGAGCACGAAAAGCGAAAGCTAAACAAAAAGAATCTGACAAAGCTTGGAGGAATTTTTAGGTTTATTTTACCTTATAAATGGAATTTTTTCTTGGGAATGCTTTTTCTGGTGTTTTCAAGTTTGACACTTTTGACTTTTCCCTATGTCGCAGGAAAGCTTATCGATACCGCGTCAGGAAAAACATGGCTGGTGGATGACATCAATGGAATCGCTTTTATTCTGCTTGGGATTTTATTGATACAAAGCGTTTTTTCATTCTTTAGGGTATGGCTTTTTGCCAAAGTATCGGAGAGAAGTATGCGCGATATCAGGATTTCATTGTACAGCCAATTGGTACAGCTTCCAATGACTTTCTTTGACAAAAGGAGAACAGGGGAACTGATCAGCAGGATTACGGCAGATGTCAGCATGTTGCAGGATACTTTCTCCACCACATTGGCGGAGCTTTTGAGACAAATTATCACATTGATAGCCGGGGTGGTTTTTTTGATGATTACCACGCCTAAGTTGACATTATTCATGTTGGCAACTTTTCCTGTTTTGGTCATCATTGCGATGGTTTTTGGGAAATTTATCCGAAAACTATCCAAGCAAACCCAAGATGAACTCGCTGCGGCGAATGTGATTGTGGAGGAAACCCTTCAATCCATCATGACGGTAAAGTCATTTGCAGGAGAGCAATACGAATCCAACCGATACCGAAAAGGATTGGAAAAAGTGGTCGATGTAGCCTTAAAAGCCGCAGGATATAGAGGAGCATTTATTTCTTTTATCATCTTTGCATTATTTGGGGGAATAGTGGCCGTGATGTGGTATGGGGCTACCTTGGTAGCTTCGGGCGCCATGAGTGTCGGTGATTTGGTTTCATTTGTACTCTACACCACTTTTATCGGCGGGTCGATAGCCGGATTGGGAGACATCTACGGACAGCTCCAAAAAGCAATCGGTTCTTCTGAACGTGTATTGGAAATTTTGGATGAAGTGCCTGAAATTTCTACTGCTGATTTCCAAAAAGTTCCGATGAAGGGAAATGTTAGCCTTCAGGGTGTGCGTTTTTCTTATCCAACCCGACCTGAAATGGAGGTTTTGAAAAACATCAATTTCGGCATTCCTGCCGGTGAAAAAGTGGCACTTGTAGGTCAAAGCGGTGCCGGGAAGTCTACCATCATCCAACTGCTTTTGAAATTTTATCCTGTAGAAAAAGGCAATATCCTGATCGACGGAAAACCTATCCAAGATTGGAACCTGAAGCAACTCCGGTCTAGTATCGGGATCGTGCCGCAGGAAGTCCTATTGTTTGGGGGAAGCATCAAAGAAAATATTTCCTATGCCAAGCCCGAAGCCTCCGAGGAAGAAATCATCGAAGCTGCCAAGAAAGCAAACGCATGGCAATTTATCAGCAAATTTCCTGAAGGCCTGGAGACCAAAGTCGGAGAACGAGGCATCAAACTTTCCGGAGGTCAACGTCAGCGGGTGGCCATTGCAAGGGCGATTTTGAAAAATCCGGCAATTTTGATCTTGGATGAGGCGACTTCCTCTTTGGATGCAGA
>JBBRFK010000410.1:0-2869 GCA_038224435.1 Cytophagales bacterium | reverse complement strand
TTTTCCCGTTAAATAATTTTCTACCACTCTTCCTTAGAAATATTTAGATTGGGCATTATTTTACTCCTAAGCCGTGTTAAGATTATTGGCAAATAAAATTAGAAAACTCACGAATTTTGATTCAAAGCTGTAGTCAACTTATTAAATATGAAAGACCTTCAACAGATTATAGCAGCGTACCAAAATTGTAAAACCGGAAAACAAAAAGCAGCCTTAGCAACAGTGGTAAAAGTTGATGGTTCCGCATACAGAAGGCCTGGAGCAAGAATGCTAGTCACCGAAGATGGAGAACTTACTGGAGCAATAAGCGGCGGTTGTCTTGAAGGAGATGCATTAAGAAAGGCCCAAACTGTGATTTTCCAACAAAAATCCATGCTTGTCACCTATGACACGACGGATGAAGACGATCAGAAGTTTGGCGTCGGATTGGGTTGCAACGGAATTATTCAGGTTTTGATCGAACCCCTAGATTTTGAAGATGAGTCCAATCCTGTTGAATTGCTGAAAATTGCATTGAATGACCGTATTACAAGTGTTTTGGTTACCTCTTTTTCCCTGAAAAATACCCGTGCTGAACAAATAGGAACAAGATTGCTTTGGAAAGAAAATAAGATTATCGGAAAGCCTGAATCTCTGGACCCTTTGTTATTGGGACCAATACAAAAGGATCTCCAAAATAATATTGAAAACCAAACAAGCACCTTAAAACAATACTTTAACCTCGAAGAGATTTGGGTATTTTTTGAAGCAATCACCCCGCCCATTCGGATTATCCTTTTTGGTGCGGGAAATGATACAATTCCTGTTGCAAAACTGGCCTCCTTGTTGGGTTGGGAATTGACTTTGATTGATGGAAGAAAAAACCATGCAACTACCCAAAGATTCCCTACAGCTACCACTATCAATATTGAACCTGCTGACAGGGCTGTTGCGGGATTGAATCCTGACAAAAATACGGTCGCTTTATTAATGACCCATAACTTTGAATATGAATCGGCTGTCTTGGAAGGACTCCTCCCCTTTTCCCTCCCCTATATCGGGATTTTGGGTCCTAAAAAAAAAACAGACAAATTGATAGAGCGGTTGGAATCAAAAGGGATTAAAGTTCCAACGGAAAACATCTATGCTCCTATTGGTCTGGACATCGGCGCTGAGGGATCTCAGGAAATTGCCCTGTCTGCCTTGGCAGAAATCAAAGCTGTTTTAGCAAACAAAAGCCCGGATTTTTTAAGAAATAAATTGGGACCAATCCATGAAGACATATGAAGTCTGAAATAAATACAGGAATCATTATCCTCGCAGCAGGAAGTTCCTCCCGACTCGGTCAACCAAAGCAGTTACTTGAATTCAATGGAAAAACGCTACTCGAACTTTCAATCGAAGCCGCACAAAATTCACTGGCCCAAACCTTTATTCTAGTCTTAGGTGCAAATGCAGGTTTGATTTCTGAAGACATCAGGCATCTTTCCATAGATCAGGTAATCAATGAAAACTGGAAAAACGGCATGGCTTCATCCATGCAGAAAGGGTTGAAACATTTGATAGAAAATAATTCGCCTGACCAAGTGATTTTGATGCTTTCAGATCAGCCATTCGTAAGTTCAAGCATTCTTAATTCATTGATTGATAAGAAATTAAATACCTTAAGGGAAATTATTGCTTGCAGTTACAAAGGAACTTTTGGCGTTCCTGTTCTTTTTACAAAAAAGTATTTTCCGGCGCTATTGGCATTGTCAGGTAATGAAGGTGCCAAAAAATTGGTAATGGCCTATCAGGATGATTTAGGCATTGTTGATTTTCCTCAGGGAGCAATTGACATTGATACCATGGATGATTATCTCAGGTTGAAAAACAGTATTTAGGATTTCCTCAATTCCTCAACTACTTTTTTTACATATCCTGCAGCAAAAAGAATATCTGCTTCGGTGGTGTTCAAACCCAAACTGAACCGGATGGAAGCCCTTCCCAAATCAGAGACCAAACCCATCGCTGCCAAAACATGGGATGGTTTTGGAGAAATACTCGTACAGGCCGAACCTGAACTTACCGCCAATTCCCTGTTGACTCTTTTAAGTAACTCCTCCCCTTCCACTCCTCCAAAAGCAATATTGCTGACGTGCTTCAACCTGTGATTTCTACTTCCATTTATCTTGGTTCCTACCAAAGTTAAAAGCTCACTTTCCAATAGATTTCGCAGCTTTTCCAATCGGTCTGCCTCCAATATTTGGTTTTTTGAACGGAGTTCAGCAGCGGTCCCAAATCCGACTATGGCCGGTACATTGAGTGTTCCACTTCTGAAACCTTTTTCATGGCCACCGCCATCGATGAGTGGCAATGGTTTGGGAAGGTGATGGTTGTGACGGATATACAACGCGCCTATGCCTTTGGGTCCATACATTTTGTGGGCTGAAAGAGCCATCAAATGAATTCCATTTATTTCAATGGGGATTTTTCCTGCTGCTTGTACCGCATCCGTAAAGAAAATAATATCTCTTTCTTTGGCGATTTCTTTGATTTCCTCGATTGGGTGGATCATTCCCGTTTCATTGTTTGCCCACATCAAAGCAATCATTTTGGTATGGGGCAAAATGCTTGACCTTAACTGTTCTATAGCTATTTCTCCTGCTCGGTTTACAGGAAGATAAGTGACTTCGGCACCTTTCGATTCGAGATGCTTTAAGGTATCCAAAACTGCTTTATGTTCTGTTTGGCAACTGATATAGTGCTGTTTTTGACCAAGGTAAAATTCAAAAATCCCTTTCAACGCTAAATTAATTGCCTCTGTGGCTCCTGAGGTAAAAATGATTTCTTTTGGCTTTGCGCCTATCAGGTTGGCGATTTGTTCCCTTGCGGTCTCTACAGCGTCTTC
>JBBRFK010000409.1:0-2876 GCA_038224435.1 Cytophagales bacterium | reverse complement strand
CAATAATGAAATCCCAATGCTGATCTTCAAGAAAAAAGGGGAGACAATGGGCTTTTTTGATGCCTTATTTAGGATTTGATAAAGAAGCGGATACTTATAAAATACAAAGATCCAATTTTGAAAATCCATTGACCCAAGCTGAGGAGGTTTGGATTTTTGCATTTAAATCCTTTCCAAAAAAATGTATTTCTTGATCAATATGCATTTTCCCTATTGAAAACCAATTCATAAATGGTAAGAATACAGATTTTGAGATCAAGTAGGATCGACCAATTTTGGATATAAAAATAATCAAGCTTTACCCTTGAGCGAATCTGATAAGGATTTTCTATTTCTCCCCGATAGCCCTTTACCTGTGCAAGACCCGTGATGCCCGGTTTGATTTTATGTCTGCTGTTGTATTTTTCAATCTGTGTTTTGAATACCTGGTTCATCGGGATGGTATGGGGTCTAGGACCGACGATAGACATGTCGCCAAGCAGTACATTAATAAACTGTGGCATTTCGTCCAGGGAGGTCATCCTTAAAAAAGAGCCGATTCTTGTGATCCTTGGATCATTCTTTACAGCCTGATGGGTGTCAGCATAATCGTTTGGTGTCATGGACCTGAATTTGAGGCACATGAAAATCTTGTTGTTTTCGCCGTTTCTTTCCTGGATAAAGAAAACAGGTCCTTTGGATTCCAGCTTGATCAACATACCCACCAAAGGGATCAGCCAGCTGAGAATAAAAACGAGTACAAAGGTTGAAAAAACAACGTCAAAAGCCCGTTTGAACACCCTATTGAAGGCATTGTCCAAAGGGATCTCGTTGACATTGATTACAAAGAAGTCTCCATATTTGGAGAAAGAAAGGTTCTTTTCCAATTGCAAAGACCCTCCCGGAATTACCTTCACTTTGATATAATGTTCGTCAGCAAAACTGATTACTTTCTTTACTTTTTTCTCTTCGAGATGCTCACTGATATAGATCTGGTCTATGTTCAAGTCAATGGCTTCCTCAAAAAACTTCTTGATATTTCCTCTGGTCTGTCCCGAAATGTCTATGTCATCATAATATCCCAAAAACTTGATCCCAAAATCCCTTCTGATATTGAACACCTTTGCCAATTGGTCGGAGGTACCCCCGGTCCCCAAAATAACAGCTCTTCTGAAGTTGTGGCCAGTTTCCCTGTACTTCCCTAAAATCAGATGGACCCCGACCCTATACATGCCGAGGAAGACCAAAAGACTTGCTGCTAGAGAAAGGAAGGACAACAACCTGAGTGAATTGTCATGAAAAGGCATCCAGATCATGGAGATGATCACCAGAAACCAAGCCAGTGAGCCTAAAAGTTTTTTGAAAGTCTGATCTGCTTCATTGGTTCTGCCTAATTTGAAGTCTTCCTTTAAGATGGTAATGACCATCCAGATCATGATAAACGCAGGGAAAGTAGGGAATCCTAATCCGCGGAATTCTTCAAATGGTTGAAATACCTTGTTGGAGATGAAAAATGAGAGCGAAACTGTCAATATGTCTCCCAGAACAAAAAGCCAAGGAAAATATTTGTAAAAACGTTTTTTCATAAAAATCAATAATCTTTCATTCTTAATACGGTTCTTTTAACAAAATTGGTTTCAATAGGTCCGGATTTCGATGAAAGCATTTGTAAAACATTGAAATTATTGGCAAAAGTAAAAAAGATTATGATTGCCCTCTTACTTTTGATGTAATTAATTTATTAAAATAAATAGCTTTGCCCACTTAGCAGATTAATGTACGGTTATGATTGATTTTAGAGCCTTATTGGCTTCTTCAGATAATCCCGATTCTTTAGGAAATAAATTTAGAAAGCAGCGGTTTCAATATTTTGAGGACCTTTTTCATGCAAATTTTGAAAATAACTATCCTGTCAAAATTTTGGATATCGGTGGAATGGTCCGCTTCTGGAAAGACCAAGACCTGTTGAAATCTGGGAAAGTAGAAATTGTATTGCTCAATCTTGGAGCCGAAAAGGTGCATGTCAGGGGATTGAGCAGCTTGGCCGGAGATGCTACTGATTTATCCCGATTTGAAGATGGCAGTTTTGATATTGTGTTTTCCAATTCTGTGATAGAGCACCTTTATACTTGGGAAAACCAAATTAAAATGGCCAATGAAGCCATGCGCGCCGGTAAGAAATATTTTGTACAAACGCCTAACAGACATTTTTTTATGGAGGCGCATTACGCACTTCCATTTGTCCAATATTTACCAAAAAACCTGACCCGTTTTTTATTGACCAAAACTGGATTGAGTAGGGGAAGCAAATGGAATCCCAAGGATGCGCAGCAATACCTTGATGAAATCAGGTTGCTGACTTTAGCTGACATGAAGACACTTTTCCCAGGTGCGACCATATATAAGGAGAAATTTTTTGGAATGGTCAAATCATTTACGGCGCATAATTTGGATTGATTTGCGTGAATTTGAAATACCATTGAGGTCTTCCCTAACTCTAAAGTTTGTTCTTTTTAGAAAATAGATTGGTTTGGATGAAGACGGTGTAGTAAACCTTCGAGGTTTCAAAAACCTGGAAGGTCAGAGGAAACCACTACTCCAACCATCGAGTCGGCAGTACCATAGTATAAGTACCATTGATTTTTGAAAAAGACCAATCCTTCCACGAATGTCGTCCCATCCACATACTGCCCGGATTTTTCGAAGGGAAGTTCCGGTTTTAGAAAAGGTTGTTTTGTCCGGTCGAGCAGTTTCCATGGTTCATTTTTGTCAAACAATGCCTGACCCGCAGTATAAATTCTATTGGCAAGTTCCTTTACCCCTATTTCTTTTTGATTGCCGGCATTGTAGAGGACGACGATGCCATCCTTGGTCAATACAGGTGGAGGTCCGGCTTC
>JBBRFK010000408.1:0-2884 GCA_038224435.1 Cytophagales bacterium | reverse complement strand
TTTCTTTGGTGCCATCTGATTTGGTCTGGATTTCTTCCCATCCCATGATCGGATAGGGAAATTCCTTTTCGAAGTCAATTTTCAAGACCCTGCTTCCCGATGCATAAGCGACTTCCAATTGACTCCTGCCGGCGTTGAGGTTCAAAACCCGGATAAATGCTTCCTCTGTTTTGAATTCTTGATGGGTAAATCGTTGGTAAAAAAGTGAAGGCATCATCTGCACGCTTCCAATCGGAATTTGCTTCGGATCGATTCGGATCAGGTTCCAAAGATCGTCTTCGGCCATTCCACTAAAAGAAAAATTGTCGTCACCTTCTGCTTCGAAGTAGGAAAAAACCTTACCACTGTAATTTTCATCCCCTTTGAGATTGAGTTGGGTGAAAGCATGCCCGCACCACTCTTGGGAAGAAGCCGTAAACTTCACACCCTGACTTTGCTCTTTGGTAGGAGTAAAAGCCGACAGCATCATGTGGTAGGGATAGATGCCCGTCACAAAATCCCTTGTTTGGTTCATTTTCAGGACAGAGATTTTATCAGAGGTGCTTGCATCCGGATCATCCAATTTGACCTGATTTTTTCTCGAAAAGTCCTCCGTCACAAAAATCAATACCGCTTCTCCGGTTCTTGGTTGGCCATATCTGTACTGAGCCAGGTCAAAACTACTGATTTCTGCCTCGCCCTGAAACCAATACCTTCCCCATCTTTCGAAATCGATGTCCTGCCGCTGTGGCTTGGAACAAGAACTGAGAATCAATGTTGCAATTAGGAGTATCGAAAATGTGGTTTTCATGATTTTTGTAAAGTCTATTTATTAAAGCAATAATATTTTTATCTTATTTAAACTGCAATCCCCATTTTTTTTCCATTTCAGTTGAGTATGATTTAGAAATGCCGTCTGATCCAAAAGCGGTTGATGAATCTGACTTGATTTTACCTATTTCATCAATCATGGATATTGAAGTAAGCTTTGACTGCTTTATAATCTTTCATGTTGACAGGAGCCAGCCTACCTGAAGGAGTTCCACCTGGAATGATTACAAAGCGGTATTTATCATCTGCCCCTATTGGGACAGGATTAGTTCCGTCTTCATTTGTAAACCCAAGAACGATTTTATTCAGTTTAAGGTAATGGATGAGCCGCTGATTTTTTATCTGTGTGATAAATTGGAAAATAGGAAGTGGTTGGACCATATCCGGTGTAATCCCAAGTTTGATATAAACGGCCACAGTGCCTCTATCCATTATTTCAGCTGATATTTTGGGCTCATCTATTGTGTATTCTCTTCGAAACTGAAATCCGATTTGGATAAAACCGCTCCAATTTGTTTCGTCAAAAGAAATCCAATCCGAATAGATGACATTGGCAGTTCCTGTTTGACCTTGCTCTCCTGTAGTTCCCTGAGGCCCGGTTGGTCCTTGTGGTCCTTGCGGTCCGACTGGACCCTGTGGACCTGTTGGGCCTTGTGCCCCTTGTGCCCCTTGTGCCCCTGTTTCACCTTGAAGACCTGTTTCACCTTGCGGACCAGTTGCCCCTTGAGGTCCTTGGGTACCTAGTTCACCCTGTGCACCTGCAGGCCCTTGCGGTCCTGTGGCTCCTTGCGGTCCAAGTCCTCCTTGCGGACCGGCAGGACCTTGTGGTCCCTGTGACCCTACGGAACCTGCAGGGCCTTGCGGCCCGGATTCTCCCTGTGGACCATTAGCGCCAGCAACTCCTTGAAGACCTTGTTCTCCTTGAGATCCTTGCTCTCCCTGAGGCCCTTGAAGTCCTTGTTCACCTTGAGTCCCTTGTTCACCTTGAGGCCCCGGATCTCCTTTCACACCTTGGATACCTTGAGGTCCCAAAACAGGTTCGTCGTCACTAAGACAAGAAAACAAAATGCCTAAAATCAATAGGGAAACGAAAACCTTTAATATTGCCTTCATATTTTTTTGATAAAATGGAGTTTCAATACATGGAACCACTCATTAATTTTGAATAAAAATTCAGGGGAGATCTTGAAATATACTATCGAGTAGTATGATTAAAATAGGTAGAAATTTGATTTTGGAAATAGATGTAATTCTGAAAGTTATACCTAGGCAGTGCCAAAGAAAACTCAGTAACCGATAGAATCCCCGATTTTTATTTTTAAGCGAACTGTAAAAATTGCAGTATGTTCGTTAATGTATGATTTCAATCACAATTTTCAAACCAAGATCAGCAGAAAAATGGCTATGACCAAATTTTATGGAGGTTATAATTATTTTTAAGTTAGAATCTTACTTTTTATTGTACCCATCAAAAGTACCTGACAGACATATAGTTTCAAAAAAATTTTGCAAAAACCAATTGGTCAACCTTCCCTGATTCGGGTGTAAAACTGATTTCCCGGATTTTCAAAATACTGGCATGAACAAAAGAACCTCCAAGCAAATACCTAAGAAAAATGGTAAAAACCTGTAGGAGTCGATTGTGTTTAAATGTCGAAATCATCTTTTTCATGCGAATATTCCATTAAATGGATGCTGGATTTTCCAACCTTTTTTGAAGGCTTGATAGGAATTGGAATCTACGGGATGATTGGCAAACAGGTTTGATGTGTTGCTTTCCAATTTTTAAACACTTTGCCCGAAAGTCAGCAGGTTATTGTCTGGATCAAGAAGGGAAAATTCCTTTTGTCCCCAAGGCTTTAGCTGCAAAGGTCCGTTTGGATGGATGGCTACATAATTGTCAATCAAAGACTGATAAAAAGTGTCAATGTCTTCTGTTCGGATATAAACCTGTCCGTAATTTTCTTTTGGGTCAAGGTCCTTAAACTCAAAAAAATGTATCTGAATCTTGTCCTTTTGGACCATAAGATAGCCTTCATAATCCTCATCTCCATTTTCCTCAAACCCCAACTTA
>JBBRFK010000407.1:0-2886 GCA_038224435.1 Cytophagales bacterium | reverse complement strand
CCGGATGTTACCAGAAATTAGTTAAAAGCGATTGAAAACAAAGCAATTACAGTAAGAACAAATTGCCGGAATTTACCGGATTAAAAGATAAAATATGAGCAACAACACCTCTTCAATAGTTTCCAAAGTATGGTCTTTTTGTAATCCGCTCCGTGATGTAGGCGTGGGCTATGGTGATTATTTGGAGCAGCTTACCTATTTGCTTTTCTTAAAAATGGCAGATGAATACAGCAAGCCACCACACAACAGACAATTGCCTGTTCCGAAGGAATATAATTGGGAGAGTTTGACAAATAAAAAAGGTGCAGAATTGGAATTGCATTATGCAACGCTGCTTCGGGAGTTAAGCACAGCTAAAGGTATTTTGGGACAAATATTTACCAAGAGCCAAAACAAAATCCAAGATCCTGCCATGCTTGCCAAAATCATTGACATGATTGACAGCGAACAATGGTTGGTAATGGGCGCAGATGTTAAGGGTGATATTTATGAAAAACTCTTGGAGCAAAATGCACAGGATGTCAAAAGCGGTGCGGGACAATATTTTACCCCCCGCCCTTTGATCCGTGCCATGGTAGAATGTATTCAGCCACAGCCTATGAAGACCATTGCTGATCCAAGTTGCGGGACAGGCGGATTTTTTTTGGCAGCTTACGACTATATCGTTGAGAATAACAAGTTGGACAAGGAGCAAAACAAGTTTCTGAAAATGGAAACGTTTTTTGGAAATGAAATTGTGGCAGGAACAAGGCGTTTGGCTTTGATGAATCTGTTTTTGCACAACATTGGCGACATTGAAAGTGATAATTTCATCTCTCCGGCCGATGCTTTGATTGCAGCTTCACCGACCACTTACGATTATGTGTTGGCCAATCCTCCATTTGGAAAAAAGAGTTCGCAAACTTTTACCAATAATGAAGGAGAACAGGAGAAAGACGATCTGACCTATAACCGTCAAGACTTTTGGGCAACGACAAGCAACAAACAATTGAACTTTGTACAACACATCCGTTCCATGCTGAAAACTACCGGAATGGCAGCCGTTGTATTGCCTGATAATGTTTTGTTTGAAGGTGGTGCGGGTGAAACTGTCCGCAAAAAACTATTGGAAACAACTGACCTGCATACCATTCTGCGTTTGCCGACAGGCATATTCTATGCACAAGGCGTAAAAGCAAATGTGGTATTCTTCGACAACAAACCTGCAAGCAAAAACCCTTGGACAAAAGAAGTTTGGGTGTACGACTACAGAACGAACATCCACCACACCTTAAAAAAGAATCCATTAAATATTGATGTTTTAAAGGATTTTATTGATTGCTACAAACCTGAAAACAGGAACAAGCGAAAAGAAACCTATAATCAAGACAACAATTCCGAAGGGCGATGGAGAATGTTTACTTATGAGGAGATCATTGCAAGAGACAAAACAAGTTTAGACATCTCTTGGCTCAAAGACAAATCACTGGCAGACCTTGATAATTTACCCGACCCTGATGTATTGGCTGAGGACATTATTGAAAACCTGGAAGCTGGATTGGCAAGCTTCAGGGAAATTATGGTGGCTTTGAGTAAAAATTAATGGTTTTCCGAAGGTTCATTTTTAGAGGAGGATTCTCTTTAGGGTGAAAATCACCAAGCCCGATTTAATGTTTTTACTTCCTCACATCATAAAATTAAAGCACTTCAGAATCCTGCTGCGTTGGTTCCGGGATTTTGGATCTCCCATCAGGAATTGGTAGCGGAAGGATACCTCATGGGCGCCTTGGGTTTGGAAGCCGATTTTGGAGATCATAAAATCATAGCTATATCCGATCACCATGCCGTTGTCGAGGTTGATGCCAAAAAGAAGGATAAGGGCATTCTGCGTGGGCAGGTCTCGGACTCCGGGTATTCCCCTAAAGCCCAAGCCTCCGATCATATTGCCATAGAGCATCTGAACCCCTAAGTCCAATTGTTGAAAGGGATTTTGGTTTTTGTAATTGGCAAGGATGGAAACCTGATTATCAAACTTGGATCCGAAATAACTGCTGCTGCCCAAGGGGAAATTCACCCCGCCATGAAAACTCCATTTCATGGGAAGGAATCCTGCATCATTGCCGGGGAAGAAACTCAGACTAGGCCTGTTGACATGGTGGGCAGAACCGCCAAGCCAGAAATATTCATTGTTGACCAAGGCACCAAATGAAAGGTCTAAATACCCGTTTGGTTCGAATTCAGGTATTTGATCTATGGTGGTCTGATTGACGGTCCGGTTGAAAAGGTCTACCTGATCGCCAAAGACAAGGTTGTCGAGCTGCGCACTTCTCCTTACCCAAGCTGCCTGCCCTCCAAACTTGAAGTTCCAGGTATCTGCCACCTGCAGGTTGTAAGAGTACAAAAGTGACACATCGGTGGTGTTGATTTTCATGTTTGATTCCTGAAAGCTGTTGACCACAAAGCCAAATCCACTGTTGAGGTCATAGCTGTAATGGTCAAAATAGGCTGAATAGGCATTGAAATCATAATTCAGTCCCGGCCATTGTTTGCGGTAGTTGACGCCGACACGGGTCAATTCCGTGGAGCCTGTCAGCGCCGGATTCAGGTTGAGCGGCGAAGCATAAAACTGTGAAAAATGGAAGTCCTGTGCCGAAACCTGAAGGCAGGCAAAGAGTAGAAAGAGGCAGGCAATCAATCTTTTTTCCATCATTTGAGTAGGAGGAAGACCTCTGTTTTTGTTTCTATCCGTCCGTCAACAGTTTCAAACTTGAGCTTATACACATAATTCCCCGGCATGGCATATTCGCCTGAGACTTTTCCGTCCCATCCTTGGCCGTTGATGTCATTGGAATAGTAAAGCGGTTCTCCCCATTTATTGATGATCCAAAATTCAAGGTTTTTGATGTT
>JBBRFK010000406.1:0-2888 GCA_038224435.1 Cytophagales bacterium | reverse complement strand
TTAACAAAATTCAAAGGGTTTTGTATTTCATGGGCGACGCCAGCAGTCAATTCACCAAGTGAAGCCATTTTCTCTGATTGTATCAACTGGGCTTGGGCAGATTTCAGTTGATCAAAAGCGGATTCCACTTTTTCCCTTTGGGCATGGATTTCTTCTTTTTGAACCTGTAGTAAGCGGTTTGCCTTTTGCTTACTCATGTTGTTTCGGAAAAGAGAGATGCTGATAATAACAAACATAAACAAGCCTGCCAAGGACGCGAATATGATTATCTTTTGATTAAAAACTGCTGCATTTTTTAATTCAGTATCTTTTTGAAGGAGTTCTATTTCTGCTTCTTTTTTGTCCAATTTAAATTCAAATTGAAGCTGTTCGATCATTTGTTGGGTGCTGGATTTTGCTATTTCTTCCTTTATATATTTTGCATTGATTTCATTTTCATAGGCAGCCTCATAATCCCCAACAAGGGCTTGCGTCTCTGCCAAATTTAAGTATACCTCCTCCAATTCTTCTTTGGCATCCATATTTTTTGCCAGCAATTTGGCTCTTTCTAAAGTAATGATGGCTCCCTCAAAATCCTCTTGTTTTTTTTGCGTCTTTGCCAAGCCAATAAGACCTTGCGTCATTTCAAATTTTGCATCCAGTCTCTCGGAGATTTCCAAAGAACGACTGTGAAAACCATATGCTTTTTGGAAATTGCCCAATGCGGCATTGATCTCCCCAAGTTGGGTTAGAGGAAACGAAGCGATAATTGTGCCGTCACTGAGTTCTAAAGCCAATTGATTAAAATAAATAGCTGAATCGTATTTAGTTTCTAAAAAATACATTCCTCCAATATTCACTGCTGCAGTGGCCATCTCTGATTTCTGCCCAATGTCCTGAAATACCACCAAAGATCTTTTGAAAAAAGTCAAAGCTTCATTTTTCGTGCTTTTATTTTTATGGTAAACTGTTCCTATATTATTTAATGAAGTTCCTATTCTTAACTTGTTATCAATTTCTTCTGAAATTTTGAGGGATTCAAAATGCAGTTCCAGCGCTTTGGTACTGTTTCCCGACATAAAGTACATAGAACCAAGGTTACTTAGGATATTGGCTTCACCGGTTTTGTCTTTGATATCCTGATATCCATCCAGGGATTTGTCGAATACCAAAATGGCCTCCACTATATTTCCTTCCTGTGCCAAAGCCCTGCCTTTCGCATGGTAGGCTTTTGCCAAACCCTTTTTATAGTTTATTTTTGAAGCTAATTGAATCGCTTCATCTAAATAGTAAATCGACTGTTTGCTATCTGAGCTCAACAATTCCAGACCCAAATCCAAATAATGAGTAACTTTTACACTATCATTATTTAGTTTAGTAATCGCGTTTAATAAACTATCTGCCCGGGTAGTTTGAGCCAAACTTCCGTTTACAAGCGTAAAACACAATAAAAGTAAAAGAAGTAGGGATTTAAAAATAGTCGAAGAAGGTTTCATATATTAAGATATGCTAATTGCTGTGCCTTTGTAGGATTTGGGATTTTTCTAATTCCCGTCCTCTTGCATTTAAAAATATCATATAAATGATCAATAAACCAAACTTATCCCAACTCAAATCTTTTAGGAGGTAAAATAACCTCGACATAGCCACCGCAAAACATCCCGACCTACCTAGAACAGGCTAAAAGTGCTTGTTAAACTAAATTTAGCAAAATGAAATCATAATTTGGTTAAATATTTATTTTTGAAAAAATGGGGTCGATATCTTTTTAATCCCTTCAATTTTGGCCCTACAGCTAAAATTTTAAATACTTTCCTCTTTTTTGTTTTTCGGCAAATATTGAAATCAGGATTAGAAGAAATTTTAGCAAAATGACTTAATCGGGGTAAAACAAAAAAGAATGGAAAGGACTTCCATTCTTTTTTGTTATTAGAAGGATTGTTTTTTTACCTTGATTTTTTGATTACCCGGATGGATTTTACACCATTCAAGGTTTTGATGTTAATGATATAAAACCCAACATGCATCTCAGAGAAATCCAACTCCAGACGGCTTTCATTTTCATACCAAGTTCTTGGCAATTGATGGCTTCTTCCCATTGCATCCAAAATCACCAATGAAGATTCATTAGGTTCCTCTTCAACAAGGCCCCTGAGGATTAGATTCATCCTGTCTTTTACGGGATTAGGAAATGCTTTTAATTCACCCGGTATGTCGTCTAGTTGAAGAGTAGAAATTCCTTCTGAAATAGACAATTCGGTGAAGCGTTCGCCGGGCAATGGTTTTGTCCTGGCGGACTCTCGATTGATCGCAAGCGGCCGTATTGCTATTGCCTGAGCCACCCAGTTTTCACTCATGGAAGAAGTAGCACTTAAATTCCCGGTTGGGCCTGGATCACTTTGGATATAATATGACATCATATTGGAGGTCAAGCCTTGCTGATTATTTGGGTCATCATACACCTCAATTGTTCCGACTCGTGGCGTCCAAGTAGCATTTTTCTTGTTGGTGTAGAACGTCATCACCATCGTATTGCAATATGTGGTAGTCAATGAAGGTGCAGTGGCAACTATTCCAGGGGATCCAGATGCCCCACTAAATGCAACAATAGGTCCATCACGATGATTGACATCAGCACCGCTTACTCGTGTAATTCCCATTGTCCATTTTGGACTCTGATTGATTCGGAATCCATATGTTAGTGGCTCATTACTTTTAGCCACTTTATAGTAAGTGATCATCGCCACTTGATTCAGCCGGTTGACCCGCTGTATAAGTACCCAATCTGTATCGGGAGGAGTAACAGAAGGAGCTTGGCCTTTCTCAAACATCAAACCTACAATCAACAAATCTCCGGTTTGGGTACCGTCAGGCCTTGCTATTGTTGCCGGGTTACTGGTACCTCCTGA
>JBBRFK010000405.1:0-2938 GCA_038224435.1 Cytophagales bacterium | reverse complement strand
TTGGTCATGGCAGCAGGATATTCTGTCCACGGCAATGAAGCAAGCGCCCTCAATTCCTCTATTTTGGCAGCTTATCATTTTGCGGCAGCCAATGAAATCGAATCTGATCTAGACAACATCATCGTCCTGATAGACCCCGCTCTCAATCCTGACGGAAGTAACCGCTACGCTTCATGGGTGAATTCCCATCGATCTTACAATCTGAACGGTGATCCCAATGACAGGGAACACAATGAAGCCTGGCCGGGTGGACGTGGCAACCATTATTGGTTTGACCTCAACAGGGATTGGCTGCTGGTCCAGCATCCCGAATCACAAAACAGGGTGGCAAAATTTCAAGAATGGTTGCCTAATATTTACCTGGATTACCATGAAATGGGTACTAACAACACTTTCTTTTTCCAACCCGGAATCCCAAGCCGTGACCATCCGCTGACTCCTAAGAAAAACATGGAACTGACTGAAAAGATAGCCCAATACCATGCCAAAGCCATGGACGAAATGGGTTCTCTCTATCACTCCAGAGAAAGTTTTGACGAGTATTATTTTGGTTATGGTTCCACTTATCCTGACATCCAAGGGTCTATAGGAATCCTTTTTGAACAGGCTTCCTCAAGGGGTCATTTGCAGGAAAGCATTTATGGACCCTTGCCATTTTCATTTACTATCAAAAATCAGTTCCGAACGAGTGTGAGTTCTTTCGAAGCCGCCAAAAACATGCGCGGAGAGATCAACAAGTTCATGCAGGACTTCTATTCGGAATCTATGAAAGAGGCAGCTTTAGATACAGACAAGGCCTATATCTTTGGCAACATCGATGATGCAGCACGCAGTTTCCATCTTGCAGAATTGATCCAGCAACACCAGATCGATGTCTATGCGCTCAATCAGGATATTTCGGTTAACGGTGTACCCTTCGAAAAGGAGAAATCTTATATCGTCCCGCTCAACCAACCTCAATACAAGCTGATCAAAGCGATATTCGAAACAAGAAACACCTTTCAGGATAGCCTTTTCTATGATGTCTCTGCCTGGACCATGCCGATGGCTTTCAACTTGGATTACATGGCCCTGAGCAGCAAAATCATGAATCTCGCCGATGTCTCTCTTCTAGAGGATGATTTCAGCCTGAAAGCCGGAATGCTGATAGGGGAAGAAAATGCCTATACCTATGCTTTTGAATGGGGAGAATACTACGCACCAAAAGCCGCTTATCATCTAATGGACAAAGGTTATTTGGTACGGCTGACACATGAACCAATCACCCTAGCGGATGGAAAGGTTTTGAAAAGAGGAAGCATTTTGGTCAGTGTCCAAAGAGATGCAGCAGATGATTCTGCGAGGAAACTTCATGCTTCATTGCTCTCCCTCGCTGCCGAAACCGGAATAACCGTCTATGGCATTAACTCCGGTTATACCTCAGGGGTAAACATCGGATCTCCTACAATAGATGTATTGAAGAAACCCGAAGTTGCTGTTTTGGTGGGAACGGGTGTTGCCAGTGGAGAAGCCGGAGAAATGTGGCATCTGTTGGACCAAAGGTTTGATATGGCCATCACATTATTGCCTGTTGAGAGATTAAGCAATGCTGATTTGTCAAGGTACAATGTCATTGTCATGCCAAATGGCAGTTATGCTGAATTTGGAAAAGCTGAGGCAGAAAAGATCAAAACCTGGGCAAGTGCAGGAAATACACTGATCGCAAGAGGCAATGCCATGACTTGGCTCAACAGCAATGAACTTGCGACTTTCACATTCAAAAAAGACACAATTGCCCAAACCCAAGAAACTGGCAAACCCTATGCTGATTTCACAGAAAATACAGGCGCTCGGATGACAAGCGGAACCATTTTCAATGTAAAACTTGATATTACCCATCCCATTGGGTACGGCTACGCAAAGCCTGAACTCTTCACTTTCAGAAATAGTAACCAATTCCTTGAACCGGGAAAAAATCCTTATTCCAATCCAATGGTATACACCGCAAACCCTTTGGCAAGCGGTTATGTACATCCTGAAAACTTGGACCTGATCAAAAACAGCAGCGCCATTCAGGTCAAAAAATTGGGACAGGGTCGCATCATCGGCATGGTGGACAATCCCAACTTTAGAGCAATTTGGTATGGGACGAATAAACTTTTCCTCAATGCCATATTCTTCGGTCAGGTGATCGAAGGGGGGACAGCGGATTAATCAGAAAAAAAACCTCCCAGGTTTTTTAAACCTTGGGAGGTTTACAGTCATAACCCTTGGAGAGTTGTTTCATCCAAGCGTTTTAAAATAATCCTTTTTATAGACCAACGGCGTCACTCCAATCCGGTCTTTGAATTGCCTGTTGAAATTGGAAAGTGTGTTGAAGCCACTCTCATAGCAGATTTCTGAGATATTGGCATCCATCTCATGGAGCAGCTTACAGGCATGCCCGATCCTGACATCGGTGAGAAAATCCGAAAAAGACTTGTTCATCCTCGAAGAAAAGTACCTGCTAAAGGCGCTTTCAGTCATGTTAGCTAGGGAAGCCACTTCTTCCAACAGGATTTTTTGGCGAAAATTTTCCATTACATATTCGTAGACTTTGCTCATCCTGTCTTTTTCCGATTCTTTGTTGGTATTGGTATAGCCGGCCTGCGTGATGGGGTGACAATCCGGCGATTCGGAGATGATTTTGAGGATTTCGAGCAGTTTCAATATGCTGTCAATTCCCTTCGATTCAAGCAATTTATCCAACAGGGCACGGAGCAATTCATTGGTCTTTCCTGTGATTTCCAATCCCCGATCTGATTTTTGGAGCAAAGTCTTGATCGCTTCAAATTCTTCTTTGTCATAGATGGCATTGCCCAAAAAGTCTTTTCCAAAATATACCACAATCCCTTTGGTCGTCAGATTACCCTCTTTGGCAAAATACTGTGGATCATTGCGCCACAAATGGGGAAGGTTA
>JBBRFK010000404.1:0-2952 GCA_038224435.1 Cytophagales bacterium | reverse complement strand
GGAGCGATTATGGAGAATTGATTTTCAAACATGGATATAAACCAAAAGCAGGTGTAATTTTTATAAGGGATTATCCCCCGGAACCACGTAACAGCCAATATTCTTGAGAAGCTTATTTCATACCCAAACTTATCATTTGAAGGAGCATTGACGGTATAGGACTCTAATTCTATAGGTCAGAAAAAGTTTTAATACACTACTCTAGGATTTCTAAACTTGCTAAACCAACCTTCAATTAAACAATACAATCCCCCCATCTTTAGTCCCTATCAAAAAGTCAATTCGACCCTCTTTTAGCCTATCATTGCCATAAGAGTATTCATAATATTTGAATTAGCCACCTGTTTTGATTGATAAATTCCTCTTTCTCCTTCAGCTATTTAACCCTTCAATTATATTTTTTAACCATAGGTTAAAGATTTTTAACATGGTTCTTTAAAATAAAAGTTTAAATTTGATTTTAGTTTTTAAGGCTGATATCCATGAGAGGTGTTATTTTATTTTGCATTGTTTATTTGATTTATTTTAATGCTTTAGCCCAAAAAGTCACTGTCAGCGGATCTGTCAAGGATGCTGCCAATGGGGAAACGCTGATTGGAGTCAATATTTTTGACAGGAAAAACCAGAAAGGCTCGGTTACAAACAATTATGGGTTCTTCAGTTATTCATTTTTTGAAAAAAAAGTGGATTTGGTTTTTAGCTATGTCGGCTTTGAACCTGTGTTGGTTTCACTGATTCTTGAAAGGGATACCTTATTGAATGTGGAACTTCAGCCTGCTGGTTTGCTCAATGAAGTTGTCATAGAGGGTCAAAAAGATGATCCCATTCAGGAAAGTACCCAGATGGGAACCGTGAATGTCCCACTCAGAGACATCAAGAATCTTCCGGCACTGATGGGAGAAGTCGATATCTTCAAAATACTCCAATTGTTGCCGGGGGTTCAGTCTGGTTCTGAGGGTGCTTCCGGACTTTACGTCAGGGGTGGTAGCCCGGATCAAAACCTGGTATTGTTGGATGGCGTTCCGGTTTACAATGCCACCCATTTATTTGGTTTTTTCTCTGTTTTCAATGCCGATGCTATTAATAATGTTGAATTGATCAAAGGCGGATTTCCTGCCAGATATGGAGGGCGGCTTTCTTCGGTAATAGATATTTCCATGAAAGAAGGGAATATGAAGGAGTTCCAGGGCGAAGGCAGCATTGGTTTGATAGCTTCCAAACTTACTTTGGAGGGACCGATTGTAAAGGATAAGACTTCTTTTTTGTTGTCCGCCAGACGGACTTACCTTGACTTGATTGCAAGACCCATTATCAGGAATTCCACAGGAGGGCAGGAAGATGTTGGCTATTATTTTTATGATGTCAATGCAAAGGTCAACCATATTTTCAATCAAAAAAACAGACTTTATCTAAGTTATTATGGAGGAGATGATGTCGCTTATTCATCCTTTAAATCCAGCTATGAGCGTTGGGATAATGCCGGTAATGTCGAGAGCAGGGAGGAGGCAGGACTGGGTTGGGGAAATAATATCGCTGCCGTCCGTTGGAATCATGTTTTCAATCAAAGACTCTTCGCAAATTTTACAGGAACATTTACCAAATACAGGTTCGAACTTTTTTCAGAAAATGAAGATATTTTCACAGATAATCAGGGAGGTAATACAACCCGGGATTTTTTCACAGCCAATTATCTTTCAGGCATCAGAGATTTTGCATTGAAAGCAGATTTTGATTTTATACCAAATCCACAGCATTATCTCAGGTGGGGTGGGATGTTGATTGACCATAGGTTTACGCCGGGGGTTTTTGTGGCCAGAGAAAACGAGAGACCGGAAACAAGAGAAGGTGCGACGCCCTCAGATTCACGTGAACTTTCAATGTATATAGAGGATGACTTTAATGTCGGAGATAGATGGAAATTCAATGTCGGAGCTCATTTCTCCGGTTTCCTGGCTGATACTGAAACCTACACCTCCTTTCAGCCAAGAATTGCGATGCGGTACCTTTTGGACAAAAACTCCTCACTTAAACTCTCCTATGTGCAGATGGCCCAGTTTGTACACTTGCTTACCAATGCCGGTTTGGGGCTGCCCACAGACCTTTGGGTGCCCTCAACAGATAAAATCGGTCCTCAGGAAAGCTGGCAGGTGGCGGCTGGATATTTTAAGAACCTGGGATATGGATTGGAGTTCTCAGCTGAGGCTTATTACAAAAATATGGAGGGAGTCATCGAATATGAGGACGGAGCTTCTTTTCTCAATACCTCTGAAGATTGGCAGGATAAGGTGACTTCAGGAGAGGGAAGAAGTTATGGACTTGAATTGCTCTTGCATAAGAAGACAGGAAGAACTACGGGTTGGATTGGTTACACTCTTTCCAAAACAGAAAGAAGATTTGATGAGATTAATTTCGGAGAATGGTTTCCCTTCCGTTATGATCGCAGACATGATATCAGCGTGACTGCTGTCCACAAATTGTCAGATAGGATCGATATTTCCGGGACATGGGTTTTTGGAAGCGGTAGTTTTATCACTGTTCCTTCCCAGCGGTATCAGCATTCGGTCACCGTGATAAATGATACCAATAACCGTTATGGTGGCCTTTATATTGACCATTTTGAATCCAGAAATAATTTTCAGATGCGAAGTTATCATAGGATGGACCTGGGGATCAATTTCAACAAACCAAAAAAATGGGGAGAGCGAACATGGAATATTTCAGTTTACAATGTTTACAGCAGGCTGAATCCATTTTACATGGATATCAGCTACAACAATGATCAGCAGCGTAATCAGCTGAGACAATTCAGTCTTTTCCCCATAGTCCCATCGGTTTCTTACAGATTTACCTTTTAATCATGAAGATCAAATACCTTTTAATCTATTCAATTTCTTGTTTAATCTTGGCTTCCTGCGAGCAATTTCTTGAGGTGGAACTGCCGGGGCAAGAACC
>JBBRFK010000403.1:0-2955 GCA_038224435.1 Cytophagales bacterium | reverse complement strand
TGGTATTTACTTGCTGCTGATGAGAAGGATATTTTTAAAGTTTTTGGCCTAGACCGAATCCAAAGTTTGGAACCTTTGCCCCAACCTTACTCCCCTGCCCCAACTGTGGATTTTGAGGTATATTTTAGAGATGTCTTTGGCATTATCAATAGCCCCGGCAATTTGGTTGAAGAGGTTGTACTGACCTTTACCGAATTTAAGGGTCGCTACATCAAATCCCTTCCACTGCACCACAGTCAGGAAATCCTTGTGGATGACGGCAATATCCTGAGCATACGTCTAAGGGTCAAAATCGAATACGAATTGATCGCTGAAATCCTTTCCCATGGGGATGAAGTAAGAGTAGATGCGCCAATTGGGTTGAGAGATTTGATCAAAGAAAAAGCCGGTAGGATTGCCAATGGAATCATCCAATAAAGCTGAATGGCTTATAAAAGCTCAATCTCTGATTTTGAATTCTAAAAACTCAGAAAGACAATACTTGGGCGGAAATTAAACCGATTCTTATTTTAAAAATCACATTATACTGTGATAATCGCTGCTTATTAAAGATTAAAAGAGATTTTGCTTACAAAATCACATTATACTGCGATATAGTTTGATTTTTTAATAAACTCACCTACTTTGCATACAAAATCACAGTATAATGTTAGCCGAACAACTTGGGGAAACCATACGGAAGAGAAGAAAAGAGTTGAAAATCACGCAACCTCACCTGGCTGAACTGGCAGGAATAAGCACCAACACGTTGTATAAATTGGAACGTGGGCAAAGCAATCCTTCTTTGGAGGTACTCAACAAGCTGTCGGAGGTTTTGGGATTGGAAATAAAACTTGAGGTAATTAAGAAGTATTGATAGCATGAGAAAGGCTGAGGTTTACCGCAACGGCATATTGGCAGGAAGTCTCATAGAAGAGAACCGGAGGCATTTTGTGTTCAGATATGAGGACAGTTATTTCAAAGATGCCACCCAAGCTGCGGTCAGCCTAACCTTGCCAAAAACCCAACAGGAACACCACAGCGAGTTCCTTTTTCCTTTCTTCAGCAACATGGTGGCAGAAGGAACCAACCTGGCGATTCAGCAGCGTTATCTGAAAATTGACGAAAGAGATGTGCTACGGCTTTTGGGAGCCACGGCAGCAAGCGACAGCATCGGAGCTGTCACAGTAAAATTTATTGAAACGGAATGAACCTCGATGATATAAAATATTGTCCCTGCACCTTGGCTGAAGGATTTGATACTTACAGTCCCGCGGGATTGCGGTTGCTCTTCCACCGAAAAAATGTAAGTCCTATTTTGGATTTCAATGCGCCCACATTGGATGAGGCAGTCGCGGAGAAATTACGCCAAAACAGCAAATCCATCTCCATCAGCGGTGCACAATTCAAGCAATCCCTAGTCCTTGAAAATAATAAGCTTAGACTGACTGATCCGGGAGAACCCGGTCAATATATCCTGAAACCTATTCCTTTCAGGCCTCCATTTTCAAAAGAGCAAGAACTCCCTGCAAACGAACACCTGACCATGCAGCTAGCCAAACAAGTGTACGGCATCCAAACGGCGGAATGCGCCTTGGTATTTTTCCAAAATGGTGAACCTGCCTACATTACCCGAAGGTTTGACTACAACAAAGACGGAACAAAAATCGCCCAAGAAGACTTCGCTTCCATTTCCGGTCATTCGAAAGAAAAAGACGGGGAAACCTTCCGAAACAGTGGAAGCTATGAGGATGCCGCGAGTAATATGAAAAAATACATGGCTGCATATGCCATTGAAATTGAAAAATATTTCGAAAGGGTCGTTTTCAACTACCTGTTCTCCAACGGTGATGCGCATCTGAAGAACTTTTCCCTGCAACAAACCCCAAGCGGAGATTATGTATTGAGTCCTGCTTATGACTTGATCAATACCTTGATCCATATTTCATTCGACAGTTTTTTTGCTTTGGAGGACGGTTTGTTTTCTGATGGTTATGAAACAGAAAGCTTCAAAACATTGGGATTCTATGCCTATGATGACTTCTATGAGTTTGGGTTAAAAATCGGTATGCTCGAAAACCGTGTCAAGACTCTCTTGGACAAGTACCGGACAGACAATAACCAAACCCTTCGACTGATCCAAAACTCTTTCTTGACCCAAGCCGCCAAAGACCAATACATCAAGCATTATAATGACCGGTTGAGGATGTTGAATAATTCTTTTTCAGGAATGGAATGATGATAGAATCAAAATGATACTGAAAATACATATCATTTTTTTTGCAAATTTTGTACCTAATTAGGTACATTGGAACAATAACTAACAATACACAGAATTGAGAGTTTCAATGGAATCAAGATTCATGTTTACAATGGTGACCATCGCCCACCGCATATGCATACCACGTATGGGGAATAGGAAGTTCTGGTGATAATTGCAACCGGGAAGATTTATGCAGGAGATTTGCCGGCAAGACAATTAAAACAGGTTATGGATTGGGTTGCAGGGAATTCAGAATGGTTGGCAGATTTATTTTATGAATTAAATCCTGAATTAAAATGAGAAAGAATTTAAAAATACCGCGGATTTTAAAGATTAATTGGGTCAAAGATTTATCCATCTCAGTGGTTTTTAATAACGGGGAATCAAGAATAATTGATTTTCCCGGGTTATTGAAAAGTTTAAATCTGATGGATTCCCCTGCCAATATGCTATTGGAACCGGAAGCGATTTCGCAGGTAAAATTGGTTGACAATATCCTGTCTTGGAATAACATCGGGCAATATAATAACGCTGAAAGGTGGAGAAAAAAAGAAAGTCCCTTTCGAAATCGATGCTGATGTATTGTTTCGGTTTAGCAAACCGGAGAAATCAGAAATTTTAATAAAAATCGGACGGATGATCAAAGAAATCCGGTTGAAATCCGGATTGACCCAGCAGGAATTGGCTTTAAAAAGCGGAACGACGAGAACATA
>JBBRFK010000402.1:0-2957 GCA_038224435.1 Cytophagales bacterium | reverse complement strand
TTTGAATACTTGGAAAGCGTTTCTCTTCGTGGAATTGAAGGAAATAATATTTACGGCAATTTTGTAAATATAGAAGGTGTCTACTACTTGTTCACACCCTTACCACCTACACACAGGATGGTTCCTTCCGGAAATGCAAACCCGCAAGAATTTCATATAATTAGGAAGGACGGTGATCAACATGATTTTTTTATCCCAAAAGAATATGGAGTCTTAGGAATGCAAGGAGATCCTATATTTCGTCAATCCCATATTTCGGGTGAATATAATTTTACTCCAATCCTTGGCCGTAATGACATCATTGGTATAAATAAAGCAGGGATTTTCACCAAATATCATTTTCCATTTGCTTCCAATGGCATTCCAAAAATAGAGCTTATCAATTTTTATGACCGCGAAAGGGAATTTTTGGGTACGGATTATTATAAATTTTTAAACAATATTATGGAAACTGAAAGGCATTTGTTCTTTCAGTTTCTTGGCAATTCGGTATTATATTATGTCCTATTTGATAAAACCTTAAAAAAAATTATTTCTACAGGTAGATCAAAAAATCTTATGCCTGAAATGATTTCATCGGATTCAGAATATTTCTATTGCTATGTTTTGCCTGCCGCTTTGTTGAAATATATCGAAGAGGGAAATACTTTTGAAAACAATCCGATTTTAAAAACTATCGATTTAAAAAAAATTAACAGGGAGGATAATCCAATTCTGATTAAGTTTCATTTGGAATAAAATCTGAAAAGAAAAATGGCTCCAAGCTCTTTCAATAACCTAAAAAAAATCAAATCGAAACTTCCACTTTTTCACCAAGATCCATCTCAAAACCAATCATACAAAGATCCATTTTTTCAAAAAATATCGGTTCTTCATAGATCCTCAACCGGATATCTTCAGGTATATTATCCTGATAGTGATCCATTAAAAATTGGATTGTTCCCTGATCCGGCACTTCGATTTTTACTTTGGCGAGGCCATCGTTGATCATTTCGATTTCTGTGGCAGCAGCCTTGGAAAGGTCGATAATTCTTTTGGAGTTTTGTGGAAGACGGTCATTGACACGCACCCAGACGACTTTGTCATTTATCAAATATTGGGGATTAAAATTTTTATCAGTTGCAATCAGAACTCCCTGACTACGATCAACTATGAAAATTTGGTCTTTATTTGAAACTAAGTTAATATTGGATATGTAGTATAAATCTTTAATAGATTCTATTTCTCTTTCTGGTTTTAATATTTTAACCTCTAATTCATTGTTTTTTATTTTGTAAGAATTGAGGATCAAAATAAAAAAAATCAAAATTACAATTGATATAATCTTATCTGACTATTCGGGATTTTGCACGTAAGGATAAATTGAAGCAATAATCAATCTGTCGAATAGCTTTTCTCCAAAATATCTTCTGTTGAGCTTATAAACAAATTCATCAAGGTAATTTTGGAGATACTTTTCACTTACCATATGGTATATTCCCAGTAAATTTTTTTTGAGATTACTTATCGCCACATGTACCCAGTTTAAATCCCCTTTTGTGGTGGATGCAGACGATTTCACCTTGATATGGTTTTCGACCATCTTTTCAAGGTTCACGTAAGCCGGGTTTTTATCTGTGAACAATACTGATTTTGGATTTATGGAATCTCCTATAAATCCTTCCACAGATTCAGACGTTACGTCTCTAAGTATTTTCATCTTGAAAAACCCACAATGTCTACTTTTTGAACCTGAATTCGGATCTTCCAACGGTGTAGATTCGGAAGCCACTGCCACAATAGCCTGCTTTTGGCTCCCTTTACCACGCTTTAACTGCTCCTGGATTGCCTTTTTGGTAGCTTTTTCAACATAAGCCTCATCATACTCTATCATTCCATTGAGTAGATACAAACCGTCTCTTTTCCCCATTACTATTCTAATTTTATGCATAAGGTTGAATGCCGTTTCATATCTCTTCAAACCTAACTGACGCTGAAATTCAAGACAGGAAAAGCCCTTTTTGGTAGCTGACATCAAAAGGAACGCGGTAAACCAAGTATGCAGGGACAGATTGCTTGATTCCATGACTGTCCCGGCTTTGAGTGATGTCCTTCTCCTGCATTTACTACATTCAAAGAATTTCTTACCTGAAAACCAGTAATGTTTTGACATTTCCCGACAGGTCTTACAATAGATACCGGTCCTTTCCCGGTGGAGTTTTAGATGATATTCACAACTCTCTTCGTTTGGAAAATGTGTGATAAACTCGAAGATGCTCATGGTTTTATGTATTTTTATCCAAGAAACATCATTGAATCCAATCACAAAAACCATTGACACCAATTGACAAACTATATTTGGCTACGTGTAGGATTCCGACGAGTCAGTTAATCTTATTACATGCTTTCATATTACTATTGTTAAATAAAGATTCTATAACACTTAAAAACTCTGATGATTGCAAGATCATAAAATCTTATAATCATCAGAGTTATTCAATAATTTAAGGTATGTCATCGCAGTACGATGAGGAAACTGATCCATTTGCACCATAACATGTTACATAGCTAGATCCAGCTTCACATGATGTTCCAGTACACGAAATTTGTTCTGCGTTTGCATACCTAGTAACAGATCGGCAAGCAAATACCTCATTCAACGTTGTTAAAAATAAGGCGCAGGATAAAGAAAGAATTAATTTTCTCATAATCTTTTCAATTTAAATTAAACGCTTCCACAGACAGACAAGCTGTGTAGTTCTCCCCAAACGCAAGTTTCACCAGTAAATTCACTTTCCTAGAACTAAAGTACCCGCCCCTTTATATTTCCAAATTTCTTAAGAAAATTAGTCGACTAATTTGAAATCAATCGGGTAAATATCTGAATGGGAAATTCTAAACCTTTTTGGCTGAATGAATGAAAGCTTAAAAACGATAGCAGGAAGCCTGATAAACCTATTCTTCGGATAAATTGAAGG
>JBBRFK010000401.1:0-2965 GCA_038224435.1 Cytophagales bacterium | reverse complement strand
ACCACCACTTTTGTGTCCTTCAGTTTTTCACCTGCCCGACCGACATCTAAGTCATGCGCAAATCCACCACTCCAAAGAACCAATTTATCTACTTTGACCCGTAACTGACTTACCCAACGAGAAGCAGTGGCAGCACCTTGGGAAAAGCCAATAACTTTAACTGAAGGCTTGTGGCTATATTTCATCAAAACTGATTCCAAAATTTCATTCAAATACCTGTTGTTATTTTCAATAGCTGTTTCCCTCTCATGACTTGTCATCCAAATCGCCCCTACCCTTCCCGAAAACCCCTGTTGGTAAGCGTAATTGGTAGCCTCCGGAACAATAACCAGTCTATCCTCCCGAAAAAGCGGCTCAAATTTTTTTAGAAAATATTCTGCCAGTTGTCCATAGCCATGAAGCGCAATGATGATTTCATTTTCATTTCTATTGGGAAGATGGGACAAACTGTAGTGCCCCCTATGACGGTAAGCGATGGAGGCTTTCATTCACTGCGAAAATTATGGAACCTAAAGGGCAAAAGTTGTTCGATGCCATCCGCTTTCAAAATCTCCTCATCGCCGTTGAGCATCAATATCTCAATCTTTTCACCAAACTTCATCTCATATTCATTGATTGTTTGTCGGCACATCCCACACGGGGTGACATAAGCATACCTACTTTGATCCTGCCTTCTGGCGGCAATCGCTATCTTTAGAGGTTTCAAGTGTGGAAAATTACCCATGACATAGCTCAAAACTGCCCTTTCGGCACATATTCCCACAGGAAAGGAAACGTTTTCCTGGTTGTTTGCTGCGAAAATCTCACCGTTTTCAAGTAATACTGCCGCACCAACCAAGAATCTTGAATATGGCGCATGAGCTGATTCCAAAATTTCTTTCGCCTTGGCAATCAGCTTTGATTCCTGGTCTGTCAAAAGCCCAATTGGAATCACTTCAAGTGAGGCTGTCACTTCTATTTTTCTATTCATTAATCCGTTTAAAAAGGAATGGAATTAACAAAAAAAAAATGGGAATTGCGCTAATTTTCTAATTAACCTATTTTGATTTTTAACCTTCATCCTTTTTTTACAATTTCGGGCTTCGTTAATCCATCCATTACTTTATGCAGACCATTCTGATTTTAGGCGCCGGCAAATCATCAACCTACCTGATTGATTTCTTAATGGAAAGTGCCGGAACAAAGAACAGAAGAGTAATCGTAGCTGACGTATCAGAAAAAATTGCTGCTGAAAAAGTAAAATCCAACCCATTTACCTCTGCTGTTGCCATTGACATTGACAATATCGCGGAAAGAACATCATTGATCCAAAAATCAGATGTGGTCATATCCATGTTGCCTGCATTTTTACATCCGATCATTGCCAAAGACTGTCTTACTTTGGGCAAACACTTTTTTACAGCTTCCTACGAGTCGGAAGAATTAAGAAACCTAACAACTGAGATTAAATCCAAAAATCTGCTTTTCTTAAACGAGTGCGGCTTGGATCCAGGAATTGACCATATGTCTGCGATGAGAATCATTGAGCAAGAAAAGGCAAAAGGCAATGAAATCATTTCTTTTAAATCCTATTGCGGTGGTGTGCTCGCTCCCGAAAGTGAAGACAATCCTTGGAAATACAAATTCACCTGGAATCCACGAAACGTAGTCCTTGCGGGTCAGGGGGTTTCCCGATATATCCAAAACGGTCAAAATAAATACATTCCCTATCACAAGTTATTTGAAAGGATTGATAAAGTAAATTTCGATGAAGCCGGAGAATTTGACGGATATGCCAATAGGGATTCATTGAGGTATCGGAACATTTACGGTTTGGACAATATACCCACACTTTTGAGAGGCACACTTCGCAGGTCAGGGTTTTGTCAGGCTTGGAATGTTTTTGTCCAATTAGGGATGACAGACGATTCGTTTCAGGTGGCCTTTCCCGAAAACATTTCTTACCGGGGATTTCTTAATTCTTTCCTTCCCTTTCACCCATCAAAAACTGTAGAGGAAAAATTACAGGAATGCCTTTCTGGTGTAGACCAAGGGACGATGTCAAAAATTGAATGGCTGGATTTATTCTCAGCCAAAACACTTCCCCTGACCAAAGGAAGTCCTGCTGCCATCCTTCAGAAAATATTGGAAGAAAAGTGGCAACTCAGTCCTATGGACAAAGACATGATTGTACTCCAGCATCAATTCGAAGTCAAAGGCATTTTTGGTACAAAAGAGATTATTTCCAGCCTGGTTTGTAAAGGTGAAAACCAAGAATATACCGCAATGGCAAAAACAGTTGGACTGCCACTTGCTATCGCTGTAGATTTATTTTTAGATGGAAAAATCAAATCCAGAGGATTACAGATTCCTGTTCATAGCGAATTTTTTGAGCCGATTTTAGAAGCTCTTGAAAAAGAAGGAATTGTTTTCGAAGAAACTGAAAAGCCAACCAGCGGTTAAACGCAAATTTATCTCCACTTTGGAAAAATGAATTTTTTATCAAAAAGGGTTCTACCTTGAATTTTGGGAAAGGGGAAATTTTTAAGATCAATAAAATAATTGTTAAAATAACCCGATTCGAAATATGGAAGTAATTCTAAAATGGTGTAGTAAATCCGTATTTATTTACCACAAAGTATCAAGGAAAACAAAAGCCTGCTTTTTATTTTCTTTTGATTCTTTGTGGTTGCTTTATATCTGATTTTGACCCCTCAGTTGCCTGTTTTTGGAAATCTTAAAACTTTTATTCTCTTAGGACACAAAGTTTTCACAACATTCGTGGTAGAACCTCAAAAAGAAAGACATGAATTTAATATCCATGTCTTTCAAATCTTCAGCCAAGCTTCGTTTATCAGTTATCAGGATTCCAACCTGCAGGTGGATTCAGCGTAGCTCCTCTTACGGTCAGACAATCATCCGGAATTATTTTTGGGGTTTGAGTAACCTCTAAATTGCTTCGCTGTATATAAACCTGCTTTTTTGA
>JBBRFK010000400.1:0-2978 GCA_038224435.1 Cytophagales bacterium | reverse complement strand
TAAAATGGAACAGACCATGCGATGGTATGGCCCCAAAGACCTGGTAAGCTTGGCAGATATCCGGCAGTCAGGAGCTACGGGAATAGTATCTGCGCTTCACCATGTCCCGAATGGAGATGTTTGGACAAAGGAAGAAATCATAATAAGGAAAAATACCATAGAAGATGCCGGATTGACTTGGTCAGTGGTAGAATCCGTGCCTGTCCATGAAAATATCAAAACCCGATCGGGAGATTTCAGAAGATATATTGATAATTATAAAACCACGCTAGAGAATCTTTCATCGGAAGGAATTCATATCGTCTGTTATAACTTTATGCCGATCCTGGATTGGACACGGACAGAATTGGCCTGGATACTTCCAAATGGGGCTAAAGCACTTCGCTTTGATAAAAAAGAAGTCGCCGCTTTTGATTTGTTTATGTTGAAAAGGATTGGTGCCGAAAAGGAATATACACCTGAGGAAATCCAAAAAGCTAAGGATTTTTTTGAAAATGCTTCAGAAGAAACCCTCAAAAGGGTGAATGACAATACCCTCAAAGGTCTTCCAGGCTCAGAGGAAGGTTACACCATGGAGCAGTTTCAAGCAGCTTTGGATACCTATAAGGGAATCGGACATACCGAACTTGAAATGAATTTGAAGAAGTTTCTAGATGAAATCCTACCAACTGCTGAAAAAAACAAGGTAAAAATGGCCATCCACCCGGATGATCCTCCATTCGATGTTTTTGGATTACCTAGAGTAATGAGTACCGCCAAGGATATGAAAAGACTCATCTCAGATAATGGCAGCCCAAATAACGGTTTTACCTACTGCACAGGTTCCTATGGAGTCCGCGCTGACAATGACTTGCCTGCTATGGTAGCGGAATTTGGAGACTTTATCCATTTTATCCACCTGCGGAGCACCCGAAGGGACGCTGAAGGAAATTTCTATGAAGATGACCACCTGACAGGGGATGTGCCCATGGAAGCTGTGATCCACGAAATCCTGAAAGTTCAGCAAAAACGTAAAATCTCCATTCCCATGCGTCCTGACCATGGTCATCAGATGTTGGATGACATTGCCAAGCCTATCGTCAATCCGGGATATACTGCGATTGGTAGATTAAAGGGATTGGCAGAAATAAGAGGTGTGGAAGCAGGGTTGATTTATGCAGGGCTTTTAAAATGAAAGTCATTTCAAAAATAACTTTTTCACCTTCCTACCAATTCATCGATGATTTCATTTCTTCTGTTTCTAGACATGGGAATCTTTACTTTTCCCATGTCTATTTCATTTCCTTCAATTCCCTTTACATGATTTTTGGAGATGATGTATGTCTTATGAACCCTTAGAAAATTTTCAGATGGGAGGGTTTCCTCCATACTTTTCATGGTCATAAGTGTAATCATCCTTCCCTCTTTGGTATGGAGTGCCACATAATTTTCCATTCCTTCGATATAAATAATATCATTCAAAATCACTCTTTTCAGAATATTATCCACTTTTAAAAAAATCGCATCCTTTGTAGAAGGATATTCTTTTGGATGTTGCTTCAGGTGATACAAGTCTTTGGCTTTGTTTACAGCTTTTAGAAATCTGTCAAAGGGATAAGGTTTGACCAGATAATCCACCACATCCAATTCAAAACCCTGGAGGGCATAGTTGGGATATGCGGTGGTCAGGATCACCATTGGCGGAGATTGGAGGGATTTGAGAAAGTCTATTCCGGTGATTTTGGGCATTTGAATATCCAAAAACATCAGGTCAGGCTTCTCTTCTTTTAGAACTTCATTGGCATCAAGGGCATTTTCGCAGACTGCGCAAAGCTCCAGAGAATCAATTTCCCTGATATAGCTTTTTAGACCTTCCCTCGCCAATGGCTCGTCCTCTACGATTATCGTTCTGATTTTCATATTACCTGATTCTGATTTTCAATTTCACTTCGTAACTGTCATTTGATGCGCTGGTTTCCAGCCAATGGGCTTTTGGATAAAGCAATTCAAGTCTTCTCTTGATATTTACCAGGCCGATTCCTCCTGTATTCCTAACCTGATTCTTCTCTTTGGGTTCGGTGGTATTGTAAAAATAAGCCAAAAGGAAATTTTCCTCCAATCCGATCCTCACTTTGACAACATTCGGCTTATCCGTAAACGTGGACAAATGCTTGAAGCAATTTTCCAAAAATGGAATCAACACCAATGGAGCGATTGAAAAATCCTCAAGTCCCTCTCCTTCATCAAAATTAAGGTCTAACCGCTCTCCTTTCCGGATTTTCTCCAATTCGATGTAATTTTTAAGGTATTCCAGTTCCTGTTGAATATCAATTTTTTCCGCAGAAAAATCGTAAAGCTGGGATCGCAACAAATTGGATAATCTGATCAAAGTCTCAGAAGCCAGATCTGGATTGATCTTGATCAGTACATAAACACTGTTGATGGCATTGAAAAGAAAATGAGGATTGACTTGGGATTTGAGAAACTCAAGCTCGCTTTCCAATCTTTCCTTTTGGAGAAGTTCATTTTTTCTGTGCATTTTCCTGGTATCAAAATACCCCTTTATCGCCAACATGATCCCCACAGCAAAAAAATTGGAAAAGAAATAAACGGAAATTATCTGGGAAGTAGATGCGCTAAAAATGCTTTCGGACAAATTTACCATTATCAGTGAAATAGAAAAATACATCACCAAAGACATCAAAGTGCATAAGCTCAAAAATGAGAACAGAAACAGAATTGACTTGTTTCTTTTCAGCAATTTTGGGTTGAAGAAATATTGAGAGGTATAATAAACAGTTGCATGAGAAATCATGTATACAGCTGTTATCTTTAGCAGAAGATTGAAATCTTGGTACATGCTTCTGTAGGTATAAACCCAAAAGCAATAATACAGCATCCAAAAAAACACATGATGGATTTTATATTTGCCAAGTTTCGATAGAATCCCATAGGTCCACTTTCCTAGATTTGCCATTTTCAAACTTTGTGGTTAAAAT
>JBBRFK010000399.1:0-2981 GCA_038224435.1 Cytophagales bacterium | reverse complement strand
GACCTACTGCTTCCAAGTGTCTTTCGGATGCCGACTTCTTTGGACCTGATGATGGACTGGGCTGTTTCCAGATTGATGAAGTTCATGCTTGCCAGTACGAGAATGAAAAATCCAATGATCACCAAACCCTGTAAAATTGATTTATTGGCGCCTTGCTTATCGAAGTTTTCATGAAAATGAAGCTCGGACAAAGGCATCAGGGAAAACACTGTAGAACTTCCTTCCTCCTTTTCCATGTACTTGTCGACAATGGATTTGAACCTTAAATCCACATCGGCCATTTTTGCGTTTGGATTCAGCTTGACAAATACCTGAGAAGAAGAATTGATTGAATTCCATTGGTCAATAGCATAATCCTCACGGTTTTCCTCTACCAGAATATTTCCCATAGATAGCAAGTCTGTGAATTTGAGATCTGAATTTTCTTTGTAATCTACTACTACCCCGACCACTGTCGCCTGCACCGTATCCATAAAATAATACATCAGTTCCTTGCCCAATATTTCTTCCACAGGCAAATTCTGAAAATAAGTTTTTGCCGCTGATTCAGTCAGCACGACCTGATTTAAGTCATTCAAAGCTGAAGCAGGATTCCCTGCCAACCAATCCCTCTGGAAAACCTCAAAAAATCGGTTGTCCGCAAAGGCGATGTTGGATCCACCTTTATGGATTTTGTTATTTCCAGGTTCGGCTATTTTCACATCCCATAGGGTATAAAAATGCGTCTTTGACGCTATTCCGGGAACTTCATCCATGATGACATTTCCGAGGGGAAAAGGAACCCCGCCATTTTTCCAGGATTCCTCCCCGTAGGTGGTTTCTGTATTGACTTGATAAATATGTTCTCCGTCAAGGTGGAATTTGTCGAAACTTGTCTCAAACCAGATTATATGAAAAACAAGGAGACAAACGGCTATTCCTATAGAAAGGCCGAGGACATGAACCAATGTCCTGAGTTTATTTCTCCTGATATTTCGAAAGGCGACAAGAAAGTAGTTTTTGATCATAGAGAACTTAATAAGGATTTATTAATGATTGTCAGAAGTCTGCCGGCCGGCATAGGACTGAAGACCGATGGCACCATCCCGAAAGCGATAGTGGATTTTAGCATTTAGACATGATTCTTACCGTGTCCAGTGTTTACCGGCAAAGAAGTGCATATTCAGATATTAAATATTACAACACGCAATTTCCAAGGATTATGCCAATCAAAAAACCATTACGCATGGCAAATAAGCTCTTTTCACTTCCAAACATCTGATCTGGCGGACGATTTTGTCCGAGTCCGCACAAATTGACATTCAGTGATTTTGGATAGGTATGCTTTTTGACAAGACAGGAATGTAGGTTAGATAGACAATTGACCGTACCCTGTAGTCGGTTTTACGCTACTCTGACCCGATTTATGACAAAATCCCTTAAAAATCCGACAATACCAACTAACTTAAACGAAAGTCAAAAAACATGAAATTCAAGATCAAAATCAATTCATTCAAAACAATAGACGAGATTTCAGATTATTGGTCAAAGGCTGATTACATCCAACTTTTGGATCTTTTCGGTTTTCCTGATGCAGAAAGTGCCGACCAAGAATCCTTGAAAGAATTGCTGTTGATGGCCATCACCGATTATGAACCGAATGAGGCTGCAGCCATCGTGTTGGAATACAAACTGAGCGATGATTTGTCCAAAGGGCAGATAGAACAGATTTCCAACGACATGCTCTTGGATAAGATCGCTGAGGAATATCCGGAGATCAGCCTCCACTCTACCCTTTTTCATATCAACCAACTTTTGTACAAAGCTTTCAACGGCAAATTCCCCAACACCAAAGCCAGTCAATTTGGGTGTACCATTACCCCACTTGAAAAAAGCGGGAATGTTGGATTGACAAAAGAAGTCACGCTCAAATTATTGAATGAGGGGCTTTCGGACAGCAACCTGATCAAAAGATTGTTTGGAGATAAGATGAGCGGAAATACTCCTTTTCCGGAAGCGGAAGCTATTCTTTGGGACTTGGAAACCGAAGATGGGCAGAATTTCAAAATCCTGACTTCAGACTATTGGTTGAGCCAAGAGGATTTGATAGCTGAAGAATTTGAAGGAAATTACGAGGAACCTGAGGAAGGTGATAAGGATTAGCCTCTATTTTATGTGGACTTAATGCTGTCATGAAGGCAGTCGATGGAATCTAAAGGTCTGGATTTCCACCTGCTTAAGCTTGTGGTCGATTGGGAAACAAGAGTTTTTCAGGCTTTAGCCAAAACCCAACCCCGACCCTCCCCAAAAATGGAGAGAGAATCCCATAGCATTTTGATTTGGGCAAGCCACTTGTATGGCTGAGAACCATCTTCGCGGTGACAAGCTTGTGCCTCGGATCTTTGGAGATATCCTGATAATCAAAATAAGTGTACAAAGGCGTGTCCAGGTCCAACATCCCTTCAGCCACCACCTGCATGCGAGGTAGGCAAAGATAGGTTTGTTGAGTGAAGCCGCCGAAAACACCGTCTCTTGGTCAACAGGATAATTTTCGTTGTTTGCTTTCCCGATAGCAAAACTTTCTTTCAATTTTCACTCTTCCAGCCAGGCATAAAAAATCCCGGGAATTCCTTTTCCTTCCATGATCTTGGAAATGGAAAGAATGTCAGCATTATTTTGGATGAATAAAGCATTCCCAACCAATCCGACCAAGCAAAAGAGATAAGAAAAGTATTTCATGAGATAGAATGTTTAAAGGTAAAAATACAGATTATCAGGGAGTTTGAAATTGAATAGGTATCCGGGTGAACCTCCAATCTCTTGTAGATGCTATTATAGCTTTGGTTATTCTAATTTAATGGCTGTCAATTCATAATTTGCATTTCGTCCACCTCCGTCTGTTTGTCGCAAGATGTCTTTTGCTACTAAATCTTTTATATCCCGTAAGGCGGTGTCAGTAGATGTTTTGGCAATTTTAGCCCATTTTGATGTTTGCAGTTTTC
>JBBRFK010000398.1:0-2988 GCA_038224435.1 Cytophagales bacterium | reverse complement strand
GACAAAGTTCAGCTTCATTCCCTGTATTTCGGCAACAGATTCCATTTTGGAAGTTTTTATTGCTTTGGCTTTACTTTCCCCGCCTATTGCTGCCACATAATTTTCAATGACTTGCTCCGCGGTAATTTCTGTGTCCATTGCAATCAGCTTCTCTGGATCTCCCAAACCGTTAAATTTACTTACTTCGCCAAAGGCCAACAATCCTTTTTCTATCTCTGCACCATTCCCTACTATTGTAATATACATGTTGTCAGGTTTTAGGAATCTTTTGGCTGCTGCATTGACCTCTTCCAAAGTCACGGCATTGAGCTTCTGGAGGTAGGTGGCATAATAATCATTTGGTAATTTGTACCGCTCTTTATTGATAGCAAAGTTTGCGATCGTAGATGGACTCTCAAGAGAACGTGCAAAAGAACCGCTGATGCTTGCTTTGGCAGATGCCAATTCTTCAGCTGTTAAGCCATTGTCGCTCATATTTCTGATTTCATAAATGATTTCATGGACTGCAGAGTCGGTGGCTGAACCCCTTACACTGGAACCTGCACTAAATCTGGCAATCAATTTGTCCGCCCCAATACTTGCACTTGCACCATAAGAAAAGCTTTTGTCTTCTCTAATGTTCATATTTAAACGGGAAGAAGCTCCAGCACCAAGAACAAATCCTATCAATCTCCCTGCAAGGTAATCCTGAGATGCCAAGCTGTTTTCCAAAGGGTATGTAACGTCTATCACCGATTGTTGGGATGCAGGTCTGTCCACCAATGCAACCCTATTTTTAGAGGGAATTTGGGGCGTTTCATATTTAAATGAAGGAACAGTTCCTGGCTCCCATTTTGCGAAGTGCTTGTTCACCAATTTTTTTGCATCAGATAAACTCACATCGCCTACAATGGCTAAGTATGCAATATTTGGTTTAAAATATGTTTCATAATACGATTTGATATCCTCGACTGAAACCTGATCTACGGTTGCTTCCGTTGCCAACTCCCCATAAGGATGGTCTGTTCCAAAAACTAATTTTGAAGTAAGAAAGTTTGAAATAGAACTTGGATCATTTTTGGCGGCTATCAGACCTGATTTTGTTTGGATTTTTAATTTTGCCAATTCCTCCTCTGGAAAAACAGGATTAAAAATCACATCTGCCATTAATTCCAAGACTTTTTCCTGATTTCTGACCAATGTAGAAGCTGAAACGGAAGTGGAAGAAGCTGAAATATTTGCCCCCAAGAAATCTACTTCTTCATTGAACTGATCTTTAGACCTATTTGTGGTTCCAGCAGTTATCATTTCCCCAACAAAATCAAGCATACCTGCCTTCTCACCTTCCAAAATAGGATCCCTATCAAATATCAGTGAATAGGTTACTCTTGGAAGTTTTTTGTTTTGAATCACAAATACCTTTAAGCCATTTTTTAAAGTAAATGATTCGGCCGTTCCAAATTTTATTTCTGGGGCCGGCCCTGCTTTGGGAAGAATTGTCCTATCGACTTGGGCGAAACCAGAAGTGATGAAAATAAAGAAAAAGAAATATTTGATTACATTTTTCATGTTGATACTATTTAGGATTAAAATCACTGGGTGGTTTGTGCTGATTTTGGAAGGTATGTCAAAACTACCCTGCTATTTGGGTTCAAATAAGTTTTTGCAACCCTTTGGATGTCATCAATTGTGACTTTCCTATACATCTCCAATTTGGAATTGATGGAATTAGCACCTCCATAAAAAACATGACCTTGAGCCAAAGTCAATGAAATATTGGCAACAGATCCCAACTCATTCACCAGACTGTTTTCTTTGATATTGATCAGTTTTTCAAATTCTTTTTGGTCAATGCCGTTGGTTTTTACACTTTCCAAAACTTCGTCTATGGCAGTATTCAGATCATTGACATCTACACCCATATTGGCTATGGCAAGTATCAAAAACATGCCACCATCTTCAAGGTCATTGGGAAAAGCAACAGCTTGAATTGCCTTTTGACTACCATCCACTAATTCTTTATATAGCAAGGAGCTTTTGCCTGAAAGCAGATAAGTACTCAACAAATCCAACGCATAAGCATCAGGGTGACCTTTTTTTGGCATCAAATACCCTTGGAAAATTGCCGGGAGCTGGATGTTATCATAAATGATAGCTGTAACCTCAGCGTCTAATTTTTGAATCTCGATATTAGGACGGTATGGATTTATAGTTCCCCGAGGGATTTCTCCAAAATACTTCCTGACCAGTTGCTCCGTCTTGTCATAATCAAGGTCACCGGCAATAGATAGCGTTGCGTTGTTTGGCACATAATAGGTGTCATAGAAACCTTTGAAGTCTTCCAGTTTGGCGGAATCTAAATGCGCTGCCGAACCGATTATTGGTGATTTGTATGGATGGTTGGGATACAATCTAAAAGGCAGTTCCCTTTGGAAGCTACCATAAGGACGTTCATCAATTACCTGTTTCATCTCCTGTTTGATTACCTCACGTTGGGTATCTACGCCAATCTGATCTACCTTAGCTTGCAGCATCCGCTCACTTTCAAGGTATATGGCCAACTCCAATTGATTGGAAGGCAATATTTCATAATAAAATGTATAATCCTGTGAAGTGCCGGCATTCAAAGTTCCTCCTGCAGATTCGACAATTTCAAAGAATTTTCCTCTCTCGATATTTGGAGAACCCTCAAACATCAAATGCTCGAAGAAGTGGGCAAATCCTGTTTTTTCGGGATTTTCATTTTTTGATCCGACATGGTAAAAAACAGTATTGGCTATGATAGGCGTACTGTTATCCTGATGCATGATTACATGGAGGCCATTGTCCAAGGTGAATTCCTTGAAGTCAATCTTGTTTTGTGCCATTGCAGAAAGTGTCAGGAAGACACCCATCAACAGCGTAAATGTAAACTTTCTCATATACTTGGATTTAATTTTTGGTTCATGTACGTTTTACTTTCTAAAATCAATTTTGTTTACCTTAAATAGATAAAAGTATAAAATAAGT
>JBBRFK010000397.1:0-3001 GCA_038224435.1 Cytophagales bacterium | reverse complement strand
TTAAAGGAAAGATTGATTGAAGAGGAGGCTTTTTAATCCAATCTCATCCCCCACCCTATTTACACAGACACCCAATTCCTTTTTGACTTCAAAATCCCAGAATCTGAGGACGGTCCAACCGCCTGACCGGTAGAATTGGTTGATTTCCTGATCCCGCTGCATGTTTCTTTCGATCTTGGGAATCCAAAAGTCCCGGTTGGACTTGATGGTCTGTTTTCTTTTTTCCCAATCATGGCCATGCCAAAATGAACCGTCCACAAATACTGCCAACCTGTACTTGATGAATGAAATGTCCGGTTTGCCGGGGAGATTACGCTTGTTGCTGCGGTATCTTATCCCGGTATGCCAAAGGGCTTTTTTGAGCAGGATTTCAGGTTTGGTGTTTTTGCCCTTGATTTGGGCCATGTTGTAGGATCGCTGCTTTGTGGTATAGAAGCCGTTTTCCTCACAGAAGACTGGGACTGTGATTTTTGGTTCGGGATAGGGCTTTGGAGGCATTGTTTGAAGGAAGAAGGATGAATGGAGAATTTAGAATGAGGAATGATTAATGAATCGAACTTGATTGAAATCAGCCAATCCCACAATCCTTTATTCGAAGAAATCCCTCACGGGGACATAGAGGGCTTGGGAGAGTTTTTCGACTGTTTCTATGGAAACGTTTCTTTTTCCTTTTTCGATCCCTGAGATATAGGGTCTGTTTAAACCGGACCTTTCGGCCAGTTCCTCTTGAGACAGGCCTTTTTCTTTTCTGAGGGTTTTGAGTCTTAATCCAAATTTTTCTGTGATATCCATAAAATAAAATTGTTCCCTATTGTAAACAATTTGAATTTTTTCCCTATATTAAGGTAGTCCCTTTTGCCAACCAAATAAACAAAATGTCTATGTATAAAGCATTCTTTCCTTACACACTTTATCCAAACTGGGCCATTTCAGATGATGATCCTGATAATAAGTATATAGAACTTTTGGGATATGGTGGTGAATTTTTGATTTCAATCGGCTATGACCCTGATGAAAATAGGATAAACCCCTATTTCCTGAATTTCCAGCAGATGAAAGGCGCTTTTCAAAGGTTTGATTATACCCAATTTGGAATGGACTGCCGGTATGCTTCTCCAAAAGCGGCAGTACATGCTGTTACAAAATTGATGGCTGCGGTGAGGGAAAATTATACACGATTCCTACCCATTACCAATACTGTCTATGTCGCTTTGGGTCCTGTTTCCCAATATGAACAGATCAAAAGATCCTTAGGTGGTGAACTTAGAAAATCCTCTGGACCCAATCACGCATTGGTTTACAAAAGTGTCCACTTTCTTCCTGGAAACGATGATTATGTAATTGCTGCCGGAGATATAGTCCGGTCTTACGTCTCTCACTTTCATGTAGACAAAGCTGATTTTATTGGAGGAAGGCTATGTAATGAAGACCTGCGCTTTTTGGGAAAACTAAACAATGAAGGAAAATTCACAGAGGAAGTAGATAATCCAATTTATTATAGAGAGGAATAAGCTTCAATATCAATATCCATACTGTTACAGATTATCAATCTTTCAAGCGGGGGCAACGCTTTAAATTCTGCATCAATCAGCATGCTACCCAATAAAGCAGGACAGGTCGTAAGGTTTCATACACCTTTCCCTGATGAAGATCCAAATATGATTTATAACCTTCTTTATTTGGATGAAGAGGATTATTCAAACCGAATGGCTGATATCAGGGCAATCATTCCGGGGCAGACATTTTTGCCGATCAATAAAGTAAAATTTGAAGACTTGGAAGTTGTCGAACTTGATCTAAATGACCTGATGCAACACAAAGTAACCGTAATCAAAGAAGACAATACGGAAGCGATAGGTAGGGTTGTGAAACTTCATCAGGAAAAGCTGATCCCTCAACTTACTGTTAAAGAAGGCAAAGGAGTCATGACAAATGCGCTGATCACTGTAAAAGATTTTGATGGTCAGGAGCATACAGGTTTTCTTTTTGTGACCAAAGAGATATAGTATTCTAAAATAAAAACACCAAAGAAATGAAAAAGATAAAAATTAAAACACTTATCAAATCGCTAAAGGATGTGAAAAAGCGAGGTGGAAAATTTGTTCACTATGAAGGAACATTGATCGTCTACGAGACTGGAAATCAAATCATTTTAACTACTGAAACACAGATGTGAGCAAAGACAATAAAGTTGTTTTAGCCGTTCGCAAAGACACGGATAGCGGCCTTGGGGTCCAACCAAGCCAATGACTTGATATGCCATCCTTTCATATTTTTGGACATAAAAATCTGATATGTCCATTTAATTAAAAAAAAATGGACATGTAGTCAAAATATGTCTACCAAATCCGGCTAAGCATATTGAACCAAATGGAAACTACCCTTGAACACGGAAAAGGAACCATCAAATGGTATAATAAGGAAGTTAATGAATTGTTGTTCAGCCAACCCTACACAAAACCAAAGTTGGTTGGCGTCCTTCTGCAAATATCATCTAGAACAACATTGAAAAAATACTTTACTGAACCGGTAGGGGCGCGAATATTGGTTCAAATCAAGGATGGTAGAGAAGTGTATTACATCAATAGGGACTTGGTTAAAATATTGGAAGGATAATGATTATCTTCAGACTAATCCACTAAGTACATCCCTTACCCTGTTTACACAGACACCCAATTCCTTTTTGACTTCAAAATCCCAGAATCTGAGGACGGACAATTCGCTAAATAGATATCGAAGGTGAAAAACCATTGTTACAAAATTGTACACAAGTAAAAATAATCCGTATTTTTGTAACAACTTTTACCTACACCAGCCATGGATCAAAACCTCATTATCGGTAACAATATCAGGTACTTCCGAGACAAACTCGGACTTACCCAAGAGGAATTGGCTACTTACCTATTTGTCAACAGGGAGGAAATCAGCTATTTCGAAAATGGAAAAAGATCCATCCCGAGTGGCTTACTTTCCAGATTGGCAGAATTGTTTGGGTTGGATG
>JBBRFK010000396.1:0-3006 GCA_038224435.1 Cytophagales bacterium | reverse complement strand
TGGCAAACCGGGACTTTTTTTTCGGGTTATCGGGAATGGTCAATCCACGTTTAGAATCTGGGCGATTCCATAAAGAGGGATATTTATCAGCCATTCTTCTTTTCTGAAGTCTGACATTGATATTCTAAATGCATATTCAGGACCGAACTTCTCATAAAATAATTTCAAACTTTTTGCTTTCAAATTTTCCTCGGCTTTTACTTCAATAGGAACAATGTTTCCTTTGGATTGGATAAGGAAATCAATTTCAGCTGTGGCATTGTCAGCGGTCCAATAATAGGACAGGATATTTTTTGCAATCAATTGTTGCAGTACATATTGCTCTGTTATTGCACCTTTAAATTCTTCAAACAAGCGGTTGCCTTCCAAAATCGTTTTCACGTCCAAATCTACCATGGCACCCAATAACCCCACATCCAAACAAAACAACTTGAATGCATTGAAGTCCTCGTAAGCTTTTAGTGGTATTCTTGCTTTGGAAACGCGGTTAACTTTGTGTACGAGGCCACAATCAATCAGCCAGGCGAGTGCCAATTCAAAGTCCTTTGCCCTTGCACCTTGCTTTATCATGCCATAAATAAATTTTTTGTTTTCTTTGGAAAGTTGTGCCGGTATTGAATTCCAAAGCATTCTGATTCTGGGTACAATTTCGTTTGGGGCATGTTTTGAAAAATCCTGAACATAAGAATCCAAGATTCTCTGTTGTATTACACGAACTTTATTAAAGTCTTGGTTTGTGGTAAAATTCAATACCACTTCCGGCATACCACCCGTGAAATAATATTGCTTGAGCAATTGTACAAACTTAGTTTTGAATACCCGCATCATTTCCCAATCTGCTTTTTGCAACAAAGACAACAAATCAGTTTCGCCCATCGCATCCAAGAATTCTTCGAAATCCAAAGGATACAGGTCTAAAAATTCAACTTTGCCTACAGGAAATGAACTGTGCTGGTGCATCGAAATTCCCAATAAGGAACCTGCTGACACAATAGGGAATTCCGGTGAGTTTTCTTGAAAATACTTAAGTGAGGTGAGTGCTCCGACCGATTCTTGGATTTCATCAAAGATGATCAGCGTTTCCGGATTAACCGTGATTCCGGTTTCTATTTGGATAGCCAAAAGGATTCTGTTGATGTCAAAATCCTCTTGGAAAATATTTTTTAGAGCTTTATTGTTTTCAAAGTTGATATAGGCTACTTGGCTAAATTGGCTTTTCCCAAATTCCTTCATCAACCAAGTTTTACCAACCTGTCTTGCGCCTCTGATGACCAAGGGTTTCCGAGTCAGCGAGTTTTTCCAATCCAATAAACGGTCGGTAAGTATTCTTTTCATTTTAACACAACATTTTTTCAAATGAAACTATGTGTGAAATTACACTTTTCCAAAGGAATAAATGTCATCAACCCCACTTTTCCAAAGGAATAAATGAGGATTGCTACACCTTTCCTAAGGAAAGAGCATTTTTGGAGTGAAAATCATCCTTCCAATTAAGCGATTTTATCTTCCGCCTGGAGGACAGTGTTGCTTGAGGTAATTTGTATAAAGTGTGGATAGGTGTAGGAAAGCACTATCTCCTCCCGAAATGCCGTGCGACCTGTTTGGGTAGGGCATCACCTGAAACTGCTTGTTGTGCTTGATCAGTTCATTGATGAGCATTTCGGCGTTTTGGTAATGGACATTGTCGTCGGCAGTGCCATGGATGTAGAGCAGATTGCCCTGAAGGTTTTTGGCGTGGGTGAGGGGCGAACCTTTCACAAAGTCCTCGAGATTTTCCTGAGGCAATCCCATGTACCTTTCCTGATAGATATTGTCATAGGTAAGTTGGTTGGCTACTGCAGCACCTGCAATGCCGGTTTTGTAGATTTCAGGATATTGGAACATCAGGTTGAGCGTCGCCGAACCTCCGCCGCTCCAGCCCCAGACTGCTATACGTTCAGGATCTACAAATGACCACTTCAGGATTTCTTTGGCTCCCAAAGCCTGATCCCGGATATTGATATCGCCGATTTTACGGTAAATTGATTTTCGCCACGCACTTCCTTTTGGGGCAGGTGTACCACGGTTGTCGAGTGACATATAGATATATCCATCTTGCCGCATGTCTCCTTTGTAATACCTATTTCTCGTAGAACCAAAAGCATCCGCTACAGTTGCTCCCCAAGGTTCAGTATAGACATAGAATAGGACAGGATACTTTTTGGCTGGGTCAAAGTCCGCTGGCTTCACCATCCAGCCATCCATTTCTACGCCTTCTTCGGTTGTGATTTTGAAAAATTCCACAGTCTTTTCAACTCGAGCAGCAGAGATGTTGGCTGCAATACTTTCCTTTTCATTCAAAGCCTGATGCTTTGGCAGGCTTACCATTTCAGCCAAAGGCTTTGTGTAATGATTGGAAAAACGGTGTTGTGCGTATTTGGCAGTAGGGGAAATGTTGTAGGTATGCGTTCCCTGAAATCCTTCCGAAGAAACCTTTTCCAATTTTCCTTTGCCATCCAACCGCGTGCGGTAAAGGTATTCTTGGGTGGCATTATCAGGTGAAGCTATAAAATAGACCAAGCCGCTTTTTTCATCAAAACCTTTTAGGGAAATGGCATCATAGCTTCCCGGTGTGACCAAGACCTCTTTGGTCCCGTCTGAACTGACTCTATATAATTGTCTCCATCCACCTTTTTCACTTGACCAAAGGAATTCTTTTCCGCCTGCAAGCCAATGGATGGGATGTATGAAATCTATGTCATACGTATTTTCCCCCGGAACCATCACTTCTACCCAAGCGGGGTCTTTTTCTGAATGGACAAGTTTTGTTTTTCCGGTAGCCGCATCGACCCGCAGGATTTTACTTTCGTTCTGCTTACGGTTCAATTGCTGGACAAGAAACTCATTGGTACCAGGGATATACTCCAGCCTGACGAGGTAATGCTGCCTTGGATCACCTGCAATATCCATCCACTTGGTCTTGGCCGTGGCGATGTCAATGACACCGATCCGGGCTGCTGAGGGGCT
>JBBRFK010000395.1:0-3036 GCA_038224435.1 Cytophagales bacterium | reverse complement strand
GCCTTGCGCGTGGATAGGATTCCGCCGTCTTGACTTTTTTGGCTACTTTTTTTGTCAAGAAAAAAAGTAGCTGTAAAAATGAGGATTCGATTTCCTGTAGCTATAAGAACATCTTTAAAGTTAATTTTGGTACGTGCAATCATCCGTATACTCATATAAAAAAATAAGAGATATAATGTTTTGGAAAAAAATATCATAAAATTACTGCATGTTTTTATAATATTAATTTTTGATCATAAAATATCAAAATCTATCACCATAAACTTAAAACGTCATGAACCAATACTCTATATCTTTTATTGGCTTCAAATCGGATATTTTTTCTCCAAGAGCACCAAAATAGAATTATAGATAAAAACTACATGTGTATCCGCATTGTTACAAGTACTGGCCTAATTCCGAAATTTCTTACTTAAAAATGAACTTCATTTGTTCGAGGTGGGGAGGAACAACAGTGGATCGGGCCGGCACAGGGCTTGAGTGCGTGTAGAATTCCACCTTCTTGACTTTTTTAGCTACTTTTTTTGTCAAGAAAAAAAGTAGCTGTAAAAATGTGGAATCGATTTCCTGTAGCCCTAAGAACATCTTTAAAGTTAATTTTGGTACGTGCATTTATCCGGATACTCATAAAAAACTATTTTTCTTTTTAAAATTTGTATGCGAAACAGAACTTATCAAAAAATAGAAAAAAAAATTAAGCATAAAACTTAATATTTAACCTAAATGTTCCCAATACCAATTTGTCGCTTCAAACAACCCCATCTTAATATCATATTTGGGAGTGTAATTCAAAACTTGGGAAGCCTTTTCAATAGAGGCCAAAGAATGAGGTATATCTCCTCCTCTATTTGGACCATAAGAAATTTCAATATCTCCAATTTTGGAATCATTTTTTGACAAGGTCATTTTCAATATTTCAACCAATTCCTTCAAGGTGGTTCTTTCTCCAAAGGCCACATTGAATACTTCGGAAATAGTCTGATTTGGATCAAATGATAACGCCAACTCGCTGTTATATTCCTTTAATCTTGATTTAAACTGATCTGTGGGGGTGATGGCGGCCAATTGGTTAGCTTGTATGACGTTATCGATATAGGTAAAATCCCTGGAGAACGTACCGTCCCCGTTTATTACGGGACTTTTATGGTTCATCAAATCAGAAACAAATTTGGGAATCACAGCCGCATAAGCGCCATTGGGGTCTTGTCTTCTTCCGAAAACATTGAAATACCTTAATCCGATAGTTTCTATTCCATAATTATCGGAAAAGTTCTTTGCAAAAAGCTCGTCAACGTATTTGGTAATGGCATATGGTGACAGCGCATTTCCTATAACATGCTCTACTTTTGGCAATGCGGCGTGATCCCCGTAAGTAGAGGAACTTGCCGCATACACAAACCTTTTGACACCTGCTTCTTTGGCCGCAAAAAGTATTTTGACAAACCCGCCGATGTTGACATCAGTCGAAGTCATCGGATCTGAAATTGACCTAGGAACAGAACCTAAAGCGGCTTGATGCAAAACATAATCACATCCCTCAACTGCATTTGAACAATCTTCATAGTTTCGAATATCTCCTTCGATCAATCTAAATTTTTTATTTTTAAGGGCATCCTTTAGATTTTCTCTTTTTCCGGTTGCAAAATTATCCAAACAGACTACCTCATTTCCCTGATCAAGAAGCACATCTATAAGATTGGAACCTATAAATCCCGCTCCTCCAGTTACAAGTACCTTTTTATTCCTGATTATTTTAGATTCATCCATTAACAAAGTAAATTATAATCTTGAATCTACATTTGATTTGTCCAAAATTCCTTTCACGTCAAAAACAACTTGATTTTCTGATTTTTGGATCAGCCAAGGTCGGAATTCTTTATGTGCAACAGCTAGAATTATAGCTGAATAATTTTCGAGATTTGGTTCATCCCCCTTTGAAGAAATCTGGATTCCATATTCGTGAAGTACTTCCTTATCATCTGCCCAAGGATCATAGACATCTACATCCATATCAAAAGACTTTAACTCTTGGTAAATGTCAATGACACGGGTATTTCTTACATCCGGACAATCTTCCTTGAATGTGAAACCTAAAATCAAAACTTTAGAATCAATGACTTTTAGATTTTTCCTCATCATCAACTTGATGACTTCCGTCGCCACATGCTTGCCCATAGAATCATTCAGTCTTCTTCCCGCCAAAATAATCTCAGGATGATACCCAACTTCTTGGGCCTTTTGGGCAAGGTAAAAGGGGTCCACACCGATGCAGTGGCCTCCGACTAATCCTGGTTTGAATGGTAGAAAATTCCATTTTGTACCGGCAGCTTCCAAAACCTCATGGGTATCTATGCCAAGAAGATTGAAGATTTTTGACAATTCATTCACAAAAGCAATGTTGATATCTCGCTGTGAATTCTCAATGACTTTTGCAGCTTCCGCAACCTTGATGGAAGATGCTTTATGTGTTCCTGCCGTGATAACAGCACGATAAAGTTCATCGACATATTCTGCAGCTTCCTCAGTACTTCCTGAAGTCACTTTAAGGATTTTAGTGACTGTATGTTCTTTATCACCGGGATTGATCCGTTCGGGAGAATAACCTGCAAAAAAATCAACGTTGAATTTTAATCCAGAATGTTTTTCTAAAACGGGAACGCATTCGTCTTCAGTCACACCGGGATATACAGTCGATTCATAGATGACAACATCTCCTTTTTTCAAGACTTTGCCAATTGTCTCAGAAGCTTTCAACATCGGTGTAAGCACAGGTCTATTGTGCTTATCTGTAGGAGTAGGTACCGTAACAATAAAAATATTACATGAAGAAATCGGCATCACTGCATCTGTGACCAATAATCCCTTACCTTTTTCTTCAAGTGCTATAGAAGTTTTTACAAGGACGTTTTGAAGATCTTCATCTTCAATTTCTAAGGTTCTATCATGACCTTTTTGCAATTCATCTATTCTTCTTGGGTCAATATCAAAACCTATGGCCTGAAATTTTTCACCAAATGCCACTGCCAAAGGTAATCC
>JBBRFK010000394.1:0-3045 GCA_038224435.1 Cytophagales bacterium | reverse complement strand
ATCCCAAATATGTCTGTCAAACAATATATCCATGACCATCAGGACAGGTTCCTGAACGAACTTTTAGACCTTTTGCGCATCCCCTCTGTGAGCGCTGATCCCAAATTCAAGAATGATGTTTTTGCAGCTGCGGACTTCGTCGAAGAAAGTCTGGTGAAAGCCGGTGCTGATACAGCCGAAATCTGTCAGACGGCGGGTTACCCGATTGTCTATGGTGAAAAAATCATCGATCCGGCTTTGCCCACAGTGTTGGTATATGGCCATTATGATGTACAGCCAGCTGACCCATACGAATTGTGGGATTCTCCGCCATTTGAACCTGTGATCAAAAAGACCGAAAGACATCCCGAAGGTGCGGTTTTTGCACGGGGATCTGCGGATGACAAAGGGCAGTTTTATATGCATGTGAAAGCTTTTGAGGCAATGATGGCCACCAATGCCTTGCCTTGCAATATCAAATTCATGATCGAGGGTGAAGAGGAAGTTGGGTCTGAAAACCTCGATATTTTTGTCAAAGAAAACCTTGAAAAGCTGAAAGCCGATGTGGTGATCGTGTCGGATACGCACATGATTTCGATGGAGGATCCTTCTGTGACCGTTGGCTTGAGGGGATTGGCTTACATGCAGGTGGAAGTGACCGGACCAAATAAAGACCTGCATTCAGGAACTTTTGGCGGTGCTGTTGCCAATCCGATCAATACGCTTTGCAAAATGATCGCTTCGCTTCATGATGAAAATAACCATATCACCATCCCCGGATTTTATGATAAAGTGGAAGAATATTCAGATGCTTACCGAGAAGAACTGAATAAAGCCCCATTTGACCTCAATGATTATAAAAAGAAACTGGACATCGCTGAGGTGTCTGGTGAAAAAGGATATAGCACCATCGAGCGTGTGGGCATCAGGCCGACATTGGATGTCAACGGCATCTGGGGAGGATATACCGGAGAAGGTGCAAAGACCGTATTGCCTTCCAAAGCATTTGCAAAAATCTCTATGCGGCTGGTACCGGACCAAGACCACAAAGCAATCGCACAGCTCTTTGAAGACCATTTCAAATCCATCGCACCGGCATCTGTAAAAGTAAAAGTCATCTCCCATCATGGCGGTGCTGCGGCTGTAGTACCGACAGATTCTCCTGGATATAGGGCGGCAGAAGGTGCGATCATGGAAGCATTTGGCAAGAAAGCCATACCGACAAGGGAAGGAGGATCGATTCCAATCTGTGCTTTGTTCCAAAAAGTAATGGGACTTGATCCGATATTATTGGGATTTGGATTGGATACGGATGCCTTGCATTCACCCAATGAGCATTATGGGATCAAAAACTATTTCATAGGCATTGAGACGATTGCATTGTTTTTCAAACATTTCAAGGAGCAAGCCATCAAGTAATAGTCTGCCACTAAGACAAAAAGACTATTTTTTGTGGCTTAGTGTCTTCGCGGCAATACTGTCTTATTTGTCTGAACTATTTTCCCAAAAACCACCTTTATCAATCAGATTCGCCTTCATCACGCCGCAATGTCAAAATACTTCAAAACTTCACTGCTTCTTTTTTCTTTTCTTTTTCTATCTGTACCGTCATTTGCCCAATTGGTTTCGCCGCCAAGGTGGAATATCCAATTGGCAAATAAAGACCTGAAAGTAGGCAACGATGCCGAGATAGTGTTGAAAGCATCCATTCCAAACAACTGGTATATTTATTCCAACGATTTTGATGAAAATGCAGGACCTGTGCTGACCACACTTAATCTGGATGGATCAAAGGGGATTTCAGCTACCGAAAAGCTAAAACCAATCAATCCAAAAAAGAAATTTGACGAGGTTTGGGAGGCGGACATCACCTATTTTTCAGGGTCGGGAGAATTTCGGCAGAAAATCAAAATCACTGATTCGAATGTAGAGATTAAAGGGACCGTCGAATACCAAATGTGTTCTGATGTGACGGGGCAGTGTATTCTATATGAAGAAGATTTTATAATAAAAGCTACGGCTCAGACTGAATCTACACAGGTTACTCCTTTGGGAACCGAACAAGCATTGGCTGATTCTGAAGAAGCCGCCGCTATTTCGGACACAACTACCTCAGAGGTTTTTCAGGAAAAAGTTAATCCCAACACGCCAAGCCAAGATCGGACCTTTGTGGACCTCGAAGTCGAAGGAGAAAAAGACGGGTTGTTGGGATTTATGTTTGTGGCCTTTTTGGCGGGATTGGCGGCATTGTTGACACCTTGCGTGTTTCCGATGATCCCGATGACGGTTACTTTCTTTACCGGCAGGTCAAAGTCCAGGATTTCAGGAATTCGAAATGCAGGGATATATGGTTTGTCGATCATTGCGATTTATACCATTGCAGGGACAGCGGTTGCAGCGATTCAGGGACCTGAGTTTGCCAATTGGCTTTCCACGCATTGGCTTCCCAATGTGTTCTTTTTCCTGATTTTCATCTTCTTTGCCTTTGCTTTTTTGGGGTTGTTTGAGATCACATTGCCAAGCAGTTTTGTCAATAAGATAGATGCCAAAGCAGACAAAGGCGGATTGGCAGGGATTTTCTTTATGGCATTTACACTGGTTTTGGTATCATTTTCTTGTACCGGACCTATTGTGGGTTCAATATTGATCAAAGCAGCCGGAGGGGATTTTATTACACCGATTGCAGGGATGTTTGCTTTTTCTCTCGCTTTCGCAATACCATTTACCTTGTTTGCGGTTTTTCCAGAGTGGCTGAACTCGCTGCCCAAATCCGGTGGTTGGCTGAATTCCGTCAAAGTGGTCCTGGGTTTCCTGGAATTGGCTTTGGCTTTCAAGTTCCTATCCGTAGCGGATCAGGTTTACCATTGGGGATTGCTCGACAGGGATATCTACATCGCGATATGGATTGTGATTTTCTTCCTGTTGGGATTGTACCTGTTAGGAAAAATCAGGACCAAACACGATTCTCCGTTGGACTTTATCGGTGTGCCTAGGTTGATGCTTGCAATAGCAACATTTGTATTTGTGGTGTACCTGATTCCGGGACTTTGGGGAGCGCCGCTGAAA
>JBBRFK010000393.1:0-3057 GCA_038224435.1 Cytophagales bacterium | reverse complement strand
AGGCCGTGACCGGTCCTTCCACTTCGGAACAAATGCACACCATATCGTCGGGATGATTTCACATCTCGGTCCTCAGATGGCCATAGCGGATGGCATCGGTTTGGCACATAAACTTTCAGGAGAAAAGAAAGTCACGCTGGTTTTTACCGGTGATGGGGCAAGTTCAGAAGGGGATTTTCACGAAGGGCTGAATGTTGCGGCGGTGTGGAAACTCCCTGTGATTTTTGTGGTAGAACACAACGGGTACGGCCTTTCCACGCCCAGCGAAGAGCAGTTTGCTTTCAAATATTTTACTGAAAAAGGCCCGGGATATGGCATGGAAGCTGTCCGCATCGATGGCAACAATGTCCTCGAAGTCTATGACACCATCAAAAAATTGGCAGAAGATCTCAGGGAAAATCCCAGACCTGTGCTCCTGGAAGCCATCACATTCAGGATGCGAGGCCATGAGGAAGCTTCGGGCACCAAGTACGTTCCAAAAACACTGATGGAAACTTGGGCGCTCAAGGATCCCGTGGAAAACTACGAGAGATTTTTAGAGGAATCCGGTGTGCTTAGCCCTGAAACCAAAGACCAAATCAACAAAAAAATCAAAGCCAATATTAACCGGGGATTGGATATTGCCTTTGCGGAAGAAGCAGTCACAGCAGATACCGACGAGGAAGTGGCTGACCTATATGCCCCTTTTGATCAAAAGGTAATTGCACCAAAATCTGACAACAAAACAGAAAAGCGCTTTTTGGATGCGATAGCAGAAGGACTTCGCCAATCAATGGAAAAGTATCCAAACTTGATCTTGATGGGTCAGGATATAGGAACGTATGGTGGAGCTTTCAAGATCACCGATGGATTTAAGGACAGATTCGGTGCTGAAAGAGTGCGAAATACACCGCTTTGCGAAAGCGCAATCATAGGAGCGGCGCTAGGACTTTCGATCAAAGGCTACAAGTCCATGGTGGAGATGCAGTTTGCGGATTTTGTGTCAGTCGGTTTCAACCAAATTGTGAATAACCTGGCCAAAATCCATTATAGATGGGGCCAAAATGCAGACGTGGTGATTCGTATGCCAACAGGTGCGGGAGTGGCCGCGGGACCATTCCACTCCCAATCCAATGAGGCATGGTTTTTTCATACGCCGGGATTGAAAATCGTCTATCCTTCCAATCCCTATGATGCTAAAGGATTGTTGAATGCAGCACTGGAAGACCCAAATCCTTACCTATACTTTGAGCATAAAGCTTTATACCGTTCCATTTCAGAACCCATTCCGAACGATTATTATACCATAGAGATTGGCAAGGCCAACTTGGTGCAGGAAGGTGATGCTGTCAGCATCATTACTTACGGGATGGGCGTGCATTGGGCAAAGGCGGTAGTGAAGGAATTGGGAATTTCTGCAGACATATTGGACCTGAGGACTTTACTCCCTTGGGACAAAGAAGCTGTACATAAAACCGTGAAGAAAACTGGAAAAGTAATTTTCCTTCAGGAAGATTGCCTCACGGGAGGAATCGGTTCGGAGATAGCATCTTGGATTTCCGAAAACTGTTTTGAGTTGCTCGATGCACCGGTGATGCGTGAGGGAAGTTTGGACACTCCTGTGCCTTTTGCACCGAGCTTGGAAAAGAATTTCCTGCCGGTAGAAAGGTTTAAGGAGAAATTGAAGAAGCTTCTGGAGTACTAGGAGTATTGAAAGATTGGGAGGGAAAAGGTTAAAAAGATTATAAGGTATTAAGGTTGGGATAAGAATTGGAAGATTGTAAAATTGAAAGATAGGAAAATTGAAAGATTGGAAAGTTAAAAAGACAGTTTATCCAAACCAAATTCACCAAGTTTTCATTAAATTAGAACTATGAAATCCGAAGAAACCGAAAACAAAGTCAGCGAGCCCTACACGGAGTATGGCAAGTATTCCTATGCGGATTACCTGACTTGGGGGCTTGATGAAATGGTGGAAATCATCAAAGGAAAAGTTTTCAAGTCTGCTGCGGCTGCCCCGAGAAGAATACATCAAAAAATTTCACTAAAAATTGCCAATAGAATTTTCAATTTTCTACAGAATAAGTCCTGTGAAGTGTATACCGCTCCATTTGATGTGCGGCTACCGGTTAAGTCCAAAAAAAACGAAGACATCTATACCGTAGTCCAGCCAGACATCAGTGTAATTTGTGACCGAAGCAAACTGGATGAAGCGGGATGCCTTGGTGCACCGGACCTAATCATCGAAATCCTCTCTCCAGGCAACAACCGGAAAGAACTCAAGTATAAATATGAAGTTTATGAAGAAAGCGGTGTCAGGGAATATTGGGTGGTCCATCCAAATGAACAGACTTTATTGGTCTACACGCTAACCAATGGAAAATACGTCCCGTCCTTACTTTTTTCTCCCGGAGATATTGTCAGTTCTGCATGTGTAGCAGGATTCAAGCTTGATCTTGAGGAAGTTTTTAGTGACCTGGATTGACACTTGGGTTATGTAACCACTTTCCTTCCATTTCGTACAAAATCCAAAACCAATTTATGAGAAGCGTATTGTTCATAGCCATTTTTCTGTCATCTGCCTCCATGGTGCAAGCCCAATATTTCTCCGCCGGCTTTCAGGCAAATGCCGGTTTTCCTATCGGAGACCTACGACAAAAAACAGGAAGCATCGTTTTTCCTGAATATTCCTTTTCAACCTATTATAAATTCCCGATGAAACCGATCGAAGTTGGTTTTGGGCTTGGCTACGGCAAGTATGGCACTGAACTCGAAAAAAGAAGTGACCTCTATCCCGGATTTACGGATGAATTGAGATTGAGAAGGAACAATAACCTCCTGACCTTCATGGGGATTTTTAGGTACAATTTCGAAAGTGAAAAGCGCTTGACCCCGTTTTTGGAAGCGCAGGCCGGTGCCAATTATTTCTATACCCGATACAAAATCAGGGAAACACAATTCGAAGAACCGATCGAACAGGGAATGGATTTCGGTGATTGGGTGTTGGGTTACCGCTTTGGCGGGGGAGTCAAAATCCCCTTCAAGAACAGGGATATGGGTCATTTTGAGTTCAAAGTC
>JBBRFK010000392.1:0-3063 GCA_038224435.1 Cytophagales bacterium | reverse complement strand
GGGCGATATTCTTCCCTTGATAAGGTTTATTGATTTCCAATTCATCCAAACAGGTAACTGCCTGATACCAATATTGAATGGAATCTGAAGGACGTCCGGTCCAGATATGTGGTAGGGTTGGATGGTGTAGAGGAGTCATTTTCCAGGTTTGAAACCGGTGTTTATTTTATTTTTTTGCAAAAGAAATCCCATCACGATTTTGCAAAGTGAAGGTTGAATTCCAAGGCGTGGCCTGCAATAAATTCATCCACTTGGAGGTCTTCAAAAATCTCCTCATCAAACTCCATTTCGGTTTTTTCGACCGTTCCATCGGGATGAACGATCAGCTCTGTACCTGTAAAATCAACTGGATTGACTTTGACCAAAACCTGATAATCGTCAAAGACTCTTTTGAAATATTTGGGCATTGTACTCATGGCGTTCAATTTTTTTATTCAAAATTACCGATAATTTTTATTCAATTATTTTTTGTTAAGTAAAATGCATTTTTAACTTTGTCCCACTGAAAAAATGAAAACAACTCAAAATACATATTGGTGGTGGCATTGGACTTCTCAAATAGAAGAACCAGTTGTTGTTGCCTAATTTTGTGTTTGTAAAACATATCGAAAGGGCTTACTGGTTTTTCCAGTAAGCCTTTTTTTTATTCCCTAAAACCATTGACATGCAAAAGTTCAATCTCATCACCCACCATAAAAAACGTCTTGCTGACACCATCACGCCTGTAAGCATTTACCTGCAGATAAGAGACAGGTTTGCAAATCCCATCCTTTTGGAGAGTTCGGATTACCATGGTCATGAGGATAGTTTTTCCTATATCTGTTTCAATCCCATCGCTTCTTTTTCATTTAATGGAGGAATGGTAAAAGAAACGCTTCCCTTTGGGGAATCCATTTCCTACAATATTGGAGAGGAATTGAAGCTGATAGGTGCGCTCAGAAGGTTTTCCGGGAGATTTCAAGATGATAACGGCAAGCACAAATTTATCAGCAATGGACTTTTTGGGTATATGCAGTATGATACCTTGGCTTATTTCGAAGACATCAACTTGCAAAATTCCACGCCTGATGATGTTCCGATGCTCCATTATGCGGTCTATCAAAATGTGATTGTGGTTGACCATTTCAAGAATGAAATGCATCTTTTCGAGCATCAGGTGGAAGGTGCTGAAAGTGAAGTCCAATTGCCTCTTTTGGAAACGCTTCTCAACAATAAAAACCTGCCTTCTTATTCCTTCAAGTTGGTGGGAGAGGAGTCATCCAATTATTCAGACTCGGAATTTTTGGATATTCTCAAAAAAGGTCAGGAGCATTGTTTTAGAGGTGATGTATTCCAGATCGTGCTTTCAAGAAATTTCACAACCCAGTTCAAAGGGGATGAATTCAATGTCTATCGCGCCCTCCGATCGGTCAATCCTTCCCCTTATCTATTCTATTTTGACTACGGTTCCTACAAGGTTTTTGGGAGTTCTCCCGAAGCACAGATTGTGGTCAAGAACAACAAAGCCACAATTTATCCTATTGCAGGGACTTTTAAGCGGACTGGAAACGACATGGCAGATGCGGATTTGGCAAGGAAACTCTACGATGATCCTAAGGAAAATTCTGAACATGTGATGTTGGTGGATCTGGCAAGAAATGATTTGAGCAGATCATCCGAAAAAGTCGAAGTAGAGGTTTTTAAAGAAATCCAATATTATTCCCATGTGATCCATCTGGTGTCCAAAGTGACAGGAATATTACCTGAAGGCACAAATCCTCTTCAGTTGGTAGCCGATACTTTCCCTGCAGGAACGCTTTCCGGAGCACCAAAGTACCGTGCGATGGAGCTCATCGACCAACTTGAAAACACCCCGCGAAAATTCTATGGAGGGGCTATTGGATTCCTCGGTTTCAACGGAGACTTCAACCATGCCATATTGATCCGATCCTTTGTCTCCCAAAACAACCAACTCAGATTCCAGGCAGGCGCCGGAGTCGTCGCCAAATCGTCCATTCCTTCCGAACTCCAGGAAGTCGCCAACAAACTCGAAGCGCTTAGGGTGGCGCTAAAAACAGCGGAGGGGATTTAGAATTAAAAGGTTAGAAGGTTTTAATGTTTTAAAGTTGGTTTGATGAATTTAGATAAATAGGATTATGGCAAAAATTAATTCTTTCGAAGATTTAAATATTTGGAATGAAGCGGTAAGGATAGGGGTTGAAATCTACAGAATAGCTGATATGGCTCCTTTAAAGAATGATTTCAAATCAAGGGATCAGCTCATAGGGGCAGCCATTTCTATTTCAAATAATATTGCGGAAGGTTTTGAATACAACAACAATAAAGTTTTCGTGAAATTCCTCCATTATTCAAAAGGTTCTGCAGGTGAGGTAAGGAGTCAACTTGCAGTATTGGTGAAAGCAGGAAGGGTTCAAAATGAAGATTATCTCAAATTAAAATCTGAATTGATCATTTTATCAAGTCAGATTAAAGCATTTATTAATTACCTCGTCACGTTAATTAATGATTCAAAGAAAAAATGATTAATAAGAAAATTAGTTCAAAATTTTCAATTTGGTTAACGACCTTCTAACCTTCTAACCTTGAAATCTTTAATCATTTTATCTTTCAATTTTAAAATCAATAAAAAATGCGCATCCTAGTCCTCGATAATTACGATTCATTTACATATAACTTGGTGTATATCATCAGACAGTTGGGCTATGGTCCGCAGATGGATATATTCCGGAATGATAAAATCAACTTAGAATCCGTCACTGAATACGATAAGATTTTACTTTCTCCAGGTCCCGGCGTTCCTGCCGAAGCCGGGATTATGCCTGAATTGATCAAAAAATATGCTCCTGAAAAGGACATCTTGGGAATCTGTCTCGGCCATCAGGCTATCGGAGAGGCTTTTGGCGGGAATTTGATCAACCTCTCAGAGGTAGTCCACGGCCTTGCTTCTGAGGTGAATGTCAAAGAGGACCTGATGTTCAAAGGGCTTCCCGACAAATTCAAAATCGGCCGATACCATTCTTGGGTGATCAATGAACAGACACTTTCTTCTGAATTGGAAATCAC
>JBBRFK010000391.1:0-3067 GCA_038224435.1 Cytophagales bacterium | reverse complement strand
ATATTGGGTATCCTTGTTTTGGGTTTTGGTGCTGAAAAATCACTCAGCTACCTCAACATTAAAAGACCTGTCCCTGACATTCCCAAAACGCTTGATCAATACATCAGCCAGCAAAAACTCCTTGAATCCAAATCCTATCAGTGGGCAAATTTCCGTTTTGGACTACTGACAGCTTCTACTGTTTTTATCCTGACCATTGCTTTCATCTATTTCGACGTTTTTGGATGGCTGGATACTTTTCTAAAAGGGTTTATCGGACACCCTATCCTACTTTCTCTCATTTATTTTGGGGTGGTTTTTATTGGTTCAGACATCGTTTCGATCCCCTTCGATTACTATCAGACTTTCGTGATTGAAGAGAAATTCGGATTTAATAAGTCCACCAAAAAGACCTATTTCGCTGATAAAATCAAAGGATACCTTATTTCCGTTCTCATCGGTGGATTATTGCTAGGCACTTTACTTTGGCTAATCCATCAAATGGGAAAGGACTTTTGGTGGCAGTTTTGGCTGGTATCCGGGATTTTTATGGTCGTGGTGAATATGTTTTATACTGCTTGGTTTTTACCACTTTTCAACAAACTCACTCCCCTGGAAGAGGGTGAGCTTAAAAACAGCATTGTACGCTATGCCAGGTCTGTCAATTTCCCTTTGGACAATATCCTGGTCATGGATGGCAGCAAGCGCTCCGCCAAGGCCAATGCATTTTTCTCCGGTTTTGGGAAAAGAAAAAAAGTAGTACTCTTTGACACACTCATAGAGCAGCATACTCCCGACGAGTTGGTAGCCGTTTTGGCCCATGAAATCGGACATTACAAAAAGAAACATATCGTATGGAGCATGGTGACTTCAGTTTTCCAAGTAGGGATCCTGCTTTTTATATTGGCACAATTCATCCACAGTGAGCAGATGAGTCTGGCACTCGGAGGCAGCGAAATGGCCATCCACCTGAACATCATCGGATTTACTATCCTGTTTTCTCCCATATCGGGCTTCCTTGGAATCGGGATGAACCTGATGAGCCGCAAAAATGAATTTGAAGCAGATGCTTTTGCCAAAGAGACTTACGATGGAAAACCACTTGCTGAAGCCTTGAAAACCCTTTCCGTCAATTCCCTCAGCAATATCAACCCACATCCTTGGTACGTTTTTGTCAATTACAGCCATCCCCCGCTATTGGAAAGACTCGAAAGACTGGAGAAATAAACTGTAGATACCTTCATTATTGCCAGTATCCAAATATTCTTTGAATACCGGGATGGAACACAGAAGTCCGAAGTACCCTGCTTCTTAGTAACAACCTATGGGCTTGTTTAAAACAGCACTTTATATGGCAACATCGGGTAAATACTAATTAATAAATTCAGATTAGGCAAAATTAAGGAGAAACCGTTTTTAATTCACAAATCTTCCCAATTTTCCCAATCCCTCAATTTTTCAATGTTCCCAATTTTCCAATTATCTATTCTTTCTCTTAACTTCATGGCTATTCCCCAAAATACATCTCCCATGCAAGACTTATCGCTGATTCACAATCCCATCACCGGACTTTTCTCTTATCCAAAATCAAAGGAAGATTGGGAACCGTACCGCCTAAGCCAGGAACAGGTTGATTTTTTTCATGAGCAGGGTTACCTCAGTGGTATCAAACTCCTTGACGAAAACCAGATTGAAACCCTCAAAAAAGAACTTGACGAAGTAGCTGACCCAAAGCATCCTTTGCACCACCTTTTCCATGAGTTCCATAGCAATGAATCGGATGATCCCAATACAATTCTGTTCCATTCGTTGGGCCATTGGCGGATTTCAAAATCTTTTCATGATGTGATCTGGAATCCGGCTTTTGTGATGGCGGCAAGTCAGCTCCTCGGCAACCAAAAAGTCCGCTTTTGGCACGACCAACTTTTTTGCAAACCTGCACATCATGGCGGCGTGGTGGCTTGGCATCAGGATTATTCTTATTGGACCCGTACGATCAAAATGCAGCATCTCACCTGCTGGTGCGGACTAGATGATGCGACCACCGAAAACGGCTGTCTCTATTATATCCCCGGCAGCCATAAATGGGGGCTGTTGGAAAAACCTTCCCTTGCAGGCAAAATGGACGGACTGATGGAATTCATGACTGCGGAACAAAAGGCAGCATTCAAACCTGTAGCCATAGAACTCAAAGCTGGATACGGAACTTTCCACCATCCCCTCATGATACACGGCAGCTATGAAAACCGCTCCCCAAGAAGCCGACGGGCTTTTGTGTTGAATGTGTTTGCGGATGGCACCATATCCGATACCGATGAAGAATTGCTTAAAGGCGTGCCCGTGATAGAAAAAGGACATAAAATGGAAGGGCAGTTTTTCCCTTTGCTGAATTGAATTTTTTATTAAGCATTCCTTAAATAGAATAGCATGATTTAGGATATAATTTCCAGATTTGATGATTCGTCAACGCTGTTTTCTCCGTTTTCTCAACTTCTTAACCGGTTCAAAAAATTCCTACAAGAGCCAAATTAGTGATGGTTTCTATTTTTCCGATTCCTTTAACACCAAATTCAAAAGTTGTGAAGTTGCATTTTTCACGGTATTAATTCCTTACCGTGAATTGTGTATCTATTTTGAGAATTCATGTAATACTTTGAGATCGTGGGTAATGTAGATTTGAACATAAATTATTTATAATCATAAACCCATGAAAACATGAGCCAACACAAAAATGAGGACCGCAATCCACAGAATGAGGACAGATCAAATCAAAGAACCAATCAAGAAAGAGGAAGAAATGGCCTGAATCCAACTGACCGTGGCGAAAAAGAAACTGAGCGGGAGTTTGATCTTGAGGATGACAAAAAGAGAGACTTGGAAGTCACTTCCAAAAAAGAAGATCCAGGTAAAGACATAGATATGGACAAGAAAAACCAAGACAGGTCAATGCCAAGGCATGAAGATCCAAATGTAAATGCTGATTCTGAAAATCGCATGGAAAAAACCGGAACGATGAGAAATCAACCTGAGGCGGATCGAGTACCTGCTGAAGAGTAGGAAGTTGCATTCAATATTCACCTCTCTCAAA
>JBBRFK010000390.1:0-3083 GCA_038224435.1 Cytophagales bacterium | reverse complement strand
TTGAATCTGAAACAGGATAACCAGGAGAGTCAAATTTTTATCTGGTTTAAAAAAATTAATATTTCCTATCTATTCAGAACTTTTGGATGAATTATGCCTGTTTTGAGACGAACCTATTGTCCATTATGAAAAGAGTATTTTCGTTTCACCTTATATTTTATTGTTTTTTGACCGTTTCTTTTTCTCAAAATATTATTAAAGGAAAAGTAACTGATGTGGAAACAGGTGATCCGATCCCTTTTGCCAGTGTAATTTTAAAAGGAACAAAGGTCGGGATTACCACTGATTTTGAGGGAAATTATACTATTTCCTCCTCCATCAAAGCCGACAGCATACAGGTGAGTTATGTGGGATATATTTCACAGAGCAAACCGATCGTCTATTCACAATCCTTGGTGATCAACTTCCAATTAGTACCATCCACATTCAACCTTTCTGAATTTGTATTTGAATCCGGAGAGAATCCTGCTTTTGCCATCATCAGAAATGCCGTTGCAGCAAAAGAAAGGTTTGACAAAAGGAATTTAACAGCATACCAATCAGATAATTATACCAAGATAGAATTGGACCTGGACGAGGTGGAAGGTGCTTTCCAAGAAAGAAATCAGGTCAAGAAAGTCATTGCGGTGATGGACAGCATCAAGCAGTTGACAGACGATGAAGGGAAAAAAATTCTGCCGATATTCTTTTCTGAAACGTATTCCAAATTCTATTTCCGTACTGACCCGATTTTGAAAAAAGAAATCATTGAAAATTCCAAATTGAGTGGCGTTGGGATTACAGATGGAACGACCGTATCCCAAATAACCGGTTCTGCTTTTCAAGAATACAATTTTTATAGAAACTGGCTGACGATCGTGGAGAAAGAATTTGTCTCGCCGATTGCGGATGGTTGGAAGACATTTTATGATTACGACTTGATGGATTCTTTGATGGTAGGGGAGGATTTTTGCTACATGCTTAAGGTTTACCCGCTCCGTGAGCAGGATTTAGCGTTTACGGGTACAATCTGGATCAAAAAAGACGATTATGCTTTGAAGCAGGTTGATTTGACAATTCCAAAATCTGCTAACCTGAATTTTATTGAAAGGATTAAGATTCAACAGGAATTGATTCCTACTGAAGCCGGACCCCTGGTACCATCGAAGACTAGGGTCTTGATCAAAATCTCCAAAATCACTGAAAATACCGTAGGCTTGTTGGCTAAGGTTTATAATTCGAGCGGTAATTTCAAAGTCAATAATCCAATGCCTCCGAGTTTTTATTTCCAAGCCATACAGCTGAAAGAAGATTTTGACAAGGGGACGGAAGAATTTTGGAAAAATGTGAGACCTGAACCATTATCCGAACAGGAAATTGTCTCGCGACAGATGGTAGATACACTCAGCAGAATTCCCATCATCAGATTTTATTCAGAAGGGATCAAATTTTTGGGAACCGGTTTTTTGCCTGTTGGTAAAGTTGATCTTGGACCTTGGACCGGCCTTTTGAATTATAATAACATTGAAGGTCTGAGAGTGGGAGCGGGGCTCAGGACAAATTTTAAATTCAGCAATAATTATGTCCTGACAGGATACTTGGCATATGGATTTAAAGACAAGCAAGCCAAATATTTTCTTTCAGCAACAAAAATCCTGGATCGCAAAAGATGGACTACCATACAGGTCAATACCCAAAAAGAAATCGATCAGGTTGGATTGGAAATAGAAAATCTCCAACTCAACAGCATATTCCTTGCGGCATCGAGATTCGGGACATTGAATAAGGCGTATTACAGCAAGTATTATAGAATTATTGCGCAGCGTGAGCTTTTCAAGGGTTTTAACCTGACCGGAGGATTTACGAGGAAGGAGTTTGATCCGACTTTTGATTTTAATTATTTTGATGAAAGTCGCGGCACCTATCTGAACCGCTTTGACCTCGCCCAGGTCAACCTTGGAATCCGATATGGAAAAGATGAGGTCACGATTACCAATGACAATTACAGGGCTTCACTTGGTCCGGCAAAATGGCCGATTTTGGATTTTAGGTTTACCCAGGGGCTCAACAGTCTAGGTGGCGATATCAATTACCAAAAATATGTGTTGAGTGTGTACCAAAAGCTCAATCTGGGATTGATAGGTGTTTCCCGATATGAGTTAAGGTCCGGTTTTGTGAGAGGTACAGTTCCCTATCCGCTTTTGGAAAACCATATTGGAAACGAAACCATTTTCTATACAACAGTCGCTTTCAACCTGATGAATTTCAATGAATTTGCAAGTGACAGGTTTACGAGTTTGAGTTACCGCCATTCTTTTGAAGGTTTTGGATTGAATCAAATTCCATTGATCAAGAAACTCAAATGGCGTGCGGTAGCCAATGCCAATGTTCTTTGGGGAACCGTGAGTGACAAAAACTTGATGAATTCCCCTGATTTTGATGATCTAGGCAATCCAATTCCTGCATTTGGAAAGTTGGACCAAAACCTCCCTTACATTGAATTGGGTTATGGGATTGAAAATATTTTCAAGTTTTTCAGGGTAGATGCATTCCATAGGATTACTTATTTGGATAATCCAGGTGCAAAACCATTTGGAATCAAGGTTAGTGCCCAGATTATACTCTAGCTATGCCAAAATCGGTTTTTTCATTTTGAAGCCATACCTAGCGGTCAAAAAAATAATGGAGTTTGTTTCTTTGATTCTAAAAAAAGCCAACATCAATTCGCATATTTGCACCACTAAAACACACCTGTTTGTAAAGGCGTGATGTTTCATCAAGTTTAATCAATAAATGTCTAACCAACAGATCAAAATTACCCTTCCCGACGGTTCGGTAAGGGAGTATGAAAAAGGAATTTCAGGGCTACAAATTGCACTTAGTATCAGCGAGGGTTTGGCGAGAAATGTACTTGCAGCAAAAGTAAACGGTGAAGTTTGGGACTCCGGCAGGCCTATTCACCACGATTCCAAAGTACAATTACTGACTTGGAATGACCCTGAAGGGAAAAACACTTTTTGGCATTCTTCAGCCCACTTGATGGCAGAAGCCTTAGAAGCCCTTTATCCCGGAACAAAATTCGGAATTGGACCACCGATTGAAAA
>JBBRFK010000389.1:0-3095 GCA_038224435.1 Cytophagales bacterium | reverse complement strand
AAGACCTTGTCCCATCTTTTTTTCCAATGAAAAGAGTCTGCTATTCTTGCCCAGAAACTCTCTGGTTCGGTGACTGATTTTTGGTATTCATAAAAATATCCGCTCAGGGTATGTATCCTATCACTCATGGCTGTAATTTTTAGGTTATTGCTGATTTTATTATTCTGGATTCAATACCAATGATGGCCGGGCAAAGTGGAAAAAGGTATTCCCATTGCTAGGCCCAAGTTAGTTCAATTGAAGCTTTTATGGCCAATTTTTTTCAAAAACCAAGCGATAGTGTTGTCCGGTTTTTATTTGATGCCCATATTGTCTTATGCCTTTTTTGAAGACCCTCAATGATCCTTAGCTTCGCCGGCACCCCTTGGAATCCTGATTTCCTGAATCATGTCCTGCACATGCCGGGGCGGAGCAGGAGTAGCCTTGGATACCAGAAAGCAAACCGCGAAATTCAGCAACATGCCCAATGAACCGATCCCTTCTGCTGAAATCCCAAACCACCAGTGCTCGGCAGTATTCATCTCAGGACTGATAAATTTGAAGTAGATAATGTATGCCATTGTGAAAATAAGCCCCGAAACCATACCGGCTATGGCCCCTTCTTTGTTGATTCTGGAAGAAAATATTCCCATGATGATCACTGGGAAAAACGAGGCCGCAGCCAACCCAAAGGCAAAGGCTACCACTTCAGCTACGAAGCCCGGAGGGTTTACACCAAAGTAACCTGCCAACACCACTGCGCCTCCCGCAGCGATTCGGGCGATTCTAAGCTCTTTTTTCTCTGACATTTCTGGTCTGAACGTCCTGAATAAATCCCTTGAAATAGAGGTGGAAATGACTAGCAATAATCCTGCGGCGGTGGAAAGTGCCGCTGCCATCGCACCGGCAGCTACCAATCCTACTACCCAGTTTGGCAATTGGGCGATTTCGGGATTGGCCAAGACCATGATGTCTTTGTCTATGGTCAGTTCGTTGGCTTCCTTATCGGCAAGGTACTGCACCATGCCGTCCCCGTTTTTGTCATCCACGAGGATGAGGTTGGTTTTTTGCCAATTGCCTACCCATACAGGAAGGTTGTCTATTGGTTTTTCTGCAACTGTGTCTATGGCGTTGTAAATACCAAAAGCCGCAACGGCTGGAGCGGTGGTATATAAAATGGCGATGAAAACCAAGGCATAACCTGCGGACAACCTTGCGTCTTTTACCCTTGGTACTGTAAAAAACCTTACAATCACATGCGGCAGTCCGGCTGTTCCGACCATCAGCGCGAGTGTGATGGCAAACATGTCCACCATTCCTTTTCTTCCCGAAGTGTAAGCTGCAAATCCCAATTCCGTCAATACTCCATCCAGCTTATCCAATAGGTAAGTACCGTCAGCCACTGCACTTCCCAATCCCAATTGGGGAATAGGATTGCCTGTCAACTGCATCGATACAAAAATGGCGGGTACCATGTAGGCGAAAATCAGCACACAATATTGGGCGACCTGTGTATAGGTGATCCCTTTCATCCCACCCAATACCGCATAGAAGAAGACGATGCACATCCCGATGATTACCCCGGTATTGATATCCACTTCAAGGTATCTGGAAAAAACAATTCCAACCCCCCGCATCTGCCCTGCGACATAAGTGAAGGAAATAAATAAGGCACAAATGACAGCCACTACCCGTGCTTTGTTGGAATAGTATCTGTCTCCCACAAAATCAGGGACTGTAAATTTTCCGAATTTTCGGAGGTATGGAGCCAAAAGCAAAGCAAGCAAAACATAGCCTCCCGTCCAGCCCATCAGGTACACCGAACCGTCATACCCGGCAAATGAGATGATGCCGGCCATGGATATAAATGAGGCTGCCGACATCCAGTCTGCGGCAGTCGCCACGCCGTTTGCCAAGGGAGAGACTCCGCCTCCGGCAACATAAAATTCTTTGGTAGTCCCGGCCCGGGTCCAGAACGCAATACCGATATAAAGTGTAAATGAAAGTCCGACAAGGATATATGTCCAGGTTAATATGTCCATTTTTGGTTAAGTTTTTGGGTTGGTTTATTCTTCGTTGACATCAAATTCCTTGTCCAGCTTGTTCATGCGGTAGACATACACGAAAATCAGGATGACAAAAACATAGATCGATCCCTGCTGGGCAAACCAAAAACCCAACTTGAATCCTCCGATTTTGATGCTGTTCAATTGCTCGACTAGGAGGATTCCAAATCCAAAGGAAACTGTAAACCAGATCAAGAGTAGGAAAAAGAGGGTTTTCAGGTTCCTTTTCCAATAGGCTTTCATTTTTTGTTTTTTATCAAGCATGTTTTATAGGTAAATATGGGTTTGAATTATAATTTCTCCGGCTGAACCGCTCTTTCCGAAATTCTCAAAAATGAACCTATTGTTGTACTGTAAGGAGATTTTGCTCTGTAATTGCCCCAAAAGACAAATGAAAGACTCCAAAAGAACACAATAATAAATTGCGAATTTCATCGGCAAGGAAAGCTGACAAGTCAAATACAGTGAATAGAATGATTTTTGCCTTAAAATCCAATATTCCAAAACCTACCCAATATAGGTATCGGAATTATTAATCGTCTAAAATATTATTTCTTGGTAAGAAAAGGCTTTCTGAGGGGAAAAAATCTCAGTTCGAAACATTATTCCAAAAAAAAAATTAGTCTATCATTCTAATTGGACTTTTACCCCAACAGTATTTCAAAAAGGTTGATTGTTTCCACACAAAATCCGTGAATCAATCTCAAAAAGTAATCATCACGCTTCCAAGGCTTTTGCTGAATCAAAACTAACCCATTAACCAATAACCAATTAGGCAAAAACCCAAATTCTCACACCATCATCTCCAAAATCATAGCCAAGCCAAAGGCCAAAATGCTGATCAGGACTTTGTTGAGGTAAAAACGATGATCGGGACTGCTTTCAAAAAAGATCGTTGTCGAAATATGAAGAAATCCACCGGCGACCATGCCATAAAAAACATTCAGCCCTTCCCTGCCGAGGATATCGTTTTCATACAGCAAGTTGCTCAGGACCATCCCCATAGGAGAAGCCAATGCGAAAATCACCAACAATGCAAAGACCCATCTT
>JBBRFK010000388.1:0-3120 GCA_038224435.1 Cytophagales bacterium | reverse complement strand
TTTGGATTATTTGGGTGAAGTGGGTTTTGACCCTAACTTCGGTGCAAGGCCACTGAAAAGGACCATCCAAAAACTGATCTTGAATGAACTGTCCAAGCAGATTCTTTCCGGATATATCAAAAATGATTCAGCTGTTTTGGTGGATTTGGATGCTGAAAAGCAGGTTTATTTCAAAAATGTCGAGCATGCAGAGATGGTGTAGCCCGCAAGGCTAATATGGATTATAGTTGTACGCTATTCTGCCGTTAAGCACATTTTATTTTCTTTAGTGATAGGAAGCCTGCCTGACGGCATAAGCAGGACCGAAGACCGATGTGACCAGCTTTTTAGCATGTAGACTTGATTCGTATCGTATTAAGGTTTATTTGGCAAGGAAGCGTGTAGCCAGAATATGGTTAGTCAGATAGTGAAAACCTGCATGGAATCAGATTCTGTGCGGGTTTTTTGTTTGGTCTTCCAAACCAATATCTTTGAACGGAGTTAACTTGCAGGACCTCAAATCAAAAACATATGCTTTTCGCCCAAGAGAATTCATTGGAAGAAGTTTTTCAATCGGTAAAGCATGAACTGCACCGCGGGGCATTGGATCCAAAGCATCCATTTCGGTTTGTCACGCTTGCCACCAAATCTGAAAATGGCGTGGATGCGCGGTATGTAGTCGTCAGGTCAGTGGATGCAGAACTGAATTTTTTCTTGTTTACAGATGACAGGACCTCCAAAGTGGCCCAATTGACTTCTTTTCCGGAGATGGTGCTTTTGTTTTACCATCCTGCCAAAAGAACCCAGATCAAGATTACCGGCGAAGCTGAACTCAGGAGAAATGATGGGTTGTCTGCTACTTTTTGGTCAAAAGTACAGGGAGATTCCCAAAAAGCTTATAACCAAGTGGTGGCTCCGGGAACCAAACTTCAAAATCCTGAAGAAGCTTTTGTTTGGAATGAACCATTGACAGCGGCAAATTTCACCCTTATACAAGTCAAACCATCGAAAATCGAGGCGCTCCAATTGAATGAGAACGGGCACCTGAGAGCCTTGTTTACAATTGGAGAAAATGGATGGGAAAAGTCATGGATAGCTCCCTAAAAAATCAAATTACAGGCTGATGAGGTTTATTTGGGAAAATATTTTATATTTTCATGATCGAAAAAAATCAACCTATGGCAGAGACATTACCTGAGAAGAAAGTAAAAGATAAAACTGAAAGAGAAAGACAGACTTTCTTCAGAGTTACTTTCAAAAACAATTGCAATTTACTTCAAATTGCCGATAACAAAGCCAATATGATCATCAGCATCAATGCGCTCGTGATCTCTTCCATCATTGCCATCACAGGATATGGCACCATCTCTAACAAGTTGGACATGAGCGGAACAATGACTCTCCTCCCTATTTTATCGCTGCTTTCGACCTGTCTTCTTTCAACCATTTTGGCCGTGCGGGCTGCCAAGCCCAAAATCATTGGCAAAAATCAAAAAACCCAAGAAAAAGGTAAATCCAGTATGATTTTTTTCGGGGAAAGTTCGGCTTACAGCATTGAGGAATACCTAGAGGAAATCGACAGGATACTTCCTTCAAAAAATAAAATACACCAGCAAATGTCTATTGCGCTTTTTTATCAGGGTAAGGTATTGAACAGAAAATATAACCTTCTTGGGCATGCCTACAATGTCTTCATCCTAGGCTTGGCTATTGGGGTCGTTACGTTTTTGATCTATTTGATGTTGAATCGAATATGAATTGGTTAAATTCCGTGTGTTTACAGTATTAAAAAAAAATTGGAAACTTATGTTAAATCCATTCTTAGAATTCGGCATTTCATCGATTTCTCCTGCCGAAAAACCTTTCCGAAGATCAGGCAGAAATCAAACTGAAATACAAATATCCAAAAAGTGGATTTTTATGACTTTTTGGATTTTGTGCTTTATAATACCTGTATCTCTTTCATTTTCGCAAAATGAGGATGTTTCAAAACTTTTCAGGTCAGAAGAGGTATTGGATTTGAAGTTGGGTTTTTCATTTAAAGACATCAAAAAGTCTGACAAAGAACAAGCTGTTTCTCAGGAATGGCTTTATTTTAAAGATGCATCCGGTGGATGGGATTCATTGAAAATCGATCTCTTTGCAAGGGGAAATTTCAGGAAAGACCATTGCTTTTTTACACCACTCAAAATCAAGATAGACAAGAAAGAAAGGGAAGGGACGATTTTTAAGGGTAGCAAAACGTTAAAATTGGTGATGCCCTGTCAGAACAACAAAATGGCCAATGACCTTACAATTAAGGAATACATGATCTATAAAATGTATGAGGAGGTCTCTCCCTATCATTTCCATACAAGATTGGTAAACCTCACCATCACAGACAGAAGTGGGAAGCAGGAAAAAATTTATGAAATCAAAGCATTCCTGATAGAGGATGATTCTGAAATCGCAGACAGATTTGAGGGAGTTATGAAAAAGGAGGTCGAACTGAACCCCTTTAGGTTCATGGACACGGTGGCTATCAGGCAGGATTTTTTCCAGTTTATGATTGCAAATACTGATTGGTCTTCTACTGTCCAACATAACGTCGCAGTCATGCAGCTGCCCAATAAATCCTATATTCCCTTGTGCTACGATTTTGATATGTCTGGATTTGTGAATGCCCCCTATGCAGTGGTAAACGAGTTGATTCCGATAAATTCTGTGACCGAGCGCTACTACAGGGGTGTCTGCAGGGAGGAAGGGTTGTTTCAAAATACAAGAGCATACTACCTGTCCATAGAAAAAAATATCTGGGATGCCTACAGCAAAGTCTCTCCCGGTCTCAGTCCCAATGAACAGGAAACGACAAAAAAATTCCTGACGGCTTATTTTGATATCCTCAAGAATGACAAAAAATTCAAGGACAATATTTTTTCAAATTGTAGGAAGTGATTGTCCGCAATTTTGCTGGAGGGTTTAGGTTTCAATCCCTGTCGTGATGGGAAGACCTTTGAGGTCTTTTTCCAGACCTCGAAGGTCTCTCTTATCATGAAAGGAGCTGCCGGACCGCTACCCTTAGCGTCTTTTTCCAGACCTCGAATGTCTCTAGTCTCAATTCCTGTTTTAATGGGGGAATTTTTGAGGTTTTTGAAACCTCGA
>JBBRFK010000387.1:0-3124 GCA_038224435.1 Cytophagales bacterium | reverse complement strand
AATTTGAGCTATTATTTTGGACCGAATAGGTACAACACATTGAAAAAAATAACGCCTGGCTTTGAAAAAAACGTGGACATGGGTTATTTCTTTGTCAGTTGGGTCAACAAATACATCATCGTAAATCTTTTTCAGTTCCTTGAAAAATATTTCTCCAACTACGGGATTATCATCATCATCATTGTTTTGATCATCAAGATTGCCCTGACGCCGCTGACCTACAAATCATACATAGGAATGGCAAAAATGAGGGTGATCAAGCCTGAAATCGATGAGCTGAAAGCAAAATATCCTGACGATCCCACCAAGATGCAGCAGGAACAGATGAAGCTCTTTGGACAGTTGGGTGTGAGTCCGATCTCAGGCTGTCTGCCTTTGGTATTCCAGATGCCGTTCCTGTTTGCGATGTTCTTTTTCTTTCCCAATGCCATCGAACTCCGTCAGGAATCATTCCTTTGGGCGCATGACTTGTCCACTTACGATTCTATTTTGAGGTTGCCGTTTACCATTCCATTCTATGGTTCGCACGTGAGTTTGTTCACCATATTGATGACGGTGTCTCAGATAGCCTATACCCATTTCAACAATCAATTGACGGCACAGACCGGACCGATGAAAAATCTGGGGTATATCATGCCGGTGGTGTTTATGTTTGTGTTGAACTCTTTTCCTGCGGCATTAAGTTTCTATTATTTCGTATCCAATATGGTAACTTTCGGACAACAGGCACTGATCAAACTCTTTGTCGATGATGCCAAAATCAGAGAAAAAATCGAGGAGAATAAAGTGAAGAATGTCAATAAGAAAAAGTCGAAATTTCAGCAAAAGCTTGAAGATGCGATGAAAGTGGCAGACGCCAACAAGAAAACCAAATAACGAAAGAGGCCCGAAAGGGTCTCTTTTCTTTTTGAGCGTTTACCGTTAAACCTCAGACTATTAACATTTTCAGGTAAGGCCTGTGGATAACAATTCATTTCATGCAAAAATTTAAATGATATATTTGTAAATAGAGCAACTAAAATCATTCTCGCAACCATGATCAAACTGACCTCTTTTGGACATTCGTCTTATCTTGATGAAAACAACGAAACCAAAATTCTTTTTGACACATCTATCAGCTCCAATCCCAAATCTTCTAAAAATAACAGCACCACTTTGGAATTCGATTTTTGGATGGCAAATAATATTTTGAGGATGTATCGCGATACCATAGCTTCCAAGAAGGTAGTTTTGGATACCTCAAAAAAAGCAGTTTCAGAAGCAGGAAAAGAATTGATTTTGCTTAATATTGGTGACAGTATTACCCTCTAAACAATTTATGGGAAAAGTTATCGCAATTGCTAACCAAAAAGGAGGCGTAGGAAAAACCACTACTGCCATGAATCTGGCAGCAAGTCTCGCAGTTTTGGAATTTAAGACTTTGGTAATTGATGCAGATCCGCAGGCAAACACCACCTCCGGTCTTGGCCACGATCCAAAAGAAATAGATACCAGTATTTACGAATGTATGGTGGACGGGATTGATATCCACACCATCATCCTCAAAACAGAAATAGAAAATCTTGAATTGGTCCCTTCCCACATCGACCTAGTCGGTGCCGAGGTAGAGATGATCAATCTCGAAAACAGGGAAGAAAAAATGAAATCAGTCATCCACCTTGTCAAAGACAAGTATGACTTTGTGATTATTGATTGTTCCCCCTCTTTAGGTTTGATCACAATCAACGCGCTGACTGCTGCCAATTCGGTAATTATCCCTGTCCAATGTGAATACTTCGCTTTGGAAGGCTTGGGCAAATTGCTCAACACCATCAAAATTATTCAGACAAGGCTCAACCCTGACCTCGAAATCGAAGGAATCCTCCTCACCATGTACGATGTGAGGCTGAGACTTTCCAACCAAGTCGTAGACGAGGTGAGGATGCATTTCAAGAACTTGGTTTTTGACACCATCATCCCAAGAAACGTCCGTTTGAGTGAGTCCCCAAGTTTCGGCCTTCCGGTGATAGCCTTTGATGCAGAAGGAAAGGGAGCCATTGCATACCTCAACCTTGCCCACGAAATAGCAGTTAAAAACGGCAAGGAGAAAGTTAACTGATCGAACACATACCTATGAATGACAAAAAACCTATACCAAAGAAAAGTGCGCTGGGAAAAGGATTAGGGGCTTTGCTGCAGGATTCTCCTCAAAAAAACAAAAGTGGATCCTTGATGCCTACATATCCAACAGCGGGTATTTTTGAGATTTCCCTGGATGAAATCCAAGTCAATCCATACCAGCCCAGGACACATTTTGATAAAGAAGCCCTTCAGGAACTCGCTGACTCTATATTAACCCAAGGCATTATCCAACCGGTTACCGTCAGGAAATTGGATGAAAACGAATACCAGCTAATTTCCGGCGAAAGGAGATTTCAGGCTTCGAAAATCGCCGGCCTGAAAAGAATACCTGCTTATATCCGAACAGCCAACGACCAGCAAATGCTGGAAATGGCTTTAATAGAAAATATCCAAAGGGAAAACCTCAATTCCCTAGAAATTGCCCATTCTTACCAGAGGCTTTTGGCAGAATGTAATCTCAAGCAGGAAGAACTGGGAGAGCGGGTCGGCAAAAACAGAACCACTGTAAACAATTACCTAAGACTGCTCAAACTACCTCCGGATATCCAAGCCGGCCTCCGGGACAATAAAATCTCTATGGGACATGCAAGGGCTTTGATCAATGTGGAAAGTATCGACAGACAGCTTGCCATTTTCAAAAAAGCCATTCAGGAAGAACTCAGTGTCCGTCAGGTTGAGGCATTGGTAAAATCAATCAATGGAGAACGGGAGGAAAAGGAAAACAAAAAAGAATACCCATCGGATCCTGTCAGGAAATATGAAATCACTAAAATCCAGCAAAGGCTTGCAAGCCATTTTGGGACGAAAGTGAACCTAAAATCGGATGCCAAAAACAAAGGAGAAATCAAGATTCCTTTTCAATCTTCCGAAGACTTGAACAGAATCCTGGAAATCTTGGAGATTATCTGAAACTTGGAAAAGGACAAAACTAATTGGCTTTTGAGAGAAACATCCAAAGCAATGATAAGCCTCATTATCATTGCTGTTTTTATTTTATTGCCCA
>JBBRFK010000386.1:0-3135 GCA_038224435.1 Cytophagales bacterium | reverse complement strand
GCGATGAGTTTTCCTTTTTTATCGTCCATGGATTCGAGGATGACACCTCCACGTGAAGGCTTCAGGATTTTATAAAGACCCGGTTTGCCGGAGATGGTTGCGATTTCGTTGAATTTCATTTTCTGGTATGATTTGAAGGCTGCAAAGATAGGAATATAAGATTATCTGCAATTATGCAACTAGGTTAATTTTGAGTCTTTCGGGATGAGGATGAAGAGTCCATAATCTGTGACTGCCTTCCGGAGGCAGGGCCCACAGATGCAGATTTACTACTCCAAACCAAGTATTCCGTGGTTGCTTGCAAGCAAACGCAGTTTTCAGTATCCAGTTTTCAGTCAACAGTGTCCCATCCCTCATTAACCAATATACCAATATCCCATTAACCAATAACCCAATAACCAATATCCCAATAACCCAATAAGTAAATTACTTTTTCGATTCAATATACTCCCTGACTTCTCCTTCTATAAACGCGCTCAGCTCTTCCTTTCCTTCTTTCTTTTCTGCAGAGGTGATGAAATATTGAGGTTCCTCGCCGAAGATTTCGATGGCACTGTCAAGGAATACCCTTGCATTGGAGGTGGATTTTTCCATCCCTTTTTTGTCTGCTTTGGTAAACACAAGGACAAAGGGAATTCCGTTTTCGCCGCACCAAGTAATGAATTCAAGGTCGATCTTTTGAGGTTCGAGCCGGCTGTCGATCAGCACAAAGATGGCAGCAAGATTTTCCCTTTTCTTGAGGTAATTCTTTATCATTTTTTCCCAAGTGGCTTTCATGGCTTTGCTTGCCACGGCAAATCCATAGCCTGGCAAATCGACCATGTACCATTTGTCATCGATATAAAAATGGTTGATTAGTTGGGTTTTTCCCGGTTTTTGGGAGGTCTTCGCCAATCCTTTATGGTTGGTCAGCATATTGATCAATGAGCTCTTGCCGACATTGGACCTGCCGATAAATGCAAACTCGGGTTTATCCGGAGGAGGGCATTTTGTATAGTCAGTATTGCTGGTAAGGAAGACTGCTTTTTTGATCATGAGAAAGAATGTTTGGCACAAAGGTAAGGCATTTGGCTTAAAAATAGTCACTGCATCCGGGAGGCGATCTTTGGATTGCATTCCACCTGGGTAATGACTTAATTTCAATTCCATCGGAAATCGTTGGGATAATTCAGTTTTTTCAAAAACAAGGAGGCTACCAAATCGGAATGGGCATTAATTCCCAACAATTTTCGATTGCTCGGGTTTCCTTAGTAATATTGCACCACATTTTCAATCACGTACATGTCAGTAGTTCCATATAAAGACAAGCAGGAAGGCAAAAAAGAACAGGTTGCCGAGATGTTCAACAACATCAGCAAGAATTATGATTTTTTAAATCACCTGTTGAGTCTGGGTATAGATATCACTTGGAGAAAAAAGGCTATCAAATTATTGCAAAAAGACCAGCCGAAGCTCATTTTGGACATTGCCACCGGAACGGGTGACTTCGCCATTGAGGCCTTGGCACTCAATCCTGACAAAGTCATCGGAGTCGACATCTCCGCCGGAATGCTGGAGGAAGGCAAGAAGAAAATGAAGAAAAAAAACCTCGGCCACATCATCGACCTTCAGATGGGAGATTCGGAGAAGTTGCTTTTCGAAGATAATAAGTTTGATGCCGTCATCGTTTCATTTGGAGTCAGGAACTTCGAAAATCTGGAAAAAGGGCTTTCGGATATGTATAGGGTTTTGAAGCCGGGAGGAAAAACGGTCATCGTCGAATTTTCCAAACCTAAAAAATTCCCGATGAAGCAAGGATATAACTTTTATTTCAAATATATTTTGCCTCAAATAGGTAAATTGGTGTCCAAAGACAATGCTGCCTACACCTATTTGCCTGAATCTGTTCAAGCCTTTCCTGATGGAGAGAATTTCCTTTCAATATTAAAAAAAGTCGGATTTAAACATACCCAATGCAAACCGCTCACTTTCGGAATCAGCTCAATTTATATCGGAGAAAAATAGCATTCTCCATTTTTGGGCTATTTGTTCTCCTAGCTGAAACCAACGGTCAATCGCGGTTCAATGAGATCAGCAAAGCCGGTCAAGATGAAAACTTCATTTCTTATGGGTTTTTCCTAGCCGGACATTCCAACAGCTGGAGGATGAAATATTCGGAGGCTTTCCTTGATCCCAACAATGCAGACCTCAGAAATATCCAAAGCATAGTGCCGGTATTTTCCGGTGGGTTTTCTTTGGGTTTTTTGATGACTTTCAGGTTGAATGACCAACTCAATGTGCTTTTGACTCCCAAAGTCGGTTTTTATGAGTTCAGGACGGATGTGAATTATTTTACGGCCATTCCGGGAAACGGGAATTCAAACAACGAAATCGTCTATAAAAGAGATACCTACATCAACGAAGCCACCATGGTGGAATTCCCTTTGATCTTCAAGTACAAAGCCCAACGGTTTAACAATACGAGAATGTTTTTTACCGGGGGAGGTTCGGCGATGTTCCGTACCAAAGACCAGGAAGAAGCTGATATCGAGGATTTGGTCACAACAGGCATGGATTTTACAGTAGACTTCGGTTTGGGGTTTGACATGTATTTCAAATACTTCAAATTTTCACCTGAAGTCCGTTTTTCCCATGGTCTGCTAGATGTCTATAGACCTGAGGAATCTAATCCTGCATTCAGAGATGCCATTTCGCAGATCAGAAGGAAATCCATCACCCTCTACCTCAATTTTCAATAAACTCCCACTTTTTGCAAACTGAGATTGCTTCCTGTTACTTTCTTCCTCTTACTTTTTCTCTCTTACCAAATACCACCACCACTTACCTCAATCCTGAAAACAAACTGCCTACTGTAACCTGAGACTGCTCACTGTAAACTGAAACTGCCCACTGAAAACTACCCACTGTTTACTGAGACTGCCCACTGTAAACTGAAAACTGCCCTCTGCAAACTGAGACTGCCCACTGCAAACTGAAAACAGCCCACTCCCCCCCTCAACCAACCCAAGTCCATTTTTCTCCTTTTATAGATTCTATATTTCATTCCACGGCAATAATTTTTAGATTCAGGCTATGGAAAGAAAAATTGCCTGCATCACCGGGGCAACTTCGGGAATAGGAAAAGCCACTGCCATT
>JBBRFK010000385.1:0-3156 GCA_038224435.1 Cytophagales bacterium | reverse complement strand
TTTAACATCGCCGGATTGGTTCCACCATATTCATGGCCATGGAAATACGCAAAGCAATTGTGGTACAGCGCCTTCAATTCTTCAGGATCGGTGACATAGCCGGTAAACAAAAGCCGTTCATCTTTGAGTGCTTTGAGATTTGTGGCATACGCATCCTGATAAGGAACATCACCTACGATCACCAGTTTTCTTTTGCTGTTGGATTGGATAAACCCGCTTAGAATCAGGTCCGCATTGTTGTCAGGGACCAGTCTGCCCACGATCAAAAAATAGCTTTCCTTCTCCAATCCCCATTTTTTGAGTTTTTCGGGGTCAGACTCACAAGAAGGGTTTGCGCCATAGGCGATGACTTTAGATTCTGTTTGGAAAAGTTCTAGATAGATTCTTCTCATTTCATCGGAATCATTGATAACCTGATCATAAAACCTCGTGGCCATCTTGGATGCCCAAAAGAAATATTTCGAGCCAAACCCTTTCCATTTAGGCCTAAGCCATTCCAGTCCGTCTACATTGATGGCAGTCGGTTTACCAAAAATCCTTGAAATCAACCCAAATGGCCCATTGCCACTATTGACTACAAAAATGACATCTACGTCAGATAGACTTGCATGAAGCATTGAAAAAAATGAATGTGTCAACTGTGTCAGGCTCTTGGTCTCGATGGCAGGCATGTAAATCAGCTTGATGCCGTTGACCTCTGCGGGCCGCTCCTTGAATAATGCCCTGTGGCAGTATACCCGGACTTCAACACCACGCTTTTGGAGCCTTTCTCCCAATTCCTTGACCATCGTATCGTAACCTCCATACACATAAGGATAGCCCTTGGCGCCAAGAATGGCTATTTTCAAGTTTCCTTTATGCTTTGCCATGCTCAAAAAGACTGATAAATTTAGCTTCAAATTCCTTTGGGGAAAATTTTTCCAACACCCGCTTCCGCCCATTTAACCCCATTTTGTTTCTCAATTTTTCATTTTTTACCAATATCGAAATGGTGTCAGCTCCTTTCGCGGCATTGTTCCAAGGAATCAAAAATCCTGTTTGCCCTTCCTGAATCATTTCTTGGGCACCGCCGTGGTCAGTAGCGACTACGGGTTTTTCTGAAGCCATGGCTTCCAAAATAACAGTTGGGAACGGATCGGGAAGAATGGATGGCAGGACAAATACATCCAAAGATTTAAGGATTTGGGGAATGTCTTTTCTAAAACCCAAATAAGTCACTTGGTTTTCCAATCCCATTTTTTTGATCTTTCCGAGCATCTCTGTCACCAAATGTTCAGTACCCGGAAAGGCATCTCCAACCATCAAAAAATGGACGTTTTTGGATTTCTGCACCAAGAGTTCGGCGATATCCAAAAAATAACCTTGCCCTTTCCAATGGTTGATCCGTCCGATCATCCCGATCAAAACTTTCCCCTCACTGCCAGGCATCTCATTTTTGATATCGGTTTTCACCTCCAAGTAGGGCTGGTAATCAATCCCGTTATACAACAATTTCATTTTGGATGGTGCTATTACATTTTCCCAATTGTCCCAAACAGCCTGGGAAACGACCACCACTTTGTCTGCATTGCGGTCTATGATTTTGCCGATTGCTTTTTTCAGCCACTTGGGATTGGACAGAATCTCATGCAGGTGCCAGATATGCTTGATTCCTCCTTTCCGTGACAAAAAAGCGCCAACCAAAACAGCGGAAGTATTGGAATAGATGTGGGTAATTTGGTGATTCTTGATCAGGCCTTCCAAAAAATTCTTGGCATTCCAAATGGTCTTGATTCGGTTGACAAGGCCTGCGGGATTGAAATATTTCCTTCTCAAAATCCCCAACTTCTGAATATAAACCTCAGCATGCATTTTTTGAAGTTCATCCACCAAGGGCCCATCCTCAGACAGAACCACCAAAACGCCGAAACCGGATTTTTGAAGGGCACCTATAGCCGCCAAAAAAATCTTGCTAGCGCCATAGAGGTCAGAAGAGCCATGGAGCATGAGAATTTTTTGGCCGGGATTTGACTTGTCGATAGCCATTAAAATTCCCTTTTGAACATATAGGAAGCTCCCAAAAATCCTGTGTGGTCTGTGAATTCCACATGGACGGAATTGGAGTATTTTGAAAAAAGCCGAAACAAAGCAGCCGGATCGTAGGGATTCATCTGCATCATGGGTTCGGCTTTCAGTTTTCTGTTTTTCAGACTTGAATACACAAAGTTGTAAAGCGAATTCTTTGACCTCAGGTAATAATGGTAATATTTTAGCTTTGGCCAGTTGTTGGCATAAGTCGCCTGCACCTGTATGATCCCTCCGATTTTCAGTTTACCCAACAGCTGATGGAGGATGTTCATTCCTATGGCTGTTTCGATGTGCTGCAATACAATATAGGAATTGATAAAGTCAAACAAACCGGTCTGGGGCAGGATTTTGCCTTCGGAAAGCAGGAATTCTACCTTATCCGCATTCATTTCCAAAGCGTGGAATTTCGCCTTTTCCAATATCTCAGGGGAAACGTCTATGCCTAGCGTTTTTTTTTTTGTGACAAAAGAAAAAGGAATGGCCAACCTCCCTACTCCACAACCAAAATCCAGTATTGCTGAGGTGGATAAATCCGATTGGTATTGGTGCTTGATCCGCTGTAAGGTCTGTGCCACATATTCCTCCCCGGTGGCAAAAAATTCTTTCAAATCCTCAGCGGTGATATATTCAGATTTATATTTTTGATCAGAAAGCACCCCATAATAGGGATCTTCCTTTCCGAATTGTTTCCAAGTATCCGCCGATTTGCTTTTCATCTACTTCCTGCTTTTGATGATCCGGGCGGGATTTCCGCCGACGATACTGTAAGGGGGGACATCTTTGGTCACGATACTTCCTGCCGCTATGACCGAACCCTTTCCCACTGTCACTCCGGCAAGAATCACCGCATTGGCAGCAATCCAACAATCATCTTCAATGATCACAAAAGAACGGGTAACGCCCTGTTCGATAATTGGTCTGTCTGTCTCAGAAAAATTATGGTTTTCCGAATAAATACTCACCCTCGGGGACATCATGACATTGTCACCGATCTCGATATATCCAGAGCAACCGATATAACTATATGGCCCGATGCTGCTGTTGTTTCCGACTTTCAGACCGACTCCTGCCTCACCTCCATATAAGTTG
>JBBRFK010000384.1:0-3186 GCA_038224435.1 Cytophagales bacterium | reverse complement strand
AATCTTGTCAAGTGCACCGAGCACCATAAAAAAAAGCATCAAGTAAATGATCACATCATTGATTCCCATAAAGGCAGGTTTGAGTAGAGGGATTCAATATAAGGAATGAGGATTTGAATTCCTTGGAGAGGGAATAAAGTGTTTGATAATTTTCATAGAAATACCAAGATGCCTGGTCCCGAGCCCAATCATTGGGATTGGATTTGAAGTTTTTTTTGAAACTTAAAGTCCTTTGGGTTGCTAGGTCCGCAATGAGGGAAATGGGGCATCCAGCATGTTTTCGAGTTCAAAAATTGGAATTCACATTATAATAGAAAAAGAGAAGGCATTCCAATAAAATACATATGTGAATGGATATTAAGTACCGACTGACCTATCGATATCTATCCTGCTATTTCCTGCTTTTATCTCCCGCGTTTTAAAAAATCAGCTTAAATGGAAATCATTTTCCAGAGCAGCGCAAAGGATTCTTCCATGATTTCGTCCTGCTTCTGTGTGGGATAATTTTTCCCCATGAGGTATTTGTTGATACCAAATGCATGTCCGGTGATGAGGGTATATATCAGTTCAAGGTCCATCGGTTTGATCAGGTTTTCTTCCATTCCCTGTTGGAGCAGGTGCAAAATGGGTTTCATGTTATTCTTGATTTCTTCTTCGACAAGTTTCTTTGCGTAAGGAGAATTGTTGAACTGCTCGATAAACAAAAAGGCTGTTCTGTGGTCTGCAGCCCATTTTAAGGAGGAGATGAAAAAGGATTTCAGGATGTTTTGGATACCTTTTTCTTTTGAAATACTTTCTGCCAAAAATTGTCCGGTCCTGATTTTTATTTCCAGGTAAAGGGCTTTTACCAAGTCATCTTTGGTAGGAAAAAAATAGAATAAGGTTCCATTTGCGACGCCTGCCTCTTTGGCGATTTTTCTTGTCGGGGTATTGTGAAAACCGAATTCTACAAAAAGCTTTAAAGCCAAATCAATGAATTGAAATGATTTTTTCTCTATGTATGTTTTATTTCCGACAACCCAACATCACCTTAGTATTGGCTACCTAATCACCAAATTTCGGTTGAAACAACTTTCCCCTCCAAGATTTAAAATAAAATTCCGAGCGGGTTTTGTGCATAGAAAGACAACAATCCTTATTTTAGAAGGAAAATCTTAATAATAGGAATATGAAAACCCAAAAACCATTCAACCACCTCAAAGGAATCATTCATGGAATCAGCAGTGACGGGAGAATCACCAGAGGAGAATTTACTGAAATGAAACTATGGTGTCAAGCCCATGAGGGGCTTTGTGTAGAATCCCCTTTCAAAGAATTTTATACCGAGGTAAAAGAGATTCTCAATGGAGGAACGATGACAGCTGAGGAAATTTTTGAATTGAAAACAATTACCGAAAAGTATGAATCTGAGCTTAGCATTTCTGAAAGTACGGAAGCCAAAATTCAATTTCTCCAAGGAATCTGCTATGGCATCTTAGCAGATGGGGAGATCAATAAGTATGAAGTCCAAGTCCTGAAAAAGTGGCTGGAAGAAAACGCAACTGTTCTTGACAGGTCGCCATTTAAAGAAATGCATACGTTATTGATAGCCATAATGGACGACGGAAAAGTAGATATCGAAGAAGAAAAGAACCTTAAAAAATACTTTCTGGAGGTTTTGAAGATGTGAAGGTATTTACTTCCCTGAATTAAGAAAAAGATTTTTGAAAGCAGGCACTCCCCTGGCTGTGAAAGCAAATGTCTTTGAAAGGGTAAATTTTAGATAACAGTCTAAAAATGGCAAAAGAATCCGATTGTACGCTATGCTTGTGGGTTTGTCTTCACTAAACTAACGGCATTATAAACAAAGCCTGATCCTACTCAATAGGATACAGGAACCTTTAAGAGAGGTTCCGCCAAAAATCACCCAGGATTTTTTACAACTTATTTACCTTAATAAACAGCTTTGAATCTGTCACAGAAATCTCACAACGGTTAGGTGCAGTCGTGGCATAGGTATTTCCACAGGTGGGGCACAAAAAGTAAAGTTTAGCGAGCACATTGTCCGTCCCGGCTTTAAATGCTGCCAAGGCTTCAATGTAAAAATCCCGATGCTTTTCCTCCACTTTATAGGCATAAGTCAAACTGATCTGAGCCAAATAGTTTCCGGCATCATTAACGTTTCTGATGAATTCCGGGTACATGGTATTGAACTCATAACTCTCTTCTGCTATCTATTTTTCTAAATTTTCAGCAGTTGTTTTTACTGAAAATTCAGGTACGATTTCCAGGATTGTTTCACCCATTCTGAGCAAAACTACCTTATGGTTATTCGCATGAATCAATTCGGCTCCTGAGGTAGCTTTGAAAAGCAAGGCTATTTCAGGATGTCCTTCTTCAGCGGCCTTTTTACCTTAAGCAGCATATTTAAAGTGGGCGGTTGTCTCTCCTTTATAAGCATCATGCATGTTTTGAATGATTAACTTTTGAGAATCCTGCTATTCAACCATCACTGCTGTATCTAATTTATTTACCATTTCTTTTGACTCAACAATGGCACTATTGACTTCATCTTTTTGAGCACAAGAATGAAGCAAGGTGCCTGAGGCCATCGCTATTGCATATACTAGAATTGAGTTTTTGATTTTTTTTAATTGTTTTTAAGTCTCTTGAACAGGTCGCAAAATCTATGCTTTGCTACAGTCTTTTAGCCTGATGATATTGAATGATGCTATTCTTTGGGCGTATCTCCGAAATCAGGAAGCGCTAATTCTATCCCTGCTCCGTGTTTAAAAACCAACTGTCCGCCGAGATAGCCGATACTTGCTACAAAGCCTATCGGTACCGCAAACAAAAGGAAGCCTGCCCAATTCGCACAGGTTTTTGATAGTCGAAATAATACATTGCTGCTCTGAAAAGCGCTGTAATGATTGCCAGCCAAAGTGTGACAAGGGCGGCATCTTCAAGTACCTCCAGCGGTTATTGAAGAATACCATCGGTCATTCCATCACCGGCATAGTTTCCGCTCACAAAAGAAACAATGGCACCCAATGCACCTAGAACCAACAGATAAAATGTGGCGTCCTTGAAAAATTGCTTTTTGATAACCAGCGCAATGAGTTCCTAAAAGAAACCTGCCAATAATAAGGCTATCGGAAAATGAATAACCATGTCATGTAGATGTGGTGCTGTAATCATAGTCTAGTC
>JBBRFK010000383.1:0-3236 GCA_038224435.1 Cytophagales bacterium | reverse complement strand
GTATGGCTTAATCCGACTAAGTTACTTGTATAGAGTCCATAAATACTGGACTCTAAGTTCTTTTTTAAAAATCTTTTGGAGTGTCATCACCCTTGGGCATAAAGCCAAAAAAGAGCTTCATTCGCTTCTTGTAAAAATAGGTTTGCCTCTTTTGGTCATATTCAATTTGCGCTCCCAATTCCTTGAGTACATTCAACTCCTGCATCATCAAACTCCGGCTTATCCCAAGCTTGACAGCAAATTCCTTAGCAGTTCCAGTTGCTTTCATTCTAATCAACTGATCCATTTGTTCCAACCGCTCAATATATTTGTGTAAAGCCATATTAAGTAAATTAAAATTCAAAATGATCGAAGAAACTATTAATTGAATTACTCCTGAAATCAGTAATTGTCAAAGAATTGGCTGATTTTCAGGCGGTATTATCCAGCCTATTTCAAATATTCTTTTTAGTCAACCGTAAAACCAGCACCCCGCTATACCCCATAAACCTGATCGCCTCTTCCAGATAAACCAAGATTTCCGCCTCCCTGATATTCACGAAAAACGAATTCAAAGACGCTATAACTTCAGTAATTGGTATAAATTCCTCTTTGGTAAGTAGCGACAACAAATAAGCTTCCATTGGGCCGAGCAGGTATTCAATGACTTCCCCATGATGCTTGTCAAGCAGTAATAAAGTTTGGTAGTAATGTGGTGGGAGATTGAGGTTATTCTAAAAATTATTCCCTTTGACACGGGTAAACAATATATGGTTCTGTGCCCAATCCCATTCTGATTCTATGGTTATACAGAAGAGAGATAAACTTAATTCCGCACTTTCTAGAAAATTACTTTCATTGAAAACCCGATTAGCACCATCAGCAGCCTCCGCTTCATTCGCCCAAATAGTGTTAACAGAAGGTAAAGATTGTATTAACCTCTTTTTCTCATTTTCAAACCCAAATACATCATTCAGGATAGCTACTGAATTTAGATCGGTCAATTCCTTATCTAAAAGTTCTTTACATTGAAAAGCTGTCAAACCACTTTTGTCAAAAGTGATTTGCTCATTTTCGCAAATGAATGACATGATTTGGTGGGTTCTGTAAAATCTCTCCTTTTCCGGTTTGGCCAAATATTTCACTCTAAAACTTAAATCTTTTGTTATAGTTTCCTCAAACCCGTCTATTGCAATGCTCTCAATTAAACCTTTCTTTCTTGGTTCTAAGAGACCGATAATTCTATCATAGTATTCTGGATAATCGATCCGCAGTCTATTTGCCAATTGGTCACATACCCAGCCGTTTTTTTTATAATCTCCCAAAGCATGCATAAATGAAATTTCATTGGGCAAATAATGAAAATTAGCAAAGGCTTCGAAAAAAGAAGGATCATAAACTGTATCGAGTAAATATTTAACGGCTATCTGGCGATCACTGCTTAGACAATGGAAGATATATTGCTCTACCACCGCATTGAAGTTGACCATTTGGGCTGGAGTCAATTGATTGATTTTTTCTCTGTTTTCTGCTACGAATGTTTTTACAAATTGAAAATAGTCAGAAAAAAAACTGTAATCATGTCCTCCAAATATCCCTGCGTTACTTGCTTGAATCGGTTTCCCTCTTTTAATTTGTTCTTTAATTGGCAAAGGGACAAAGTCAAAAGTTTCGTGTATTAGGCCTACAAGTTCTCTGTAATAGTCAAAGTCCTGCTCAATATTTTGGGCGATCAGATTCCCAGACAATACCTCATTTGGAAATGGTTTGAAAATATAAACATCGCCGTCAACATTTAAAAATGGTCCATCATGGAGCGTATAGGAATAGATTTTTTTCATAACCCATAGCAGGGGACTACAATCAAAATCCAACTCATCCAATACCACCCGTACATGCTGATAAGGCAATTTGAGTTTGTCGATCAAAAGTTCTTTTCCTTTGCTATCCGTAATCAGTTCTACATTGGAATGAATTTTGGTCAATTGAAGGCAGCTAAGTGCCCAGCTCATCAGATGGTATTTTGCACTGCACCATCCAAAAGGCGCCTCCAAAGCGTTCTTACCCTCATCGATCCAGAAAGTCTGTACAAATTTCATATCAGTTAACAATCAAAGATTTGAACTTGAAAAAAAGCCTTTCGGCCACACTCAATTCTTCTGTGATGATATCCGCATTTCCCAACAATTCCTGATTAAAGGGTATTTCCCTTTTATAGGAAGTTGTCATTCCCATGGGCAAGGTCGCATAAACCAGATAATTGAATTCATCGTCAGGTGAAACAGAGATATTTGTTATGGTTCCAATCAGCGCACCATATTGCTGAAACGGATAATTATCCAACTTAATCAGGACTTTCTGATCGACCTTAACCTTTCCTGCATTTTGGGCAGCTATTTTCATCGATCCCAATAGTTCTGATTTGTTTTCAGGAAGTACTGTAAACACGAGTTCACCTGAATTGACCTGTTGGTTGGCACCCCAGATTTTTTGGAAGCTGACCACCCCCCCTGTGGAAGATGTCATCAGGTAGGAATACTCCCAATCTCTTAGCGTCCGCTTAAGACTGTGATAGGATTGCACCATGTTTTTAAGGGTCCGGGTTTCTTCCTCCTGTTTGTCGATTGCAGTGATGCGCTGGGTTTGGTTTGCCATACTAAGTGCTTCCTCCAGTTGTGAAATGGCAATGACCATGTTATTGACCTGTTCCTGCATTTGGAGGTATTCTATTTCTTTGGATTCAAAATCCTTATCAGCGATTATCCCATCCTTGTGAAGGCCCTTATTCCGCTCATAGTCAATCTGAACAAGAGCCAATCTCCGCTCCAACAGGTCCTTTTGCGCGATTTGGCTTTTGATCCTGTTATTGATCTCTACGAGGGACAGTTGGTTACTTTCCAATTGTCCTTTGTGTGGCTGCAATTCCTGGAGAAGCCAATATTCCATGTAATTCCTTTCAAAATCCAGATAGGAAACCTCAACCTCACCTAGAACCAAATCGGATAGGGACTCAATAGGAAAGGAATAATTATTGTCTCTTCCAAAGAAAGTATTATCAAGAGAATTTTTTAGAAAAAGAATATCCTCTAATTTTGCTGTACTTTTCATCCCAGCAAGTGGCTGACCACTTTTGACTTGGTCCCCATTTCCGATAAACAATTTTTCGATTTGGCCTGAAACACGGGCTTCCACCCGCTCAATCGGCTCCAATGTGGTCACCAATACCTTTGCCTGAATGTAATCCGGATACTTGATCA
>JBBRFK010000382.1:0-3237 GCA_038224435.1 Cytophagales bacterium | reverse complement strand
AAAAACAGCTTCTGTTGATTCTTTAGCGCTCAGGTATTGATTTTGAAAATTTTTGTTCAATGTCACCGCCTTGGTAAAAATTGACGGGGAAACTACCAAAAATGAAAAACATACCAATACAAATCCAAGTATTGATTTACCAAAATTATTAAAATTTTTCATGATAATTATAATTAAATAAAGAATAAAATAGCTGTTTTGAAAAATTTCCTAAACATCTTTTGATGCGAGATTTTTAAATTTTTTCGGTAATAACAATAAATATTTATTAAACTGAAATATTTTTTAAAGATCATAATACTTTATTTAAAAACCAAATTGACATATGTATAAATCCTATTTTAAAAATAATTTCAATCAAATTCTGAATTTTCATCGAATTCAAAAGATCCGTTTCTTTCAATGAAAGGCCTTCCTAACTTATGAATCCTGATAATGATTTAAAAAAACAATACTTTCTTCTTGTTATGATTTAAATTTCCGTTTTAAATTGCATTAATAGGGATTAGCATAAGGGTACTTCTAAAAACCAAAACTAGGAAAAAGACATGATAAATGTGTATATTTAGGTATAATTTATAGATATGAAACACATCGCTGCTTTTGGTTTTTTTGAAGATCATTTTTTGGAAGAAAAGCTTAGTAAATTAGGTAACCCATTAGAAAAATTAGATAAATTCATTAATTGGAAGGTGTTTGAATCAGCTATAAATGAGCCATTTATAAAATCCGATTTAGCTAAATCCAAAGGTGGTCGTCCAAGTTTCTGCAAACTGATGCTTTTTAAGGCGTTGATAATCCAGAGCCTTTACAATCTTTCGGATGAACAGTTGGAGTATCAGATTCTTGATAGAACAAGCTTTAAGAAATTTCTTGGTCTTAACAAAAGTGATCGTGTACCTGATAGCAGGACATTCTGGCATTTCAGGGAGCAATTGATAACTTTCGATACAATTCAATCCCTATTTGATTCATTCAATGCCCAGCTTGATAAATTGGGAGTGTTTGCCAATGAAGGTAAAATGGTGGATGCAAGCTTTGTTGACGTGCCCAAACAACGAAACAGCAGGGAAGAAAACAAAGAGATAAAAGAAGGGAAAGTACCTAGCGAATGGCAGGATAATCCCAACAAACTTGCGCAAAAAGACACAGATGCCAAATGGACCAAGAAGAACAATGTTAGTTTCTATGGTTATAAAAACCATATCAAAGTAGGAACAGGTACAAAGCTGATCAAAAAATACATCGTCTCTGATGCCTCAGTGCATGATTCTCAGGTAATTGATGAACTATTGGACAATACTGATATAGGAGACGAATTGTATGCAGATAGCGCCTACTCAGGAAAACCTTGCGAGGAAATCTATGAAAAAAAGGAAGTAATATGCCGTGTAAATGAAAAAGGATATAAAAATAAACCGCTGACAGAGGAACAAGTAAAATCAAACAGGGAAAAGTCAAAGGTTAGGGCGAGGGTAGAACATATCTTTGGTTTTATTGAAAATAGCATGAACGGCTCATTTATTAGGACAATAGGAATCAAAAGAGCGAAGGCAAAAATAGGCATGATGAATATTGTATATAATATCTGCCGCTGTGTTCAGTTGAAAAAGATGATTTCCATGGGATAATTGTGTCCAATCAAATCTAATAACAAACATATTTATCTGATTATCAAATAAATGTAGAACAAAGTAAAATTAACTAACTCAAAATTGATGAATTTACCATTTAGGTAAAGTTTTACGCAAATCGAAATTGAGTTTTTAGAGGTACCCATAATTAATTGAATTTTGAGTCCACTTCGAAAAGTATTTTGGCAAAATATGGCATAAAAAGTAATTTAAAATATTCATGTTTTGAGGCTTTATACGAGGTTGTAAAATGAGATTAAATGACTATATTAAAATTAGTTAATATATTTTAAAATGTTCAAAAAGACGTCAAATAAAACTCAATTAGATGTGTTCGGCACTTCTATTTTCCTTTCTTACAGTTAGGTCAGAGCGCTTCTACTAGAAGAACGGATCTTGGCATAATTTATTCAGGACACGGGTCACTTTGAGGATGGATGTGTCTTTATTTGAAGCTTTGTATTCCAGTGAAAAAGGTAGTCCCAATTCCTTAGTCAGAATTACGTCATGAAGGCAAAACAGGAGATTTTCGAATTCATCGAGATATGGTACAACAGGATGAGGAGACATTCCGCACTCGGCTACCTTACACCCGAACAGTTCGAGAAAACAGACAAAAAAAATTGCCGTATAAAAGCTTACTTTGTCAGTGTCATACCCGGTAAGCCCGCAAACAGCCGAGTTTTCTTTTATCCACCGTGCGGTTTTCAGTTCGGATGCAGGGTATACCGCACGGCTTACAACCTGTGTGGCGGCAAGCATGGCCTGTTCCAGGGTAAACCCGCAGGAAAGCAGCAGCGGGGTGATCTGCAGTTTTCCCCATGTCTGATGGGCTATGTTCTCCGCACCGATCTCCCAGGCATTGCTGTGCTGCAGTGTATCCATGTTAACCATGCGGGAAAGATTTTCTGCCGGTAAAAGGTCAAGTCTTTTTGACGCGACAATACGCTGCCAAAGTTCCTTAACATATCTCTTAGCGGTTGGATCATCCTCTCCCTGAAAGAGGGGTTGTTTGCGTTCATATTTTTCTGTCAGCTGCTTTTGGATTTTGTTGAGCTGGTCAGCGCGGACATCCTCCATAAATCCCACATTCAGGATGGCGCATTGGCAAACCCTATTGTCTGCATTACGGTGACTTTCCACCAAACGGTAATTGCCCCTCAGCTTTCCTGAATGTGGATGTTTACGCAATGAGAATTTGAAATACATGCCGTAAAGTACCGGGCTAATTAACTAAAAATTAACACCCTCTGTGTACTACAAATCAAAAGAAGGCCTCATAGGGAGCATAAATACTTTTTGTATGTAGGGTCTGCTGATAAAGATTAAAATCGGTTAAAGAATCGGTATTTAGAAGGATTTTTTGCAATTTAAACCCTAACTCCGCTACCTTTTACCCCGTCTAATCGAAAAAATGCCAAAAAACCAACAAAATGCTTGTGTTGGTTTTTTTGTCGCAAATTAAAAAACCTGAATAGGTTTTATGTATCTACCAGAATGGGTTTTACCTTTCAAAGAACCCCGTACCGAAATCCGACTTATCAACGGGATCTACTACAAATATCAAGTTGAATATAAGTACAACCCCTCAAAGAAGCGTACC
>JBBRFK010000381.1:0-3248 GCA_038224435.1 Cytophagales bacterium | reverse complement strand
CAGCTTGGGTCAATGGATTTTCAAAATTGGATCTTTGTATTTTATAAGTATCCGCTTCTTTATCAAATCCTAAATAAGGCATCAAAAAAGCCCATTGTCTCCCCTTTTTTCTTGAAGATCAGCATTGGGATTTCATTATTGACCTCCACTAGCTTCTCCGCAACACTACCGATCAATACGGCAGCCGATGCAGTCCTGCCCCTACTTCCCATCAAAATCAGATCAATTCCAAGTTCTTTTGCTTTGTCTATTATCAGGTGGCCAGGTTCCCCTTTATTTGACAATACAAACAGGCAATCAAATTCGGGATGGTGATGCTTCTTTACAAATTTCTCATAGTCCTTTCGGGAGTTTTCTTTCATGATCAGGGTGAATTCCTCAAAAGATTTACCTGTCTTATGATATCCCGTAGGTACTTCATACAAATGGAGCGCATAGATCTTGGCATCAAATTCCTGAGCGGCTTTCTCAGCAAAATCTAGGGTCATATTGGTATGCTCCGAAAAGTCCATGGGAATCAGTATCTTTTTGGGAACCTTCACTTCGACCCTTTCAGTCAGGAATAAGACAGAGCAGGGGGCCTTTTGAGCCATATTCTTGGCTAACGAGCCGCTTCCTTTGAGGGTGATTTTCCTTCCCATGATAATGAGGTCCACATTTTTCAATTTTGCCCATCTGAGAAAAGTAGGCATTGGACTGCCCTCTTCAGCAAAAACCTCTATTTCCACATTTTCAGGGAAATTGTTTTGCTTGATGATGGCCGTGATCTCTGCCTCAATGGCCTCATCGGCTGGAGCAACCAAATCCGGAAATTTTTCCTTTATCTCCTCAGGAAGGGCGAGGTCTTTGGAAACATGGATAAAATAAAGCTTTTTGATACCCAAGATCGTGGATAAAACGCCCATTTTGGAAATCAAAATATCATCCATTTCAGTGAGGTCCATTCCGACCATCGCCTTTTTAAAATTCTCCATAGTTTATCAGGTATTTACAAGTTCAATTTACAATTTTAAAATTTTCTTTGGAAAAATCCCCACTACAATTTATCCGATTCCCTGATTTAATCTGATCCTGATTTTCTAAATGATTTATATTTGTGTTAAATGGCCAAATCAATAGGTAAATATTTCATCGCAATCGTGCCCCAAGGTGAAATCCAGGAAAAAGCCACAGACATCAAATTGCAGCTCAAAGAAAAATTCAATCTCAAATATGCCCTCAAATCTCCGGCGCATATCACTTTGAAAATGCCATTCAATTGGAATGAAGCCAAAGAAAGCAAGTTGGTGGAATTGATTGCCAGATTCTGTGATAAGCGGCTGCCATTTGAACTTAGGTTATCCGGGTTTGACAGGTTTGGAAAAAGGGTGATTTTTATTAAAGTAAAGGAAGCCCCCATTTTGAAAGAACTACAACTTCAACTTTCAAAATATTGCAAAACCGAATTGAAACTGGTGGAGGAATTGAGCGACCGGGCTTACCATCCCCATATGACCTTGGCTTTCAAAGACCTCAAAGAAATCCGTTTTGGTGAATATTGGGATTTTATCAAGCAACAAAAGTTTGAAGCAACCATCAAGGTCAGTGACTTGGCTTTGTTGAAAAGAACCGATGGTCGATGGCAAGTCATCCAAAGGATTCCGCTTACAACTATTGCCTAAGCAAAGTTGCAAGATAGTTAGTCCAATTCCTTCTCAACTGCTCAAATACCACAATGTTCTATTTACTGACCGGCCGTAAAGCGCAGCATTGCATTTGCAAGTGCCTTGGATTGATTTTTCAAAAGATGCCGCCCAATTGAAAAGACTTTTGAGCGGCAGATAAATAAACCAATCTTCTTGGTGTAATTGTTGTTAATTTGAAACAATAGTGCTAAAAAATCCTTCAGTTAATATGACCCAGATTACAACCTGTACCTTTTTTAAAGTTGAAAATTTTTCAAACAAATGGTGGGCTTTCGTTCAGATGCGACTAGGTCACCATGCCGTCAAAGAAATCAGTGGATTGACCTTTTATAAGTTTTTGGGTTCCGGTGGCAAAAATGGCTTCAGCGCCATACCAAATTTCGGAACCTATGTTCTTTTTTGCGTTTGGGAGTCGGAAGCCAGCGCTTTCGATTTTTTTACAAAAAATCCGTTTTTTAAGGAGTATCAAAAAAGAAGTGTTGAGCAGTTTACCGTTTATCTGAATGCTGCTGAATCGCATGGCAGCTGGGACGGGGTTCAACCGTTTATTGGGACCACCAAATTAGCATTGGATAAACCCGTTTTAGTGTTAACTAGGGCAAGTATCCGGTTTAAAAAATTGTGGTCTTTTTGGAGCAAAGTGGGTAAGGTCAGCCAGAGTTTAGAGAGATACGATGGTCTTGAGTTCTCTATTGGCGTCGGCGAGTGGCCCTTAATGCAACAAGCCACTATAAGTATCTGGCACACACAAGCTGAAATGCTCGATTATGCCTATAAAAATCCGAAACACAAAGAGGTTGTTTTGCTTACCAGAAAACTGAACTGGTACAAGGAGGAAATGTTTGCACGTTTTATACCTTACAAGTTTGAAGGATTTTGGGACGGTAAAAATGTTGCGCATTTAATGCACCCTGATCTGCAACCTTGAGAAATAGCAGGGTAAATCAGCTCTGGAAATGGTTCTTTGAGACAAGGACAAGTCAAAGACTTTTTCCCCTGTTTATAAGCAGAAGAAAGTTTGATGACTGGGGTGAAATTTACAACTGAATTTCAAAAAACACCGACTAAATGTAATTCCAAAAATATGAATTATACATTTTAATCGGACACAAAGACAAGCTCGCAAGGAGGCAAATAACAGGCAGTTCCTAATAATATACTCACAGCCGAACACGATTAGGTTACTTTTTTTTCAATTGTTCAAATACCTCAATATACTGATCAGTGACATGGTCCCAATTGTACTTTTGGGTCAATCCTTCCCTAGCGGTCATCCGGAAGTGAGAAATGTCTGCTCCGGAATGTTCGGCTTTTTCCACCAAGGCTGAAACTGCCTCCGGGGTTTTTTCAAAATACCAACCATGCTTGCCGTTTTGGAGCATCTCTTGGTTGAATGCCGTTTCCAGGGCCAATATCGCACAACCATATCCCAATGCCTTTAACATCGCCGGATTGGTTCCACCATATTCATGGCCATGGAAATACGCAAAGCAATTGTGGTACAGCGCCTTCAATTCTTCAGGATCGGTGACATAGCCGGTAAACAAAAGCCGTTCATCTTTG
>JBBRFK010000380.1:0-3256 GCA_038224435.1 Cytophagales bacterium | reverse complement strand
GGTCTTTATTCAGATAAAGTGGCTCAAATGAATCAGGTAGAAAAAATCGATGTCAAAATCATCCCTTTCAGGGGAGAATATTTCAAGATCAAAAAAGAAAGAGAATACCTTGTCAAAAACCTGATTTATCCTGTTCCCGATCCTAATTTCCCCTTCCTTGGGGTACACTTTACCAGGATGATGAAAGGTGGCGTAGAAGCCGGACCCAATGCTGTTTTGGCATTCAAACGGGAAGGATACAAACGTTCGGACATCAATCTTGGTGAATTAAGTGAAACCTTATCTTGGCCGGGATTCCAAAAAGTCGCCACCAAATATTGGAAAACAGGAATGGGAGAAATGTACCGCTCTTTTTCCAAAGCTGCTTTTACCAAAGCGCTACAGGAATTGATTCCTGACATTACCGAGTCAGATTTGGTGGAAGGAGGCTCCGGGGTTCGTGCCCAGGCATGTGACCGAACAGGAGGATTGCTTGACGATTTCAGTATTAGAGAAAATGCTTCTGCAATCAATGTCTTGAATGCTCCCTCTCCTGCTGCCACAAGCTCACTTTCCATCGGAGAAACTATAAGTGAATTGGCGCTGAAAAGATTTATCAAATAACACTTAATTTATTTCCGATCAGCCCGAAAAGGTCATTTCAGAGCAGGCAACAAATGTTTCCAAATCAGGTTCAATTCTCCCTGCATATCCTGGATATTGGCAGTAGCTACAATGACTGCATCTTTTTCAGGAAGTACCAAGATAAACTGGCCATTGGCGCCGTCAGCACGATAAGAATTATGCCTGCTTCGCCAAATCTGATATCCATATCCCTGCAGCCAATCGATGTCTTTGGTTTTTACTTTAAGGTTTTCCCGCTTGACACCGGAAGGTAGTGAAGGTACTTGTGCAGAAGTCGCTTCGGCTATCCAAGCCTGAGAGAGCAACTGTTTGCCATTCCATTTTCCTTTTTGGAGGTAAAACTGCCCTAGTTTAGCCATGTCTTCTGTTTTCACATAAAGCCCCCAACCGCCTACAGGTATGCCCTGCGGGCTTTCTTCCCACCTTGCAGCCGCGATTCCCAAAGGCCTAAAGAGCCTTGGTTGAAGGTAGTCGGTTACCCTTTCTCCTGTTGCTTTTTGAAGAATTGCTGAAAGGACATAGGTAGCGAGACTGTTGTAAACGAACACTGATCCGGGCTGATGGTCCACCTTCAATGCGAGGAATGCTTCCACCCAATCCTTTTCAGTATTGCTTCGGATGTTCTTTGTTGGATCTATGTCATGTCCTGTTGTCATGGTTAGCAAATGTCTGATTTCCATTTGCTCTAGGTTTTTACTAATCTCAGTAGGAAGTTTGTCAGGAAAGAATGAGATCACTTTGTCGCTGACTTTGAGTAGTCCTTCATCCACTGCAAACCCAATGGCAGTTGAAGTGAAAGTCTTGCTGACTGAATGGAGTATATGGGGTTTATTTCCGGCATTTTCGCCAAACCAATGTTCGGCCACCACTTTGCCGTGACGAAGCACCATAAGACTATGGAGTTCTTGCCCACTTGCCTTTACAGCTTCAAGGTAATTAGCGATATTTTGGGGATTGATACCTTCATCTTGAGGGGAACTTCTTTCAAGGGCTTTGACCAAAGAAGGAAAATTGACCAAGGAGATGTTTTTTTCAATGACCGCTGCTTTGACCTTTTCACTGGTCCAAGTATCAGTCACTCCCTGGCGATCGATGGCAACGCCCTCATACCCCACATGGCCAACCCCCTGCATTTCTATATTGTCATAGGCAGGATGGTCCGCAAATATGTAATCTTTTCCGGATTCAAGTTTGTCCAACATTCGTATAAATGCGGCTTCCTTTTCTTCAGACGTATTTTTGGAACCGTCATAACTCACCCCTAAAATCCCCAATCCCTGCATCGTTGCCCTACTCATGACAGGAAGGTCATATTCTGATGACAAGCGGTCCACCATCGCCACTACATCCCGATGAAATCCTGTGGAACCCATATGCCCGGAAAGGTGGCTGATTTGGGGAACATGTTTCAATGCAAGTTCGATCTGAGCCCTAAATTCCTGTTCGACCTCTTCCAGTTTCCACTTATTTTCAGTGACCGCCAATCCCGGATAATTTTCATTAGGTCCCATCATGGGGAAAAAATAGCCGTTTTGATCCACCAAGCTCGGGCAAGAGGTCAAAGGTCTCCATTTGATATTATCCCATTCGGAGGTGATGACCAGATGCAAGCCAACGTCAATTCCGGTATGTTTTCGAAGCATTTGGGCAGCTTCGGGAAACCACGGCGTGACCACCATCACTTCGATGGAGGTTTCCACACCGTTTGTATATGTCTCAATGTTAGCGAGGTTGGCGGATCGGGAAGAACCCATATCATCTCCCCTTATAATCAGCCTTGGACCGGGTAATTGCTGTCCAAATACCGATAAGGAAAAAAGCAGGAGAAGTCCTAAGAGTGCACTTTTTTTGAAAAGCTTCATATTTTGAATTGGTTTTTACCCAGTTGATTGGAATATTTTTATCCTTTATTGAGGCCTCACTTTTGAATTTCTCATTATGGATTGAATTTCATTCAAAATGCTTTGGTCCACGTAAAGTAATATTCGAAAATAAAGCTAAAAACATGAAAGATTGCTACCATTTAAACCATTTATAGTTCGCATTTGGATTTCTGCAATCTGGTTTTCTAAGTGGATTTTTGGACTGAATCCTTCTTAAAGTGATTTGATACCACATTCCTGATTGTGCAAAAAAACGAGAATATTTACCAGTGATAGGAAAATGGGTCTAGCGGAAATGGCTTTTTTTGTACTGTTTGAAATTTGATAACTCTATACTTGGGGATAATTTTTCAGCATCAAAAATTTCAATAAGAGAAAAGGTTCACAATTTCGAAATGAACGGGTTTGGCGTGGTTATAAATTAATATTGATTTATTTTCTATATTTCCAGAATATCATTTGGAATTTATAATCGATTAAAAAATTCTTTAACTTTATAAATTTGTTTTTTTTATATTTATACAAGCCAAAAATGATTCATAATGCCATCCTACCCTATCGAGATTATACTCAACCGCCAATTGGCAGATTGTCTTTCGATCCCTGTGTTCATCACAGATACCTCGGGTAATCTGATTTTCTACAATGAACCCGCGGATAAGATATTGGGAACCTCCTATGAGAATACCGGTGAAATGCAGGTAGAAGTTTGGTCCACCATTTTTAAGCCCTTGGATGAAAGCGGTGAT
>JBBRFK010000379.1:0-3262 GCA_038224435.1 Cytophagales bacterium | reverse complement strand
GCGAAAGCATAGGCTTCCTCCAGCTTCCAATCGCTGATGAAACTGTCATGACAGGAAGCACATTTGAGGTTGAGTCCCAAGATTACCTGACCGACATTTTGGGCGGCCTGCATCTCCGTCCTTTGGCTGGCATTGACCGTTCCACGCCAGCGGATGCCTTCGATGAAACCTTTGGAAGCATCGGTTGGATTCAATAATTCCTTGACAAAAACATCGTAAGGTTTGTTGTTTTGAAGGGATTTATAGAGCCAATCGGTAATGTTATACCGGCCATTGGTGATGTAGCCGGTGCCGGTATAGTCATTTCTCAGCGCGTCATTCCAGAAAGTCAGCCAATGGGTGGCATAATCCTCATTTTGGTCCAGCAACTTCCGGAGCCAAATGGCTCTTTTTTCAGGGTTGGTATCTTTTGAAAAAGATTCCAAATCTTCAGGACTTGGAACCAACCCCACTACATCCAGATAAATTCTGCGGAGAAAGGTCCTGTCATCCACAACGGCCTGCCAAGAAACATTATTTTCTTCGAAATAAGCATTGACCCAAAGGTCGATCGGGTTTTCCATTCCGGCTTTAGGGGTTGGAAGTTTCGGTTTCCTTGGAGCCATTTCCGCCACACGGTATATGCTCATTTGTGCTGCGCCATCAGGCCAAGGTGCGCCTTTTTCAATCCAAAAGCTGATCAATTCAATTTCCTCCTTGGTCAAATGTTGGCCTTTTGCAGGCATGACGTCTTTGTGGTTCTTTGGGAGGTTGATGCGGCGGATAAGTTCACTTTCAGCGGGATTTCCGGGAATCAGGATGGCACCGGATTCTCCACCCTGGAAGACAAATTCCTTTTCATCCAACCTCAATTCCCCTTCAATCTTTGCGCCACTGTGGCACTTGTAGCAGTTGTGGGCTAATATGGTACGGACCTCACCGATCAGTTGCATTTCTTTATAGGGACTCAATCCCGATGTTCCGATTTCGTAGGAAGCTAGGTCAAAATTGCCTGAATCATAGGGATTACTTCCATTCCAAGGAAATGTCTCAGACAAAAATGCCTCTCCATGCGTCAATGAAGCGCCAAAATGCCCTGTAAATCCCACTCCGAAAGCGGTTATAAAAAGTGCCGTCCGATAAGTTTTGATGTGTTGGGTTTGGTTTTTTTTCCAAACTTGATTTAAAAGAAAAAGGATAGCCAAACTGAAAACGGCCGTTCCTATTCCCAGCCAACGGTGGAGTTCAAGCAATTCACCTTCCATCTGTTCATTTTCTGAAAGAAGAAAACCAAACACCGCTGCCACCAAAACCGATGCAGCCCCCGCCAAAACCATCATGTTGATGCCGGGCCGCAACTTGGATTGATACCTCCCAATGGTAAGCAATTCCAGTAAAGCTGCAAAAAGCAACAGGGCAATAGGAAAATGGACCACCATAGGATGGAGCCTTCCCAAAAACTGCCAAAGCCAAAAGCCTTCTGAAATCATTTGAAAATTTAACTCAATTGAATTGATTAAGAAATTGTAATCCTAATTTTCTTCTCTTTTGCATATAAATCCATCCTGTACCGTCACGTTTCTCTTATCCAAAGCAATATTCAAAATAACTTTTTGCCGACTGCCAATTCCTATTTGCTATTTGAAATCCCTGTTTATATCTTAAAAGGAAATTCCCCAAACCTGTCAACTCAAACAAACAGGATAAGACAGGATAGAAAAACGGTAAATAAAAAAAACTTTTATCATTCAGAAAACCACCTATGTCCGAGAGAATAATCAAAGGCGATATTTATAAACAAAAGCGCAACATGATAAACCCATTCAAAAAAAGCAGCAAAAAATTGCTAAAAATCACCCTGATTTTGCTAATCTCCTCCATTTTTTACCAATGCAAAAAATCCGAATCCCTTGATTTCAACAAAGGCTCCCACATCATCCTCGTTGGCAACAACCTTGCCTCAAGGATGATTGAATATGGGCAGTTTGAGACAGAAATGCATGTGAGGTATCCTGACAGCCTGCTGTACATCAGGAACATGGCAGATGGTGGAATTACACCTGGATTCCGACCACATTCCGGCAGAGAGTCTCCATGGGCATTCCCGGGTGCGGAGGAATTCCAGACAGAATATGCCAATAATTCTGGTTCAGAGGGCCATTATGAGTCACCCGATGAATGGCTGGTACGCCATCAGGCTGATGTTATTTTGGCGTTTTTTGGTTACAATGAATCCTTTCAAGGACCTGACGGTCTCGATAATTACAAAGGGGAACTCGATGCTTTTATCAAGCATACCTTAAAGCAGCAATACAATGGCAAAACCTCCCCGAAATTGGCCATCATTTCGCCAATCGCTTTTGAAGATCTTTCTGATAGCAGGGATTTGCCAAACGGGAAAATGGAAAATGAAAACCTGTCGCTTTACACCCAAGCGATGAAGGAAGTGGCTGAGAGGAACAAAGTCCTTTTTGTGGATGCTTTTGCTCCTTCTCAAAAATGGTTTGAATCCAATACGGAACCTTTGACCATTGACGGTTCTCAATTGAATGAAGAAGGATACAAAAAGTTTGCTGGATTGCTTGCCGATGTTGTTTTCGGTGACGAAAATCCCAAAGCCGAAGAACACCGGGAGCTGATCCATGACATGGTGATGGAAAAAAACTGGATGTGGCACAACGACTACAAAATCCCAAATGGCGTCCACGTCTATGGCCGTCGCTACAATCCCTTCGGTCCGGATAATTATCCCGCCGAATTGGAAAAAATCCGACAGATGACTGCGATACGTGATGAAGCCATCTGGAAAGCAGGTAAAGGGGAGAAAATGGACCTTGCCGCTGCAGATAAAAATACCAAAACATTACCTCCCGTCGAAACCAACTATAACCCTGACCAAAACGGGAGTACAGAATACCTTTACGGTCAGGATGCTTTGGACAAACTGACTGTACCTGAAGGTTACAAAATCGAACTTTTTGCATCCGAAGTAGAATTTCCGAATTTGGCCAATCCTGTTCAGATGAGCTTTGACAACAAAGGCAGACTTTGGGTCGCTACGATCCCGAGTTACCCCCATTACAAGCCTGGGGATTCAAAGCCAAATGACAAGATCATCATATTGGAAGATACCGATAACGACGGCAAAGCAGACAAACAAATCATTTTCGCAGATGGATTGCACCTGCCGATGGGTTTTGAGATTGCTCCTGAGGGGGTTTATATTTCTCAGGGAACCAACCTCAAAATCCTGATCGATTCTGATGGTGATGACAAAGTTGAT
>JBBRFK010000378.1:0-3271 GCA_038224435.1 Cytophagales bacterium | reverse complement strand
TCTCAATTTCCAAAGAATGGAAATCGTATTTTTGGTTGCATTGATCGCTCTTTGGCTTATCATTGGATACTCGAATAAATTATACGTGGATTGGACTGGGAGCAGTTTCTTTAAATCCCGGATGAGTAAGTATTTCAAAACTTATTTTATTCTCGCCGGAATCATTGGAATCATCTACTTGGTATTTTCTTTTCCAAAAGATGTCAGGAATTTATTGATGGCTATTTTGGCAGGAATACCTTCTTTGGGAATCATCACCAACTCACTTGTGATCAGACTTTCCGCACCTATTATAGAAAGAAGATCCAAAATGAGTACTACCCTTATCGCAGGTTCAGGTCAACTGGCAAATAAAGTTGCAGGTTTTTTAGAGTCAAATTCCTACGCAAAGTTTGCCGTTCAAGGGTTTATTGATTGTAGTCCTGAAACATCAATAAAATCAAAAAATGACAAGGTAGTAGCGTCATTAGATAGCTTGAAGGAATATCTTAAATATAACTTTGCTGATGAGATAATCATCGCCCTGCCTTACAGCGAACTTGATAAGATAAAATCCATAATGGAAATCGCAGATTACCACGGAACCCGGATCAGGTTTGTTCCTGATTATCAGGGGATTTTTGGGGAGAACTTCAAGACCTATCAATTTGGCGATCTTCAGTTGGTAAACATACGTCAGCTTCCTTTGGATAATTGGTTTACAAATTTATTGAAAAACATTTTTGACATTGTTTTTGCCTCAGCGGTGCTCCTATTTCTTTCTCCTATATTCATTTTTATAGGGTTGTTGATAAAATTGGATTCCCCGGGACCAGTATTTTATATGCCGGTCCGAATCGGAAAAAGTGGAAAGTCATTCAAGGTGTATAAATTCAGGTCGATGAACAGCAATGACAGCGCAGTCGGAGGAACTCAATCCACAGTAAAGGATGATCCAAGAATCACTAAAATCGGAAAGTTCTTAAGAAAGTATAGCCTCGATGAATTGCCCCAGTTTATCAATGTATTGACAGGAGAGATGAGTGTGGTAGGACCACGTCCTCACAGGACTTTCTTGAATCAAGTGATGCAGGAAACCGAGGATAAATACATGGTGAGGCATTACTATAAGCCGGGGATTACCGGTTGGGCCCAAGTGAATGGATGGAGAGGCCCATTGGATACCGAAGAACAAAAAAAGCAACGGACTTCCCACGATTTGGTTTACCTAAAAAAATGGACTTTATGGCTTGACATCAAAATCATCTGGTTGACAGTTTTTGGAAAGAAGACACATGAGGAAACATTTTAAACACAAAAGCCGCTAGATCTAGCGGCTTTTGTGTTTTTTGTACATAACTTTTTATTTTCAATCCCGAATTTCTAGGTAAGAAGTCTCTTCAATTCTTTTTGATTCTCTGCAAATTCCAATAGGCAATTGGGTACGTCTTTTTCGCCTATTTCTAAATGAAGCATCTGGGAAAAAATCTCGAGTATATCCATTCCTTTACCCAATTGATAGCAGGAAAATAAAATGACATGAGGTCTATTCCCGGTTTGATTTCTTTCTTCTTTGGCTTGTTTTTTTGCCTCAGGGGGAATATGCCAAGCGATACCAATAAGTTTGCTGCTTTCGGTCATGGTAAACATCTGTTGGCCAAATTCGATTCTGTTGAGGCAATCCAAAAACAAGGAAGCCTTTGAAATCCTTGATTCTGTTTCCTGCCAAAGAAAGAGGTCGGCAATCCGGTTTTTTTGAATTCTTAAATCTGCACCATCTCCAATCGCAGCGGGATATCGGTCTGAAAAGGTTTTCATCGTATCCCAAGCAGGTAACCTGACCTCAGCAGCTTTCGATGCCAAAAAATTTATACTAAACCTCTTTTTTGACAGGGTCAGCGTATTTTTAATGGTTTTTAGTTTGACTTTCCAAATATGGGTGTTTTCGAGAATTTCCTGCCAATCCAATCCCCAAAGCGAATTTTTCGTCAGGTAGGATTTGATTTTTCTTTTGACCGATTCCAGGATTCTAACCCGAAGGGCATAGGGTTTGGATCCAAACCTCCATTCATAAGCGGTATCTTGTCTGTTGGCCAATACAGCTTTATAACCATCTGCCCCACCAGGGGTAAGGTCAAAAATAGGGATATGGGCATCACTTAGGGCAATGCCCAACATCAGGAAATGGAGGATGCCGGGGGAATGTTTTGAATAGAAAGGGGAATGGCTGTTAATACCCTGTAAGTGGACGATGTCTCTCCCCATGATTCCTGCATTGGAGGCAATAAGTATGTCGCCCACAGCAAGGGTGGTCACGTGGACATGGCCCAATTCAAACAACCGGAGCAAAAAGGCCTTTCTTTGAGGTTCGTCGGAGAAAAATGTTTTGTTGTATAAGGCCCCCTTGCGGAAGTCACTCTGGAGTGCCATTTCATCGATCAGGGATTTGAAATGTGCCGGGTCCCCGATATTTGAAAACCGCAGTTCACCCAATCTGTTGAGTCGGTTGATTTTTTCCTTTCGGTTTTTCTTTTTCAGTTCGTTTTCGAGTGCCTCTTTGTCCACCACCATGAGGGGTTGGAAGTATTGTCTCCAAACAGTCCTTTCCTTTAGAAAGCGGCTGCTTCCAAACACTTCCCGTGGAGTAGATCCTGGTATGTATTTCATGTAGATAGCTTTGTTTGGAAAAACCTTTACGAATGCAGTCAGGGCATTTTCCACAAAAGTCATTTCAAATTCGGGTGTAGAAAGCCAAACCTGGTATTCGGCTAAATCCAAGCCCGGTCCAGTAAAGCTTCCTTTGGATTCGGTAAGTACCCAAAGTCCTTTCATCGTTTGTCCATCCCAATCCGTGATGATAGTGGGTTGGTAATCTTTGAAACAATCAAACCAAGTCAAGATAAAATCCCTGGATTGGAAAACCGTAGCCCAAGGGCAGGATTGAAAAAGGTCATCCCATGCTGCCAAAAAGCTTGGGTTTTTAAAAAATTTATCCGTTTCTTCCAGATGGTAAATCTTGATGTTGGATATGCCCATAGGTGATTGAAAAGTCAAATTGATATGAAAATTTAAAATTCTATTCAAAAAGCATCATCTAATTCCCGAAATTCCCTTTCGAGTTCATTTTGGCAATTTTACCAATGCTCATAAATATAACCTCCATGGCAAAACCAAATTAATTCCTTTTCCAAGGATGGTGTTTTGGAGGTTTCAGTGGGAAAGAGAATGGGATTTACTCAAATGGCCAACAGCCAAGTTCGGCATCATGTCTGTTAGGTCCAATGAAATCAAA
>JBBRFK010000377.1:0-3277 GCA_038224435.1 Cytophagales bacterium | reverse complement strand
GGACAACTGACATATGATGAGTATTTTGTCTCTGAAAGTGCGGCAATGGCTGGCGTCAATATTACAAACCATTCCAAAACCGATCCTATCGTGATGCTCAAGCACTTCGGACCGGATAATCCGGATTTGAAATTGTAGCATCTCTGTCACACCATGCTGTTCAAAAGAGACTATTCGTTCCTTAGAGTAACGGTAAATTTACGTAAAGCTGTGCAAAAGAGACTCTTCGTTCCTCAGAGTGACAGTCATAAAAACCGCTTGAGGAGCAATCAAAAGTTTGAAATTAGCCAATAACCATTAACCAAATAACCATTTACCCAATAACCATAAAACCAAAATTACCATGTCCCAAAATAATTATCCAAAACTGCACAATGCCACATGGCCGGGTATTGTGGGAAAAGGCCCGGACTCGGAGCCAATTATTTCATTTGATGAAATGCTGCAACATACCGCCGCCGCGGAGGTCAACGGTGTAAAGTTTGACGGGATTGATATCGGACTTTTTGATCCGCATATCGACTTGGACATGTCAGAAGACGGCATCAAAAGATTGGCCGAAAAAGTCCAGGGACTCAACCTGAATATCGGAAGTCTTGTCGCTCCTATCTGGGGAGGGCCGGCCATGGGAAGCAAGGAAGAACGTGCGCTTTTTGTAGAAATGGTGCGAAAATCCTGCGTTTTTGGCCAAAAACTGAAAGATCTTGGCGTGAGACCTTACGGAGTGGTTCGAATAGATTCCGCAAGCAGTGTTGAGAATTGGACCAAAGACCCTATCAATAACACCAAGCTGATTGCCCAAACATTCCGGGAGGCCTGTGATGTAGCGGCTGATTTTGGAGAAAAACTGGCAGCTGAAGGCGAAATCTGTTGGGGAGGTATGCACTCCTGGAGAGCAATGATTGACACCCTTGACCAGACCAACCGTCCAAATATCGGATTCCAAGCGGATATGTCCCATACTTTCCTATACATGCTGGGCTACAACAGTCCTGACGACAGGATTCTCCCTAAGGATTTTGAATGGAATGATAGGGACACGTTGGATGAGGCATTCAAAAAATTGACAAAAGCCCTTCGGCCTTGGACCATTGATTTCCATGTGGCCCAAAACGACGGGACGGTTTTCGGTTCGGGTTCACATGACAAAACCGGAAGACATTGCCTCGCCAATGATCCAAATGGAAAATTGGATATAGCGAAGGATGCCGGATTTTGGTTGCGAAATGCGGAGGGTGAACTCACCAAAGCTTTTCAACATATTTGTTGGGATGGCTGTATGTTTCCCAATGCCGTCATGGGCAAACAGCAGACATGGAATGATATCCTCGCCAAAATGATCGAGGTACGCAATGCACATGGCTGGCAGGAATGAGGAGAGAAGTCGGAAATAGGAAGTAAGAAGTGGGAAGTTAGATGCCAGAGCAACGGGTTGATGACAAGTCCGGAACTTTAAAACATTACAACCTTCTAACCTATTGAACCTTAAATCTTTAGAATTTTTCATTTTTTCAATTTTCAAATCTTTAAATCCAAATAAGCCATGAACAAAAAACCTATAAGAATCGGAATGATAGGGACAGGCCTGATGGGCCGAATCCATACCAGTGCCTATAAGCGGATACCTGACTTTTTTCCTGAATATCAATTCCAGCCAGTACTTCAGGCAGTTTGCGCTAGAAGAGAAGAAAAGGTAAAAGCTTTTGCAGCGCAATGGGGTTATGCCTCTTATGAAACGGACTGGAAAAAAATCATCGCCCGCGCGGACATTGATGCAGTGGACATCTGTACGCCAAATGATTCCCATGCAGAGATTGCCATTGCCGCCGCCGCCGCTGGCAAAATGATTCTTTGTGAAAAACCTCTTTCCAAAACATTGGAAGAAGGTGAAGCAATGGTCAAAGCAGTAGCCCAAACCGGTGTCCAAAACACGGTTTGGTACAATTACAGAAAAGTCCCCGCTGTGACATTAGCCAAACAAATCATCGATTCCGGTAAACTCGGCAAGATTTTCCATTACCGCGCCAACTTTCTTCAGGACTGGACGATCAATCCGGAACTGCCGCAAGGAGGAGATGGACTCTGGAGATTGGATGTGGATGCAGCAGGTTCGGGTGTGACCGGAGACCTTTTGGCACATTGCATCGATACAGCGATGTGGCTTAACGGTGGCATCAAAGATGTATCCGCCATGACCGAGACTTTTGTCAAAGAAAGGGTACATCAGGGAAGTGGACAAGTGCAAAAAGTCGGCATTGACGATGCCTGCATTTTTCATTGCCATTTTGACAATGGATCTCTTGGGTTGTTTGAAGCGACCCGGTATGCAAGGGGTCATAAAGCACTTTACACCTTTGAAATCAATGGGGAACACGCATCCATCCGCTGGGATTTACATGACATGAACTGGTTGGAGTATTTTGACCATAATGATGAGGCACATGTCAGGGGATGGAGAAAAATCCACATCACAGAAGGGGAACAACCTTACATGAATAGGTGGTGGATTCCGGGAACAAGCATTGGCTATGAGCATTCATTCATCCATCATGCTGCTGACTTCTTCCAAAGCCTAGAAACAGGAAACCCTTGCCATCCGACTTTCAAAGATGCCTATGAAACCCAAAAGGTATGTCAGGCGGTGCTGGATTCAGCCAATTCCAAAAGCTGGAAAGATACAGGGGTAACATGGACGGAAAAGTAAATCGTTTCTCAATCAATTGGGGTTTGTTGAAAGACAATCCTCAGGAAGCCATATGCTATACAAAAACCTGGGATCCCCGAGATTATCAATATTCAAAGCTCAAAAGATGGAAGAGCTAAGCCCTATCAAGTCAAGCAAATCCAAGACTTAATAATAAAATATAAACTTTCGTGAATTATGTATAAATACGAAATTCTGATTTATGAAGCTATGCAACTTTGGATTGAAATTGTAAAAGAAGATGGAAGATCAATGCCAGAACCGAAGGGTAAGCTTTCGTTTGATTAAATATATTCATCCTGACAATTTCATTCTTATAAAAAAAACCTCCTATATCGGAGGTTTTTTTATACTTTGATTGTAATGGAGTTTAATTAGAATGCTCCTTTGAAGCCTTCCATTTTTTGATCCACCTGGGTGTCTACCATAAATGACAACCTCACTTTATCCCAAGCCATACTCACCTTGGCGACTTTGTTGTTTTCCGCAGAGATGGAATAGGTAAGTCTTTCATGGGAATCAGCAGCCATTACCGGCGTTACTTTGATGGCGACGGCATCGTCTTTTGCCATG
>JBBRFK010000376.1:0-3308 GCA_038224435.1 Cytophagales bacterium | reverse complement strand
AACCAACGCATTTCCCCGGTCAGGCTTGTCTTTCAATCCTTCCTCCCTCGAATTGATCTCAGATATAGGTTTTGTCAGGTCCCTGTTCCATTCCAGGGCGTTCATGCTGAGATCCAAATGGGCGTCTATGGTAAACATTTTATGAGGAAATTTTTAGAAATGAAATAGGATGGAAATAGATTGAAATACTGTAGATATAAATCGAAATAAGCCTTAGAATTAAAGTTAAACCCATTGTTTGAAAAAGTGATTGATTCCTAAATTATATCAATTTTGAATATTGCAAATCAAAAACCCTTATTCCAACTCAAATAGTGCCTCTATCTCCACAGGAATGTTATCTGGCAAAGAACCAAAACCCACGGCACTTCTTACTCCGATACCGTTTTCTTCACCCCAGACTTTGGCAAATAATTCACTACAGCCATTGATCACATAAGGATGTCTTTCAAATTCAGGAGTACAATTTACCATTCCCAATACTTTGATGACACGCTTCACTTTGTCAAGGGATCCGATATTGGCTTTGATTGTCGCCAACATGGCGAGACCGACTTGTCTTGCCGCCAATTTTCCTGCTTCCATGTCCATGTCTTTTCCGACCCTGCCGATTATCAGGGTTCCATCATTTTGAACAGTCCCGTGTCCGGATAAATACAGGTATTTCCCATCAACCAAGCAAGGTTTGTAAACACCAAGTGGCTTGGGTGGTGTAGGCAATGTCAAGCCTAAGGCGGCAAAGTTTTCTTCTGGAGATTTCATGAAATTAGATTTGAGATTTGAAATATGAGACAAATGGAATTCGAACTGAAATAGGGTTGATGTATAATTGCTATAAAGTTGGAATATGAATGAAATGCAGGGAATATAAAGTAGAAATAAATCGAAATAAGGCTTAGAGTTGAGGTTAAATCCAATCCTTGAAGAAAGCGGTTAATTCCTAAACTATGTCAATTTATCTTGCAAGGCATATATCCATTTATACTTTTTCAAACAAATATATCCAAAACCAAAACGCCTCCTAATCCAACCACTGCGACGATTGTTTCCATCAATGACCAAGATTTGATGGTGTCTTTGATACTCACATTGAAATATTCTTTGAATAGCCAAAATCCACCGTCATTGAAGTGAGAAAACATCAAGCTCCCTGCTCCAATGGCCAATACCAATAAATTGGGATCCACATTTCCCCCGCTAACCATAGGCGCAATGATGCCGGCTGTAGTCAGGCCGGCAACTGTTGCCGAACCCACGCAAACCCGGATTATGGCTGTGATTGACCAGGCCAAAACCAAAGGATGCACATCCCATCCCTGCAAGGAATCAGCGATGGTCTGACTGACACCCGAGTCCATCAAAACCTGCTTCAAAGCTCCGGCTCCGGCAATGATCAGCAAGATCATGGCGACGTCTTTGGCAGCGACCACATACAAGTCCATCAATTGGGGAATTTTGAAATTCATCTTCGTCCCAAGAGTAAAGGTCGCTATCAAAAGAGAAATCAACATCACCATACCAGGGTCACCCACAAACTTGAAATAGGGAAAGAGGACATGGTCTGGAGACATCTGCAGGCTTACTATGGCCGTTCCTACCAAAAGGAAAACAGGAAAAAGAGCTGAAAAGAAACTGTTGAATGTCCCGGGAAGGTCTTTCTCTTCTCTTTGTTTTGCCTGGAAAGTTTGGAGAGGTTTAGAGTCAATATTCTTCAAAAACTTGGCGAAAATTGGTCCTGCGATGATGATGGTTGGAATGACCACTATCAGCCCATAAGCCAAGGTCAATCCCATATTTGCTCCGAACTGCGCTACCAAAGCAGCGGGCGAAGGATGCGGTGGTAAGAATCCATGGGTAACGGAAAGCGCTGCCAACATTGGAATCCCCACATAAACTGCAGGGAGCTTATATCTATATGAAACCGAAAAAACCAAAGGGACAAGGAGTACAAATCCGACATTGTAAAACAAGGGAATCCCGACTACAAGTCCGGTAACCATCATGGCCCAGGTCACGTTTTTTACTCCGAAGATTGACATCAGTGTATCAGCTATCCGCTGTGCCGCACCACTTTCCGCAACCAACTTGCCCAACATGGCGCCCATCACAATGACAATGACCAAATCTCCAAGCAATCCTCCGATTCCTTTCTGTATCGAACCGGCAATCTGTTCTGGTGGGATCCCAAGCAAAAAACCGGCAAGGATCGAGGAAATCAAGAATGCCAAAAACGGATTCAGCTTTAGCCAAGTGATCAGTAAGATCAGAACCAAGATGCTGACAAAAACAAATATAATGGTCATAGGTTGCGATTGGGTTTGACGGACAAGTTAAAAAATTAATCTGTATGGGAGCTTTTGAGTCAGTCCATAATTTTACGAGTGGCAAAAAATCAGCATTTATTTCTTAATAAGCTTCACCACATATTTTTTCTCGTTGGTCATCAACTCAATGAGGTATATACCGGGAGGGAGTTTCCCCAAAAATTGCTCAAAATCGCTGTCAGGATATTTCCCAAAATGGAAAGATTGGCCCTTCATATCTGAAATTCCAATGGAAATCTGATCGGGATTAATGCCTGAGGGAAAACCAAAATGTATTGGGCCACTTTCATAAGGATTGGGCCAGACCGTGGCTTTATGTTCTTGGATAAAACCCGGATTTCCTTCAAGCTTAAATACCTTGCTGAAAGCGTTTTTGCCATCGAAATCCCTTTGCTCAATTTGAAAGTAGGTTTCGGTGCGGCTTAATTTGTCGAAATAAGAAAACCGGTATTCCTGGATTTGGTCGCTGTCACCTTTGGAGGCAACCTCTCCCAAAATTTCAAAATTGTCGATGCCATCCAAAGACCGGTGGATAAAAAAGCTTTGGTTTCCTGCTTCTTTGGCGGTGGACCATAAAACCTCAATGTTTTCGCTGTTCCATTTTGCAGAAACATCAAGCCATGTCACAGGCAAGACCGACAGCAACCTGAAACTGCCTACCGTAAATAAGTTCCCGTTGATTTGACCATATTCCAATTCCCTTCTTGCCCACAATTCGTTGGGATCCAATCCCGGCAAATGGTTTCCACTAGACGCAATTCCGTTGCCTGTAATCCTCAGGTCATCGACATCGTCCACAACCAGATTTTTGGCAGAAATCCTCATTTCGATCAGATTGCTACTTGGACTCATCCCCGAAAATTCAAAATAGCTGTTCAACTGATAGAGAATCGGTGTCGCGTCCAGATCGTTATACATCGGATCATTGTTACTTCCGGGGATTTCTATAAACCGGACTGAAATATTCCCTCCGGGCGAATTGCC
>JBBRFK010000375.1:0-3339 GCA_038224435.1 Cytophagales bacterium | reverse complement strand
CAGCTTGGATCAGAGTCAAAAGCCAGATTGGCAAGAAAAAAGGTCAATCAAGGTTTCTGCTGCCTAGCTGGAGAATAGCCGCAGGATTGACGCTCCTGTTTGCAGTTTCCTTCCTTTTTTACAGACAATGGTCTAAGCCCCGAGAATTCCAGTTTATGGCCGATCAGACCATGGTTACAGAACAAATGCCTGACCTCACAGAAATTTCTCTGAACCAAAATTCTGATGTAAAAGTGGCTTACAATGAAAGGAAAAAAACAGGGAGGATTCAATTGAACGGAGAGGCATTGATCAGCATTCCTGAAACCAAAAAAGTAAATTGGATAGTGGAAGCCGGAGAATTGCAGATTGAAGATATCGGGACAGTCTTTCACGTCAAAGCTTTTGCGGACAGTGCTTTGGTGGAAGTTACCGTTCAGGAAGGTACCGTGAGATTCTTCAAAGACGGTAATGACGGCCTTACGCTGTATGAAGGTGAAAAAGGAACTTATGACAAGGCTTCAGAGACTTTTTATAAAACAGAAGCAGATCCCAATGTGGCAGCATTCAAAACCAGGGCGTTTGTATTCCAAGAAGAACCATTGGGTCAGGTTTTGGAAAGACTAAGCTTGGTATATGACCGCAGGTTTGTCATGGAAGGCGATATTTCCAACTGCAAATTGACAGTAGCATTTGAAAACGAGGAGTTGGAAACGATTCTTTCCGTGATCGCAGAAACATTGGGGTTGGAAGTGAAATATGAAAATAACCTTGTCCGGATCAGTGGAGATGGCTGCTATTGATAAAATCGACCTATCCAAAAAAAATTTAGTCTTAACCCTATTTATATTGGGTTGGCTTTTGTTGCCGGTTGTCAGCACTAAGGCACAGCAGCGTCCGATATTGGAAAAAAAAGTCACCATTTCTAGCAATAATGAACCTTTGGAAATCTTCCTCAGGCGCCTATCCCAATCAGCCGGATCAGTGTTTTCTTACAGTTCCTCGGCGATAGATGTCAACAAAAAAGTGACAGGTAATTTTTCCGACCAACCTCTGAGAGAAGTTTTGGAATTGGTTTTTGAAGGAAATGTGGACATCAAACAAAAAGGCGTCTACATCATCCTGACTCCCAAACCTACCAACCAAAAAGAGGTGGTCATCAGCGGCTATGTGGTCGATGAGACTACAGGGAAGGCCGTTCGGGATGTCACTGTATATGACCCAATCACGCTAAAATCATCCCTGACTGACGAGTATGGCTACTTTTACCTGACAGTCAAAAATCCTGCTTTGGAAGAAATGCAGCTGGTCATCAACAGGAAAGACTATACAGATACCGTCTTGGTAGATCAAAAATTTTCCACATTTAAAAAAATCAAGCTCAAATCGCAGGAGATAGATTTGGAAGAGTTGGGTCAAAATATCGCAGAACCATTTAAGGATTTTTGGGTTTGGACTAAAAAATCTGTCGGATTTACCAACCTTGAAAACATGCAGGATACCATTCACAGGAGATTTCAGGTTTCCCTGCTTCCTTTCATCGGTACCAACAGAAAGCTCTCAGGAAGTGTGGTCAATGATTATTCAATCAATATTTTCGGCGGATTTTCAGCAGGAACTGACAAGTTGGAGTTAGGAGGATTGTTCAACCTCGACCGTGGAAATGTCAAATCCATTCAAGCGGCAGGCCTATTCAATCAGGTAAGCGGAACAGTCAAAGGCCTCCAGATGGCCGGGCTTGCAAATGCTGTCAAAGATTCGGTGGATGGCGTTCAGTTGGCAGGACTTACCAATTTCAATACCGGAAATGCCAGCGGACTTCAAATGGCCGGATTAATCAATCTGGGGACAAAAAACTTCAAAGGAATGCAGGCTGCAGGTATTTCCAATTTTTCCTATTTGGATGTGGATGGCGTACAATTGGCAGGAGTCATCAACGTCGGCAGGAATGTCAAAGGGACACAGATCGGGCTTTTCAACTATGCTGACAGCATCCGTGGGGTACAGATCGGTTTGATCAACTTTGTTTGGAACGGTTACCACCAAGTTGAAATCGGGGCTGATGAAATGCTCCCTCTCAATATTTCCCTCCGATCCGGAACGAGGTCATTTTACACCATGCTGTTTGCTGGGTTGAGGACTGACAGTTCGGAATTACCCGTTTGGGCATTTGGCTATGGGATCGGTAGCGCCCCAGCTTTGGGCAAAAAGACATTTTTAAACATTGAGCTGAGTTCGCAGCAACTCAACAAAGGCACCGTGGATGCTTTGAACCTGGTCAACCGATTCTATATCGGATTGGAATACCGCCTGGCAATGAAAATCGGAATCTATGCAGGACCAAGTCTCAACTTATGGGTCTATGACAGTTCTTTTACCGACCATCCCGCCCTGTTTACCTACAGCAATCCAAGGATTATTTCTGAAAGCAATTATCCCTCGGACAATATTTCCACCCAACTGTGGATTGGTGGCAGGGCTGGATTGAGGTTTTTTTAAAGTAATAAGGGGTTTTCTTCAAGAAATTCAGTGAAGACAAAACTTGGGTGGATCTAATTCAGTGGTGACAAAACTTAGGCAAGGAATGGTCAAATTTTTTTTAAAATTTTTGACTAAAGATTCAACAAAGCGAATACACTACGAAATAATGATACCGATTTCTTGACACTTTTTGTATTTTTAGGAAAGTTTCAGATGACAACCAAGGATAACATATTAAAAGAGCTCAGGAACAATAAGCAAAAGCTTACGAAATTTGGCATTCGAAATGTTGGCCTATTTGGTTCCTATATACGCAATGAACAATCTAGCGACAGTGATATTGATTTGCTGGTTGAATTCGATTCTGACAAAGAAACCTTTGACAACTTTATGGCTGTCTGCGATTTATTTGAAAATATATTCAAAAACCAAAGGATCGAAGTGGTAACCAAAAATGGTTTGAGCCCCTATATCGGCCCAAAAATCTTAAGTGAAGTGCAATATGTTTAGAGATTCTAAAGAATACCTTCGACATATTCAAGATGAATGTTCCTTTATCATTTCAGTGAGTGAAAACTTATCGTTTCAGGATTTCATGCAAGATGAAACTTTGAAGCGTGCCGCCGTGAGGAGTTTGGAAATTATTGGAGAAGCTACCAAAAAAATACCGGCTGATCTAAAAGTAAAATGGAATTCGATCCCATGGAAAAACATGGCTGGAATGCGGGACAGATTGATTCACGATTACATTGGAGTAAATTATACGATCGTTTGGGACGTTATGAAAAATAAAATTCCTGACATGAATCATCAGATTTCTAAGCTTTTGAATGAATAATAGGAACAACAATTTAATTTTCGGCAATTGTTTGGGTCCTA
>JBBRFK010000374.1:0-3348 GCA_038224435.1 Cytophagales bacterium | reverse complement strand
CAATGTATTACCGGTAATTTATATAGGGTATTGTTGTCTTGCTTAAGGTGGGGAGCAATATCATTTGTTGATATAAAATATCGAGTCAAGAAGTCTCCTCAAGAAGTATTGCCAGAAAAAGGATGCCCGTTTGATGTGAGGAGTTCCGCTCCCGGTAGTTAGGGAGGCCGGCCTTGGATTGGTGTGTGGATAAGAGATTAAAAAAGGCGTGAACTTGTCAGGATCCTCATTCCAATTTAAACCCAATAACGTTTGGTTTTTGAATATCTTTTAGTTTAAAAATAGTACTTTTGTTGTATTTTTATTTTATTTTATTCTGATCATCTTAGGAAATAAATTAACAAAATAAATAACTTTTAATTTTCCTTTCTTATGAAACACCCAAGCAAATCCATTGCAATTGCAATGATGTTTTTATCGATTTCCCATTTTTCCCATGCCCAATCCTACATCGGAAATATGATCGACAATTACTCAGGAGTAAATTCCATTCTTCTCAATCCTGCCAATGTCGCAGGTTCCAAAACAAAGTTTGAATTCAACATCATTTCTGTCAGTGCCTTTGTCGGCAACGATTACTTGGGAGTCAACTTCCAAGACCTCAAAAATATCGGAGATGGATTTTCATTCGACTCTGATGTGGCAAAATCTCCGACAAACAGCAATAATTTCTTTGGAAATGTGGATATTTTAGGTCCTGGCGTTATGTTCAGGCTAAATAAAAAAAGCAGCTTGGGTGTCAACACCCGGGTGAGAACTTTTTTTAACATCCACAATATCAGCGGCTTGATTTATGAAAATATTTCAGACGGATTTGATTCTCAATCCGATTTTCAGGTGGATATGCAAAATCTTGCAGGTACGGTCCATGCTTGGGGGGAATTTGGAGTAACCTATGGAAGGGTCCTCTTTGAGGATAACTCAAGTCGGTTGAAAATCGGTACCACAATCAAATATCTTGCAGGTGCAGGAGGTCTTTTCACTTCAAGCCCTCGGTTAGGTGCTGGTTTTAATTCGGCCGCCGGAATCCTTACCACAGCCGGTACCCTTGATTATGGCTATACTTCTGATTTCGATTCGGGGGAAATTGAGTTTTCTGATATGACAGGAGGCTTTGGTGCTGACTTTGGGATTGTCTATGAACTAAGGTCAAAAAGTGACATTCCCATTGATTCTGCTTATTCAAACAAACCATACAAGCTAAGGTTTGGCGTTTCGATCCTCGATATTGGAGCCATCAATTATACAGACGTCACGGAATTCAATTACGGAATGAATAGTTCAATAGATGTTGCTGAGTTTGATGAAAAAGACCTTGAAGAAGTGTTGAATGATAATTTTCAGGGAACAGAGATCGTAGGAAACAAGTCTTTGGGACTTCCATCCTCGATTCAGGCTTTTGCTGACTACAATGTATCCAAAAAGTTTTTCCTAAGCCTTCACGGTGCCTATTCGCTCCGGAGTCCATCTACTTTCAATGTAAACAACATCGTCAATACCATATCTGTCACCCCCAGGTTCGAATCCAAATTTCTGAGCGTCTATAGCCCTTTGAGTCTACGCCAATTCCAATCAGGAATCATGTGGGGAATCGGATTCAGGGCAGGACCGTTTATGATTGGGTCGGGATCGGTTTTATCCAATCTCCTTTCAAGTTCCTCAAAAAGTACGGATGTGTTTATTGGATTCAAGGTGCCGGTCCATAAGAACTGAAGATTTTCCAAAAATAAAATTTAACCCAAGTCAAAAAAACGGCCCTTAAATCAAATTTTATGGTTGATTGAATTTTGGTTTTCAAAATGAGATTAAAAAATCCCCCTTTCAGCTTTCGCCAAAAGGGGGATTTTTTATACCAGAATCATTTTATACTTTGGTTATACAAAGCTTTCAAAAATGGCGTGGGTTAAAAATAATTCGCAATTGGAGATGGGTAATTAAATTCAAAATCATGGTTTGATTCCAAAGTAGCTGCAAACTTCTTCATAATCATTTATGTCAAAAGGATACTTAATTCTTCCTGCTGTTCCTCCGGGAAAGATAATATACCTGGTTTGTGAATTCGGAGAATATGTTTCTACCCCGAGTCCATCAGGATTTTTGGAGACGCCATGAAAAATAGTGAGGTTTCCCAATTCGACAGTAAAATCAATGGTAAAAACCGGCACTGCATTGGTGTAATAGGTGTTTGGTAAAATTTTGATAAAATTGGAAGTGGGTGATTCTTTGAAATAAACCAAAACCACACCTTTGTCCATTATTTCTTGTGTAATTGGCAGTGCTTCAATAAAATCGACAGTAAAGTTATTTTCTTGTTTGGTCCACACATTTGTAATCCATGGACTATAGATGATATTGGTAGTTCCGGCGGTACCTGCGGGACCATTTGCCCCGACTGGACCAGGTACTCCTGCTCCTCCCTGGACCCCTTGCGAACCGTCTACGCCGGCCGGTCCTTCAGGACCCTCGCATGAAAAAAGACAAACTGCCATGGTCAATACCACAGCTGCAATTGAAAATTTTGATTTTAGTGTTTTTTTCATAAAATTAATTGGATAAATGAAATATTTAAGAAATTTTATTTTGCGATAAAACTAATATGATTAACCCTATTTTCACCTCTTTCCGTCAATTATTTTTGAAAATTGTATAAGGGCAGAAAAAGAAGGGTGAATGGAAAAAAAGCCCCTAAATAATGAAAGAGTTGTATTTGGTCTTTTAAGGCAAAAAAAATCCCCCTTTCAGCTTTCGCCAAAAGGGGGAGTAATTCAACAAAAAATATATCTTTAATTTTTGACCAGGCGCTTGTGGATGAAGTGGTGGTCAACTTGTATTATCACCTGATACATCCCTGCGGCGTAGCTTTGGATATCCAAGGCCCTCGTGAAGCTGCTTTCTTGGTATCCCTTCTCCTCATAGATCTGCCGGCCTGCCGCATCGAATATCCTGATGGTGACCTGACTGCTTTGGGCCAACCGGATATATAGATTTGTCTCGTCTCTTGACGGGTTTGGATAGATCAGCACATCGTTTGGATTGGCCATCTCCCTGAATACCTTGATCTCCCTGCTGATGGTCTGTCCTGCACGGTCGGTGCTGCTCACATTGATGGTGGCTTCCAAAGGAGGCATTCCCTCCCCTTTCCATACCAAGACACCTTTTTCGATGTAATAGGCAGGATGGTCCACCATGCTATAGGTATGGATATTGTCCACAGGATCGATGGTCTGCAGTCCTCCGATGATTTCTCCGTTGCGGACTTTTTTGGATACCATATTGTTGCTCAGTAGAATATCCTCTGGCATAGGTTTGCTCAGTACGAGTACAGGGACAGTAATGCTCACATCCTTG
>JBBRFK010000373.1:0-3362 GCA_038224435.1 Cytophagales bacterium | reverse complement strand
TCTTTGGCAGCTTTCTCCATTTGCTTTTGGGTTTGGGTGATGAGTTTTTCCAATTTGTCTTTGCTGAGGTATTGGACGATTGGGTCAGCGGCCACCAAAGATTCTGAATCTATGGAATCCTCATAGATTTTTGCATTCCTTTTATTATCTGCCACAGTGGTCTGTCCCATGATTTTTTCCTTGGATTTCTTTATGGTCTTCGGGATAATACCATGTTCAAGATTATAACCGATCTGGAGGCTTCTTCTTCTTTTGGTCTCGTCAATGGCGAGCTGCATGGAGCCTGTCACCTTGTCCGCATACATGATAACTTTTCCGTTTTCGTTTCGGGCAGCCCTGCCAATAGTCTGTACCAAACTTCTTTCATTCCGCAGGAATCCTTCTTTGTCTGCATCCAAGATTGCCACCAAAGACACTTCCGGCAAATCCAGTCCTTCCCTAAGCAAATTCACCCCAACCAACACATCAAATACCCCAAGTCTCAATTCCCTCAAAATCTCCACCCGGTCCAAAGGCTTGACCTCAGAGTGGATATAGCGGCTGTTTACTCCTGCTCTTTCCAGAAACTTTTGGAGTTCTTCGGCCATTCTTTTGGTCAAGGTTGTCACCAAAACACGGTCACCGGCTTTGATTCGCTCATCTATTTCTTCCAACAAATCATCGATCTGATTGGCACTTGGCTTCACCTCAATGATCGGATCCAACAATCCTGTAGGACGTATAATCTGCTCTACTACGATGCCTTCAGTTTTGTTCAGTTCATAATCCGCCGGCGTTGCGCTGACATAGATCACTTGGTTGATCAGATTTTCAAATTCGTCAAAATTCAAAGGTCTGTTGTCCAACGCTGAAGGCAAACGGAATCCATATTCCACCAGATTCACTTTGCGGGAACGGTCTCCTCCCCACATTCCCCTTACCTGGGGTAAAGTGACGTGGCTTTCATCCACTACCAAAAGGTAATCGTCAGGAAAATAATCCAATAGGCAGAATGGTCTTGTCCCGGGTTTTCTCCTGTCAAAATACCTGGAGTAGTTTTCCACTCCCGAGCAATAGCCCAATTCTCTGATCATCTCCAGATCAAATTCTGTCCTTTCCTTCAGGCGCTTGGCTTCGATCAATTTCATGTCCCGCTCAAAGAAAGCCACCTGCGCCATCATGTCATCCTGGATTTCGTGGATGGCGGTATCGATCACATCCCTTCCGGTGACAAAAAGATTGGCAGGAAAAATGGAAATGATTTTCTCATCGGATAGTTTTTTTCCAGTGGCTGGATCTATCCTTTGGATGGCTTCGATCTCATCTCCCCAAAAGAATATCCGGTAGGCGAAATCCGCATAGGCTACAAAAATATCCACAGTATCTCCCTTGACCCTAAAATTTCCGTGATTGAGGTCATGGTTTACCCTGCTGTAAAGGATATCCACAAACTTGAAAAGCAGCTGATTTCTTGGAATACGATCGCCTTCCTGAAGACGGATGACGTTTTTGGCAAATTCCTCCGGGTTTCCGATACCATAAATACAGGAAACGGAAGCGACGACGATCACATCCCTTCTTCCGGAGAGTAAAGCCGAAGTCGAACTTAACCGGAGTTTTTCTATCTCTTCATTGATCGAAAGGTCCTTTTCAATATATGTCCCGCTCGTCGGGATAAAAGCCTCGGGCTGGTAGTAATCGTAGTAGGAAATAAAATATTCTACCGCATTCTCTGGAAAAAACTGTTTGAATTCTCCGTATAGCTGAGCGGCCAAAGTCTTGTTATGACTCAGTACCAAAGTTGGTTTTTGAACCCGCTGGATGACATTGGCTACGGTAAAGGTCTTCCCAGAGCCTGTCACGCCAAGCAAAACCTGTGATTGTTCACCGGCATTAATCCCTTCTGTCAACAGCTCAATGGCCTGAGGCTGGTCGCCGGTGGGTTTGTAATCCGAAACTAATTTGAATTCCATTTGATCTCAATTGAATGGTGGTAACAAGTTTCAGCTATGAAATAGTTTTAAAACAGAAATATTATCCTGCGGGAATGGAGCGGAATTTGTCCAAATTATAATATAAGAAATTGGTTCTTAGAATCAGTACCAAGAGCAGAGGCACAATACTTGGATGAAAAGACTGCCATCCGAAAATCCAAAACACCAAACCGACATTTGCCGAAATCAAAGCAAACAGCAGGTATTTCCTCACCCAAACCGGAATGGATTTTCTCAAAAGCATGATGGCCAACACCAAATGTCCGGGAAATGCCCAAAGGATATTCCAGTTGTATTTGGTCTGGGAATGGAAAGTAAAAAACCACAACATCACAATCAGAAGACCCAAAAGGCCCAAAACCGTGAAAAACGCAATGTCAAATCCAAGGAACAAGCGCTTTCCCTTAAAGCCAAAATAAGTCATTGCCATGACTAAAATTGCAAAAACCCACCAAAGGATGTATGGATTAAACAAGTCTATCTGCGATTCCCTTTCAGGAAATTCCAATATCACCTTGTTTTCTTTGACCAAAGGACGGGTAGGCCCGTCACCTACTACCAAAGCTTTACCAAAAGCTGCTTCTATATAGTCAGGCAAAAACTGCTTTTCCCTTTCGGAGGCATTGACATCGATCACCGAACCCAAAGCGAGGTCAATCCCGAAATCGGCCCAAGGCAAAGGAAACACATATTCATCGATCAGGTTTCTAAAGGTTTTTCTTTCCGGATTTTGCTCTTCATTCCAGTCAAGCTGTTTTCCCAAAACCCGGTCCATCACATCCCTGATCCTGGTGGCACAATTGTCATAAAAGAAATCGTACCTGTAAAACCTATTTTGAGGCTGGTAATTGATCTGAAGAAATTGGACAAGTCTATCGATCTGTTCCGGGCTGAGATCCAAAACCTGCTCCCTGACATCCCTTTGGTGGTAATTATATTCAGCCAAGAACCGCTCATACGTCGACACACTCAACATGTAATCCAAAGTCCTTTGGGTGAATTTCACATAGAAATTGGGCGTATTGAAATCAAAAGTCCCATAGTTGAATACCAAATCCTGACCTGATTGCCTGTCCAGAACCCGGATGGCACTGTGCCCAAAAGCAGAGTAAAGCTGGTCACCCGGATCACAGGTCAAAAGGCTGATCTGATAATCCTGGGCAGAGGCAAAAAAAATAGTCGAATAAATAAACGAATAAGAAAGAAGGAGTTTTTTCAAATGAGCAAACATAAAACTAAATTACATGGATAGGTCAAAACTTTTTCAAATATGGCTTTTTGCAAACATTATTCCGTTGTTGCCTTTTTAAATTCTACACGAATTTATGGGAATAATATTGTATTCTGCTTTTTGGCCCTTCTTATCCACCAACAGGCAAATGCCCAAAT
>JBBRFK010000372.1:0-3393 GCA_038224435.1 Cytophagales bacterium | reverse complement strand
GTTTTCACCCTCTGATAACCTTGCCCCCAATCAAGGAATTATGTAACTTTTAATTTTTGACCTGTAACAGCGACGGCGTCCTTTATCCAACCTTTGCATATTGTAGGACCTATTGTCCCACCAGTATTTTACTCACTTAATCCATATTTTATGAAATTCTATTTTACTATCATCATCCTGTCACTTCTGGCAGTAGGCACCGTCAAAGCCCAACATATCAATCTAGGCATCAAAGGCGGCCTAAACGTCTACAATATAGACGGAAACAGTCAATACAAATCAAAAGCAGGTTTGAATCTCGGAGTCCTGGGGCACATTCACTTGACCGACAAGTTTGCCCTCCAACCGGAACTGTACTATTCAAGTCAGGGAGCCAAAACCGAAAATCCTGACATCAACATCAACCTCAATTACCTCAACGTCCCTGTGCTTTTCCAATACATGTTTGACAATGGTTTCAGAATTCAGGCAGGACCACAACTGGGTTTCCTCGCAAGTGCCAAGACCAAATCTGGAGATGTTACGGTAGATGTATCTGATGCATACAAAGGCATTGACTTTGGACTTGGGTTTGGCGGGAGCTACGTCGATCCAGCTACCGGCTTTGGCATAGATGCCAGATACAATCACGGCCTCAGCAAAATAAACGAGTCCGGTTCAGCCGAACTGAAAAACAGAGGCTTCCAGCTGGGCGTCTTTTACCTCTTCAAACACAAAAATTAATCTATCTTACAAGTACATTGAGGACGGCGAAAGCTGTCCTTTTTTTTTGGAATTTAACTCAGTGCAAGCTTGGATATCAAGAATCCTTTTCACCGTTTTTCTGAATATACGCTTCTTTGCCGGTAAACTTTAGATACAATAAGAATCATGTCTAAATGATAGAATGTTGTTGACACTGGTCTTCGGTCTACGTCCTATAAGGATATACTGCCAAGATTGCCGATTATTACGCAACAATTTTCAATTCCTATTGACTTTCCCTATTCCGGAAACATTTTCACTGATGATGGTTGGGTTCCCGGTGTAATTTACCACACCGATACCATCTACTTTCAAAGTAAGCTCACCTTCGCAATGAACGGAAACAGCGCCAATTCCTGAACTGGTCAGATTCACATTTTGAACGGTAAATTCAGAAGCATCAATATTCCCTATCCCTTCATTGACAAGTTTTAGTTCATTGGAACTCCCTTTCAGAGACATGTTGCCCATGAAATCCAATCTCGCATTTACAATTTGGGCATCCAGATCCAAGGATATATTTCCGACTCCATTTCCTGAGATCTGAAATTCCCCCAAATCCAAAGTTTGGGTACTCTCGATATTTCCTACTCCTTCAAAGCTAAGTTCATTTAAGTCAGCAACATGAAGGTCAATCTGAAGTTCCTTATTCATAAAAAAAGCGCCTGATTCTTCTTCCAAAATCAATTCCAACAGGTCACCCGTCTGTACAATCCTCAGTTTCTTCACCAATTCCTCCTTACCTGTAATGACCAAGGATTCTTGGCCCGATTGTGAAATGTTGACATTGAAGATGCCTTTGAGCTTGAGTCTTGTTACACCCGCTATGGCTTTATCCTCACTGTAACTGTTATTATTGCTTTCACAGGAAAATAGAAAAATCCCTGCCAACATATAAATGATCAGAATCCCTTTGGCTTTCATAGTATTGTATCTTTTTGGAATATAAAACGGTGAGATGAATTTAAGGATTATCTCTGAAAATCAAGAAAGAATTCCAGGTTTGAAACAAAAACGATATCTATTGAGGTGTACTTTTGGAAACCTGCTGCGTAAACTTCCCAATGAAACTTTTGGACAATGGTATTCTTTCAAATAAAATCAATTTTCCTGCAAGTATAATCCCTCATTTTTGCCACAGGCAACTTACTCTTTGCCGACAATACCGCTGAAATAAATTGATCACACCTTTCTTCAGTAAAAATTCCTCTTCTCAAAGCTTCACATAAAAAATCCATCGTAGTCAGGTAATCGATCCCATGTAACCTGCAGTATTGGTTGATATCCTTGAGATTACTGCTCGCAAGCACATGTTTTTGAAACTTTGCCATACAGGCACTTTCCCCATCTCCCTTAAAATGAAGCTTTTTGATATTGAAATACTCTCTTCTAATTTCATCATTTTCCTCAGGAAAGGGAATTACCTCAATCAGTTTTAGGTTCAATAAATTTTCAACTTCGGTTTTCCGTTTTTTAAAACGTTCCAGTTCTGCATAGACTTTGTCAAGGATTTTGATCGGAATGGAAAAAATCTTGGTCAGATTCAAGATCTCTCCGCCGGTGATAAAATGTGATACGACATCGGCATCAATGATGATAATCCGGCTATTCCTGTCCAGTAAAAAGTTGTTCTACATCAGAGTCCTTCATACCTAAATCCAATAGCAAACTCATATAATGTGACTCTGAAATCAGGCCTTTTTGGAAAAGCTCATTGGCAATGCTTCCATAATCTCCCAAAAATTGGTTTTCATTTCCCGCTTTATAAAGTTCAGTTCCGTACCCGTGGGTAAGGGCCGATTTCTTGATTCCTATATTAAATTCATTGTACTTGCTGCTGTCTATCAACTTCAATCCCTTCAGTCTAAAAAGTAAAGCGCCTCTTGAACAGGAATAGTATTGCTCTATTTTTAAAACAGTCTTTAGACTTATTTTATTTTTTACCAACTCTTCATTGGGAATCAATCCAAGTATTCCATTTTCGGGAAGTAAGAGGTACGCCGCAAAAATATCCGCGTGTTATTCCTCTTTATCCTTCAAGTCAAAAACACCTGTGATACACCTTCTGGAAGAAAACTCTTTTTGGATATACAAATGGTAAAGTTCATGGCAAATGGTGAAATGTTGCTTTCCAAGACTATGGTTGGAATTGACAAGCATAAACTTAAAAGCCTCCGTTTGATCATTCCTGATTTTGACAGCCATTCCCGAAAAGTCACCTCCAAGAGGTCTGAAAACCGTAATGACATTCAATCTGGATAGTAAGCTTTTCAACCGAATCGGGTCCTCACTTCCGATGCGGTTGTCTGACCGGAATGCATTCGCCACCTTTTCAAGCAATAATTCATTTCCCATCAGCCAATAATTTTTTCATTTTGATATAATTATTGGTCACTTTTCTAAATGCCGCCAAGGAATGCATATCCCCGTCAGCAAGCCCCCCTAATCTAAATGCAAAAGCAATATTGGCAGCAATCAGACTGCTGTCTTCCTCATAAAAATCAAATTCATCCAACCCAAACAATTCTGCCAATCTGGAAAGTAAGCCACTCGGGATGGATCTTTTTCCATTTTCGAAATAGCTGATTTCCTCCCTGTTGACAAATAGGTAAGTAGCCAATTCCTCTTGGGTAAGTCCGAGTTTGTCTC
>JBBRFK010000371.1:0-3404 GCA_038224435.1 Cytophagales bacterium | reverse complement strand
CATACCGTAGACATTTCTTCTGGAAAAATTGACACAGTTTATTCAGTAAAGAGGCATTTTGAGGCACCCAATTGGCATCCGGACAATTACCTCATCCTGAATAGCTTTGGAAAGCTTTACACCTTTGATTTAGATACAAAGGAGATGAAGAATTTGGACACTGGATCTGCTGTAGCCAATAACAATGATCATGGTATTTCACCTGACAATAAATGGCTCGCTATCAGCAATGTCGATAGAAATGATCCTTCACCCAAATCATACAAATCCGCCATCTACATCGTGCCTATTGAAGGTGGCGAACCGAGAAGAATCACTTCAGAAGTGATGTCCTTTTGGCACGGATGGAGTCCCGATGGCAGCACTTTGGTATATACAGGAGAGAGAAATGGAAATTTCGACATTTATACTATCAGTACGGAAGGTGGCCCCGAAACGAGATTGACCGAAACAAAAGGACTTGACGACGGCCCTGAATATTCTCCCGATGGAAAACACATTTATTTCAATTCATTTCGCACAGGTCACATGCAGCTTTGGCGCATGGATGCGGATGGATCCAATCCCGAGCAGTTGACTTTTGATGATAACTCCAATTGGTTTCCACATCCTTCTCCGGACGGAAAATGGATTGCTTACATTGCCTATACCTCGGATCAGGCAGAAGGTCATCCTTTTGGTAAGGAGGTCAAACTCTGTCTTATGAACTTAGAAACCAAAGACATCAAAGATCTTACTCCGGTTTTCTTTGGAGGTCAAGGAACCATCAATGTGCCTTCTTGGAGCCCTGACAGCCAAAAAGTTGCATTTGTTAGCTATTCTGTGAATTGAAGGACTCGACATCTATCAAAGCACATAAACCGGAATTATAAATTCTTTCATCTGTCCACGGCATTGCAAATCTCAGGAGCGCTATTTGATGTCGAGAATTAGGTATCGAATCCACATAAAAAGGTTTCTAATATAAAAACCCAAACCACCACAAGGGCATCTTTGATCCCCAACCCGTTTCAATCGCATCTGCTGCTATCATATAGTTTTGCGAATGGGATACCTGTTGGGACGATTAATTTTTGCCACCTACTTCGATGGTGATTCCTTTCACCAGGAAATCTCCATGTTGGGGTTCATGAACTTCATAGCCTGCGTTCAAAAACTGACTTAATAGAAAAGTTTCCCTCAAATTCCTCACCTCAGGATATTCCAAAATTCTATCGCAAGAAATATCCAGCTTATTAGAAAGGGCAGAAATATTCGGTTTAAATGGAGCAGATTCTGCAATTACCCTCAACAATTTTTTCTTTTTGATAGCTGTGCCATAATTATATGAAGCTATATAAGCCAAATCGATATCCACAACTGTGCTAATGATTTGCTCTAGCTTATAGAAATACTCATTCTCTCCTTCTGAAAAAATCGGCAGGTATCCATTTTTTAAAAACTTGGAATCCAATGGCAAGGGGCGAAAAATTTGGTTAATTTCATTACTGAATTCTGGAAGACCGCCTGACTTACCTTGGGATCGATAAGTTCCCCGCGGTCAGCACGCCCAGTGATGCCAATATTAACCGAAACAGTAAGGTGTTTGCCTCGATTTTCCGGCAGCTCTACCAGCATTACAAAGCTGAATCCTGTAGAATGCAGCTTTCTGACCGATAAAGCAGACACAGGTTCAGTCGCAAAAGGGATCTGAAAATAGTCTAATTTGAATTGTTCACCTTACACCATGGGGTATTTTTCAAAAAGCTACTTTTTGAGAGATGAACTATCCAAGGTCAATATTCCACCCACTTTTTCCTCCCCTCAAATCTTACTCTTTCCACTCCGTTTCGATTCCCTGCCTCCGAACCATTTCCTGAAATTCTCTCAACAGTTTTTTGTCTTCTCTCACATTTTTGGGGCTGACATTTTTGGACAAGGCAAATGGCACCAACATCCCTACAGCCTCTCCAATGCTCCATTCCACAGGATGAAGCCTGTAACAACCATTGGTAAGGTGTGTCGTTCCAATGTTTTTATTGGCAGCAAGAAGATTTTCTGTTTGCTGTGGAATCAAAGCCCCAAGTGGAATCTGAAAAGGCAAAGAGGGGAAATCGATATAATTATCTCCCTTAGAACTCGGATGAAGGTCAATGTGGTAATACCCGATACCGACACTGTCATCAAAAGTGGCTGCTTTCAGGTTATCCCCCGACAAGCCCGAAACCATGGCCCTTTGTTCTTTGCCCACATGCTCCTCCAAAACAGTAAAGAGGGCCTTGATTCTTCTTGACTCCCGCACGTAGGGGTATTTTGCCATGCCGTCCTCCGTTCCGAGCACATCATTTCTCAGGCGAAGTCCTTTCCAACCTTTTCCACCATCCGGCCTTTGGACTTCGGTTTGAAGCCAATAAAGAAAAGACAGACTCAATTGCTTTCCTCCATTGAAATGCTTTTGGAATTTAGCATCAGACACGTCCACGATATTGCCGGGGATATAATCATTCTGGGGCCAATTGACCAAAGAGATATCACCAGGGTAAAAACCGGGAACAAAGTTATTTTTATTCAGAATCCTTCGGTAAAGCCAAAGATTCAGCAGATCATCTGTGGGCAATCCTTCCGGATGAAATCCTAAAGATTTTGGCTGTAAGGTCTGCGGATTGGAATAGTGCATTGCCAGCATTTTGCCTGGCCAAGGAGGTGTCAGGTTAGGGACGAAATTTTTCCAAAAATCATAATCCCCGGGCTTTGGAATCGTCCAATCTTCTCCTTTGACATAATCCATGGCAAAACAAACGGTAAAAGATTGGTTGTTTTCAGGATCCCCATTTTCCGGGGCGTGAAGTTCTCCTGTTTCGGACTTGGATTCTGTACCGGTGACGTAGGCAGTTTTTGTCAAAGGAAGCAAATCACCCAATTCTGTCGCATCAACAAAATAAGGTGCTGAAAGCTGGACGTCCTTTCCTGACTTTAAATTTTTTGTTTCCAAAGAAGCTATTCTATTTCCTGAATGTTGGGCCGAAATCACCTTGTGGTCAAGAAGCAAAACAAGCTTTCCTGCACTTTCATAAGGTGCAAACATCGCATGCAGCACCGCAAGGGCAACTTTGGGTTCATGGCATAACCTTGAAACAGACCCATCGCCAGGATTCAAAAATTCCTTTGCCGCAGCCTCATCCGTCAGAGGGTAATGCGATTTGTAATAATTTCTTACCGCAGTCCTAAATTCCCTATACAGTTGGGTAGCGCCATGGGTTTCTATCCATTGGTGCTCGTCAGGTGGAACACCCTGCTGGGTCAGCTGCCCTCCTATCCAATCGGTTTCTTCTGTGAGAACTACCGTCATTCCATTTCTCAAGGCAGCAAAAGCAGCGGCACAGCCTCCCAATCCACCGCCTGCGATGACAAGGTCTGATTTAAAC
>JBBRFK010000370.1:0-3410 GCA_038224435.1 Cytophagales bacterium | reverse complement strand
TTCGATATTACATTCATTCTGATATCCACGGAAATTTTTAATTCTAATTCGTTTAAGTCTCATTGGTCAGCGTTTTGGTATTTACATTTTAATATGATTTTGCCTATTCGTTTACTATTCCTTTAAATTGCCTCCAATCTCTTTGGCATCAACCCCTTTCTCAAACGTCCAGGATGTTTTGGCGTTCCATCAACGGCCAATTCCAGATAATGCAATTTATCACCAAAGTAATTGAGCATTTTCAACTCATCTTCGGTTTTCTTGCAACCCAACTTTTTCAATACGGCTCTATTGCCCCAAGCGCAAATCACTTTATCTACTTTATGAATATACTTCTTGATGTACTTATCGTTCTCTGCTCCAACTGGATATTCTTCACAAACCAAGGCTTCAGGGTCTTTATTAATAAAAGCGAATAAGTTAGTCACAAATAGACCACCATAATTCCAACTCTTCGCAAAAGCAATACATCTTCTAATCGTTGCATCATCTTCTTGCGCATTTGCAGTAGAAGGGTTTATCATTACAAAAAGAACCCTTGGCTTTTCCACATCCCATATCCTGCTAAGTGCGTATCGATACTTTCCACATTCTGAAAGTTTGGCATCGCGAATGATTGCATCTTGAATTGGCTCTTTTTTCTTTGCAAGTTTTGGGTTTGCGTCCTTGGACAATAGTGAAATGGCTACTTTTTTTGTTTCAACAAAACTCTGTATCCGAATGATCCCACTAACTGCTGCCAAAAGCCCTGCATCACTCAAATTCTTCTCAAGCGTGTAGTTCACATCATGGGCTTCTCTATTTCTTACTTCTTTGATCGCCATATAAAATTGATATTCGGCATAAATCAACAGTTTGTCAGCATTATAGCAATAATCTAAGAGATCGTGTATGTGTGGTTTCGATAAATTCTTATCATTTTCCTTCATCCATTCTTGCCATGCCAAATTGTTCGTGTAAAGTTTTTTGAGCAGGTGTTCCATGATTTTAGTGAGACTTTCAATTGACTTTTCCTTTTGATGAATTTGAAGGAGATTCATTGCTTTGGCAATCTCTTGAGCTATGTCCTGGTCTGTTTTGGAAAATTTGATTGCAAGCGCAGATAGTTGTTGCTTGATTTCCACTGTAATTGAATCATCAGCCTTTATCGACTGGTAAAGGAGCTTAAAATTCTTATCTTCCAATTCACCAATCTTCTTCTTGTTTTCCTGATCTTCCATGTAAAAGTAGACAGCAATCAAAAATGCTGCGATGGCAAGAATTGTTATTGCTTGTTTCTTGTTCATCCTCCTTCGTGTGTTTTTTCTAAGTGGATGAGCTCATCAACTTCCACATCAACCTTTCCCGTTAATAAATCTTGCATTAAACCTGCTTTAAGTTTATGGTATTTGGCTAAAACGGATTGTTCAACTTCTATCTTTAATTCTATCGGCTTAAGCCCATTAACAATAGATTTTTGCTCCTCTTTTTTTGGTGTGAAAATCTTTAAAAGATGTAAACGACTGCCCTTTATTCCCTTTACCGTGCTCCCCGTAGAATGAGCTTCTAATTTTTTTTGGAAGTAATTTGACATCATTGAATGTTTTAAGAAGTCATTTAGCATTTCAGATTCATAACACCTATATTTTATTACTCTTTGCGCTAAAGCCAGATCTTCAATATCTATTTGAGCGATATTGCCCATTGGAGCTTCGGTAGTTATGACTACATCTCCGAGTTTGGGTACACCCCTTGACATGGTCGCTTTGTAGGCATATTTAGGAATGTATTCTTTTGAGATTTCATAATCTATAAAACCAAACTTAATGTTTTTAGCAGTAATCAAGTAAATACCCTCATCAGATTTTGGCGGCGTCTTGCCTCTGTAATCAACATATGTTGCAAGTTCTATTATACACTTCACCTCCCACTCCTTCGGCACCCATCCCAATTCCGTTTTTTTGTAAAGCTCGGGGGCTTCTTGGCGGGGCGGGCGCAGCTTGCCCGTTTCCGGTTCTATGCCACGGGTAAAAAGATCGTGCATCAACCCCTGTTTCAATGCGCTGTACTTGGCTATGGCGGCTTCGGTTTTTTCAATCACCGCATCGCAGGTGGATAAAATATGGGCTATTTTGCGTTGGCTTTCATATGTAGGCGTAGGTACTTCAATATTTTTTAGATCAGACACGTTTAACTTACTTCTGGTGCCGCCCTTAATGAATGGAAGTATATTTTTATGCACCAATGAGTAAAAAATAAAATCCTGGTCATATCCAAATTTCACTCTCAAAATATGTGCATGATTATTTACCCATGATTTACCGCTTATTTTGTAGGCTATCGGTCTGGTGGAATATTGTTCAAAATTTCCACCATCTTCTGCCATTAAAATTAAATCTTCATCAAAAATATATTTTGAGATATATCCTTGAACACCATTTGCACCATAATATGGTACACCACCTGGTATTTGCCCTCTCTGATCTGCATTCAAGGGTATTCGCTTGGAATCTAAAATTTCACAAATATCTTCTATGGAAGATATTTTCCAATTATCCTTCATACCCAAGCTCAATTAAAAAGTGATCTAATTCTTTGGCTGCACTATCGCGCTCGGCGAGAATTCCTGTAAGCGTATCTGCATATTTAATTAAGCGGCTTTCGAGCAAGCTGTGTAATTCGCGCTCGTATCGATTCACATAATCCATTACCGTGGCACGTAGCGTTTCAATCCATCTTCGCATGATTAATGTTCGGGCTTCTTCTGGTGTAATTTTTTCTCGTGCCTTCTCTACCAGATCGTCTTTCTTGGCTTTTATCTCGGCTATGCTCGCCTTGCATTTTTTGAGTTCCTGGGCAAGGGCATCGTGTCCGGCGAGTTGTTTATCTATCTCGGCTTTTTGAGATTCGAAAGTGGCTTTTTCTTGCTCTTTCTGTTTACACTCCGCTTTCAATACAGCGACGGGGGCCTTCGCACGATCATACGTAGCTTGTTGCTCTGCGGCCATATTATGTGAGCTTTCTTCCATATCCTTATCTATATCGAGACGTTGCTGTGCAACGTCTTTACGCGTCGATGTTGCTACATCGTCTGTGATAGATCGGATACGGATCTTAAGTGCTTTTATTTCCTTCGTCAAGGTCTTGATAGCGGCATTATACTCCTTTATTTGGTCTTTCAACTCCTTGAGCATATCTTTGGGATAGACCTGCGCTTCGGCTTCTTCGTCGGGTTCAAACTCGCCTTCTTCCATGGCATTGGCTTCAGCAAAAAGAGCTTCGAGTTCATCGCGGCGGGCTTCGTTTTGCGCAAGCTCTTCCAACACTTCGGGAAACTGCGATTTCAAGATTTCTGTATCGGGAATCAACTCGGCTTTCCACCCGCTGGCGCTTACAGATTTTAGATCGATTTCCAGTTCATCCCAATACGC
>JBBRFK010000369.1:0-3415 GCA_038224435.1 Cytophagales bacterium | reverse complement strand
GCCCTAGACAAACTTAAATCTTCACTTGAAACCATTCTGGGGCGTATGCATAGCCATTAAAATGCAATCATAAAAAGTCTCCATATCGTTATCCCCATTTGAGATTTTGCCGGACTTTCGACAGAGAAATTACCCTGTGGAAGTCAAAGAGAATATGGATAAAGAGCGTAGAAAATAGATTCGATATTGAGCATCCTATGTCCTAAACCCCAAGAAGCGAAAAATAAAGCCTTGCTTGTTATGCAATTGCTCAAGGTTAGAAGAAAATACCTGATTGTTTTTTTATACACAAAGCCTCTCTAGAAGGGCGGGAGGGCCTTCTCCAACAAATCGCTTTAAACGCAGACATAAATGGGGGATATATTAGTTTTCTATATAAGTTTGGAGGGATTTAAAACAGCTGTATTTTACCTTTGTCTATCAAAAAAACAGTAAATACCTTCACATCTTCAAAACCTCCAGAAAGTATTTTTTAAGGTTCTTTTCTTCTTCGATATCTACTTTTCCGTCGTCCATTATGGCTATCAATAACCTATGCATTTCTTTAAATGGCGACCTGTCAAGAACAGTTGCGTTTTCTTCCAGCCACTTTTTCAGGACTTGGACTTCATACTTATTGATCTCGCCATCTGCTAAGATGCCATAGCAGATTCCTTGGAGAAATTGAATTTTGGCTTCCGTACTTTCAGAAATGCTAAGCTCGGATTCATACTTTTTGGTAATTGTTTTCAATTCAAAAATTTCCTCAGCTGTCATCGTTCCTCCATTGAGAATCTCTTTTACCTCGGTATAAAATTCTTTGAAAGGGGATTCTTCACAAAGCCCCTCATGGGCTTGGCACCATAGTTTCATTTCATTAAATTCTCCTCTGGTGATTCTCCCGTCACTGCTGATTCCATGAATGATTCCTTTGAGGTGGTTGAATGGTTTTTGGGTTTTCATATTCTTATTATTAAGATTTTCCTTCTAAAATAAGGATTGTTCTCTTTCTATGCACAAAACCCGCTCGGAATTTTATTTTAAATCTTGGAGGGGAAAGTTGTTTTAACCGAAATTTGCAGACCACGGGACATCCTTTTTGTTTATCGAGCAGTTTAACAATTCTCCTTACGCAAAGAAACTTGTAGAAGGAGAAATCAAGAATATCATGAAACCCATTTTGGATCTTCTCCAACAGGGAATGGAAGAAAACCTGATCAAACCGATGGACCTTGAACTGATGTATACCCTCATCACCGGACATGCATTTGGTATCAACAAATACCTCATGGGGAAAAATCATCCCACACAGAAGCAGAGCGAAATCATGGAAGAATCCTTTGCGCTGCTCTGGAAAATGATTTCCATTTAAGCTGATTTTTTAAAACGCGGGAGATAAAAGCAGGAAATAGCAGGATAGATATCGATAGGTCAGTTGGTACTTAATATCCATTCATATATGTATTTTATTGGAATACCTTCTCTTTTCCTATTTTAATGTGAATTCCAATTTTTGAACTCGAAAATATGCTGGATCCCCCATTTCCCTCATTGGGGACCTAGAAACCCAAAGGACTTTTCGTTTCAAAAAAAACTTCAAATCCAATCCCAATGATTGGGCTCTTGACCAGGCATCTTGGTATTTATATGAAAATTATCAAACACTTTATTCCCTCTCCAAGGAATTCAAATCCTCATTCCTTATCTTGAATCCCTCTACTCAAACCTCGATTTATGGGAATCAATGACGTGATCATTTACTTGATGCTTTTTTTTATGGTGCTCGGTGCATTGGATAAGATTTTTGGGAATAAGTACGGTTTGGGTGAAAAATTCGATGAGGGATTTATGGCCATGGGACCGCTGAGTATTGCGATGCTGGGGATCATTTCCATTGCTCCGGTCTTGGCAGAGGTGTTGGGCAAGGTGGTTGTACCTGTTTATTCCTTTCTCGGTGCCGATCCCGCGATGTTTGCCACCACCCTTCTAGCTAATGACATGGGCGGTTATCCGCTTGCCATGGCGATGGCACAGACGGAGGAAGCAGGATTGTTTGCCGGATTGATATTGGGAGCAATGATGGGGCCGACGATTGTATTTACGATTCCGGTGGCATTGGGCATTATTCAAAGGGAAGACCAACATTACTTTGCATCGGGCATCATGATCGGGATGGTTACGATCCCATTGGGTTGTCTCGTGGGAGGATTGATGGCCGGGTTTTCCTTGGGTATGATCTTCGCCAATCTGGTTCCAATCGTGATTTTTTCATTGTTGATCGCTGGAGGGATGTACTTTGCCCCGGCGGTCATGATCAGGATTTTTGATCTTTTTGGCAAAGGGCTGATGGTTTTCATTACAATTTGTACGGTGTTGATCGTGATCGAAACGTTGTCAGGAATCGTCATCATTCCCGGAATGACCCCAATCTGGGAAGGGATCAAAATCGTAGGTTCCATCGCTATTGTCTTGATCGGAGCCTTTCCGATGGTAGCTTTTTTGACCAAGGCCTTCGAAAAGCCGCTTTTGAAAATAGGACAAAGTCTCGGTATGAATACCGCCGGCGCCGCAGGAATGATTGCGACTTTGGCCAATGCCATCCCCATGCTGAACATACTCAAAGACATGAACCCAAAAGCAAAAATCCTCAATACAGCTTTCGCCGTCAGTGCGGCCTTTGTGTTGGGTGACCATTTGGGTTTTACGGCAGGGGTAGAACGTGAAATGATTTTCCCAGTCATTATGGGAAAAATGGCCGGTGGGATTTCCGCTGTCATCCTTGCATTGCTTTTGAGTAAAAGACTGATCAAAAATCCCGATTGAACATGAAAACCAATATAGGAATGACTTTTTTTTCCATTGTATTGGCTTTATTGTCAGGGTTTTTGGGTTAAATTGTATCAAGAAGAATATCTCAATTTTAATTTTGTCACATGGAAAAAGACTTCAGTAATCCCTACCTCATCACTTTTTTGAGGCTTAGAAAATCAATTGGATTCTTGGCTTTTCTCTTTCCATTGATGCTGATTGTTTGGGCATGGGTTTTTGGGAATTGCCGCACCATTCAATATGCCGTTTCAGATTATTATTATACTGCTTCGGGTGATGTGTTTATCGGGATAATCTTTGCCATATCTTGGTTCTTGATAGCCTACAAAGGCTATGACCGGACGGACCAATGGCTGACAAGCAGTGCCGGTATTTGTTCGATCCTTATCAGTGTTTTGCCGACAGGCCAGAATAATGATGTCCAGTGTACGGTCAGGTTTGTAGAGGAATTTTCCTGGAGGACGACTGCCCATAATATCCTTGCAGTGCTGTTTTTCCTGATTCTTGCTTACATGTCGTATTTCCAGTTTACCAAGTCTGAAGGTATGACGACAATGGAAAAAATAGACAGGAATAAAGTGTACCGAATCTGCGCCATCATCATGCT
>JBBRFK010000368.1:0-3430 GCA_038224435.1 Cytophagales bacterium | reverse complement strand
GAACTCAATGATCGCTCAAGTTAGCGATGTGCCTGCCGTAGTTGATGTCTCGGCAGAGCTTGCACAAACTCTATTGACAACCAATAATGTGTGGATGATGCTCTGCACAGGGTTGGTATTTATTATGCACCTGGGATTTGCCGGGGTGGAAACAGGATTTGGCCAAGCAAAAAACACGGTCAATATCCTGTTTAAAAATACCATTACGCCTATATTGGGATTGCTGACCTACGCAATGGTTGGATTTTTCCTGATGTACCCTGGGTTTGAGACGCCGGGATGGTTTGCATTTGATGGTTCCGGATGGAATATGTTTTGGTTTAGCCCGGAGGATGCCGATGTTTCCCCTGACTATGCAAGCGGAGGTTATACCTATTGGACAGATTTTCTGTTTCAGGCGATGTTTGCTGCCACTGCTGCCACTATTGTCTCCGGTGCAATTGCCGAAAGGGTAAAGATCTCGTCCTATCTTATTTTTACTGTGATTTTTGTTGGGTTAGTATATCCACTTATCGGCAGCTGGCAGTGGGGTGGTGGCGCATTGAAAGCCATGGGATTCTATGATTTTGCAGGCTCTACATTGGTTCACTCAGTGGGTGGATGGGGTGCGTTGGCAGGCGTAATTCTGGTCGGACCAAGAATCGGAAAATACATCGATGGAAAAGCGATAGCCAAGCCCGGTGCGAGTATTCCTTTGGCTGTTATTGGAACATTCTTACTTTGGTTTGGATGGTTTGGATTCAATGGTGGATCGGTGCTTTCTGCGGATCCTGCTTTGGTATCTTCTGTACTTGTAATAACTTGTCTTGGTGCTACTGCTGGCGGGCTTGGAGGTTTTATGGCTGCCTATTTCGCATTTAAAAGACTAGATCTGGGAATGTTGTTGAATGGTATTCTTGCCGGTCTGGTGGGAATCACCGCGGGTGCGGATGTATTTACACCTGCTTCAGCGCTTTTGATCGGTTTCATTGCCGGAATATTGGTCGTGCTTTCAGTTGTTTTCCTAGATAAAATGAAGTTGGACGATGTGGTAGGTGCCGTTTCGGTACACCTTACCTGCGGTATTTGGGGTACTTTGGCTGTTGGTATTTTTTCAACCAATCCTGACCACTCATTTGTCACCCAACTTATAGGGGTGGCAACGTGCGGCGCAATGGCATTTATTTCAGCTTTTGCCATATTCTACATTCTAAAAGTAACAGCAGGTATCAGGGTATCTGAAGCCCATGAAAAATCCGGTTTGGATTCACACGAACACGGGATTAGGGGATATACTATTATGTATGACGAATAGGTAAAAAAAAATCAAATAATCAATTATATACAAAGCAAGAACCCTGCCCAAGGAAAAAAACGCGACTCTCTTTCTGATTGGGTCAGGGTTCTCTTCAGCTAAATCATGTCTAACCGATAATCAAAACTAAAATGAAAAATTTTCATGCGCTAATAATATTTCTATTATTGCTTATTTCTGTTCCCGTAATTGCTCAAGATGAAGAAGAGGAAGAAGAAGGAAAACTCTCCTTTTCAGGCTCTGCTGATGTTTATTTCAGAAAGAATTTCAACGGCCCTACCAAAGGGGAATTTGCACAATCGCCTAACACTTCTTTTGGGAACCTCCCGGGTTTTTCACTAGGGATGCTTAATCTGATCACCAAATATGAAGGGAAAAAAGTCGGTGTTGTAGCTGATTTGGTTTTCGGTCCACGTGGTGAGGATGCTGTTTTCGGGTCCCCGATGAATACAGGTGGTTTTGGCGGTAGCTCACAGATTGTCAACCAATTGTATGTGTACTGGACTGTAACTGATGCGGTGACATTGACATTCGGTAACTTCAATACCTACCTAGGATATGAGGTGATATCCCCAACCGCCAATTTCAATTACTCCACCTCCTACATGTTTTCTTATGGACCATTTTCCCACACAGGTATAAAAGCTAATTTTGATTTGTCCGAGAAGTTTTCCTTTATGGCTTCGATCATGAATCCTACAGATATGACTGAATTTAATGACTTGGAAAGTTATACCATCGGTGCGCAGTTGGGCTATGCGGGTGAAAAAGGAAACACATACCTGAATTTACTCTACGGTGACCAAGATGGAACCTTTGATTTGGATTTCCCATTAAATATCGGGCAAGTCTCAGCAGGTAAGACTTTTCAAGTGGACCTGACTTCCGGATTGAATTTGACTGAGAAATTTTTCCTCGGTGTGAATACTACCTATAATACCATAGCTTCTGGCGAGGTAGTCAATGGACCGGATGATGTAGAAGATGCTACCGGTGATGCTTCTGGATTTTATGGGGTGGCCCTTTATCTTCAATCGCAAGTTTCTGAGAAATTTAGACTGGGCGCAAGAGGTGAATATTTTTCTGTTTTCAATACAGGTCTCGATGGTGCCGTAGGCTTGAATAGCAATGGGGATGGTAATGTATTTGCACTCACTTTGACAGGCAATGTTAAGGTATCAAAAAATTTTACTTTGATACCTGAATTTAGAATGGATACCACTTCGGAGGATACTTTCTTAAACAATTCCCTTGATCCTTCCAAAAACCTTTCTTCCTTCCTTTTGGCAGCAGTATTTTCTTTTTAATAGAGATTTCTTTGATTTTTTTACCAAAATCTGTCTTCAATAAAAATGAAGGTAGGTTTTGGTTTTTTTATGCCTATTTCTGTTGTGTGGGTATTTATGATATGCAGTTTTTTTTATAAGCAGGTGATTTTTCCAAAAACAGGGTTAATATTTATCCTTTTTTGAGTTTCTAAAAATTCATAAACAGTATATAATTTTTATTTCGTTTAAAAAAAGTTCATAAAAGTCTGTTTGGGACAAACAATTTTTTATTTTCACGTATATACTACTGAAAATCAGAAAACTCAAATTACTTTAATATGAAAAAGTTATCATTATTTATCCTCGCGTTTTTCTTCACAATATTTGTAGTAAATGCACAGGCATTCAAGGACCTTCAAGGGCCTGCAGCCAAGAATTATAAGCCTTGGAAAGACAATTCCAAAAAAACTTCTGCCATGGTCGGTGTAACACCTAACGAAAAACAAGGGCCGGCATTTAAAAATGCAAAGGCTTGGGATCAGGAAACAGCAAAAGTCCCTTTGATATCCAGACCCGTTAGGGAAGAAAGAGAATTCGGTCCGAAGGCTAAAAACCGACAACCTTGGAAAAGAGATTAATTTAATAAAAAAAAGAGGAGGCCAGATGGCTTCCTCTATTTTTTGATGGACCTTAAGGTCAATATTTTATTATTAATTATGCGAATCAAGGGTTAAAATATGAGGTAAATAAAAGCTGCGGCAATTTTACCAAAGACATGGACAAGTAGACCTTTTGTAGAGCGCACTTTACTAGCTCTTTGAATGTCGGTTTTGGCAATGAGCCAGTTAAAGAGAGACTCGATTGGTTG
>JBBRFK010000367.1:0-3441 GCA_038224435.1 Cytophagales bacterium | reverse complement strand
TGTCCGCCGTGGAGCAACCAATAATCAAAGAGACTCTTCGTGCCTACCAATGACGTGTTTGCAAGTGTCACCCTGAGAGAAACGAAGGTTCTCAGATAGTCAAGAGATTCTTCTCCCTTACAGCTGTCGGGATCAGAATGACGGACTTGACAACCAATACAACAATCAATCCCCTTGCCTCAAATTAATCCCCAATAATATTTGGATGGATTTTTAAAAAGAAATAACTTTGTGCCTCATTTCGAAAAAGCGATAATAAAGATAAATAGCAATACCATGAGAAAAGACATTCATCCTAACTACAGAGACGTTGTATTTTACGATACATCAAGTGAATATAAGTTCATCACCAGATCTACTATCCAGACCTCCGAGACCATTACAATGGAAGATGGCAAAGTATATCCATTGTTCAAAGTCGAAGTAAGCTCTAATTCACATCCTTTCTACACAGGTAAGAAGATGATGTTGGATACTGCGGGACGTGTTGACAAGTTCAACAAGAGATACGCTAAGAAATAATTTAACCAGCCTGCTTGCAGGTAAAGGTCTCCCGGAATCGGTTTTCCGGGAGACTTTTTTATTTTTGTATCATGGACAATCTGATTTTATTCGATGACCCTGCCATCCGGGGTTCTTTGTTGCCTTTTACTTTTACCAGACCGATCGGGGATATCCGAGTGGGGATCTTGAAGATTTCAGAGAAATGGGAAAAATATTCGGGATTACAGCCGGGATTTTTGACGCAGGATTACCTTTCCAAAAAATTTCCAAAAAAAGAAAGCGCTGCCATGATGGTCAATGGAGCGGTTTGCCCGGATACTGACCTTTGGTCGGCTATCAGCCAATTGAATCCAGATCAATCCCTTTGGACCAATAACCTCCTGATCGCGGCTTTCTCAGGAAACCCATCGGCTTTCCTTCCCGATCAGGCAAGGACATTGGACAAAATCCAATACGGAGGAGCCGTTACTGCCATCCAAAAATCCTGGCATATTTTTCAGGTCAATGCTTCGGAAATCAAAAAAGATTTTGAGATGATCACATCGGGAAGAAAATCAGAGCTTTTGGCTGACCCACATACCATCGTGTACAATTCCTCCCAAGTGTTTATTGAACCCGGTGCCAAGATCAAAGCGGCAGTCCTCAATGCGGAGGCCGGACCGATCTATATCGGAAAAAACACCGAAGTTCAGGAAGGTGCACTGATCCGTGGGCCTTTTGCGCTGTGCGAAGGATCGACAGTGAATATGGGCGCCAAAATGCGAGGGGATACCACCGTAGGCCCATTTTCCAAAGTGGGGGGAGAGATTTCCAATGCGGTGATGTTTGGCTACAGCAACAAGGGCCATGAGGGATTCCTCGGCAATGCCGTGATCGGCGAATGGTGTAACATCGGCGCGGATACCAACACCTCCAATCTAAAAAACAACTACGCGGAAGTCAAGATTTGGGATTATACCAAAGGCGGATTTTCCAATACAGGCTTGCAGTTTTGTGGGTTGATGATGGGAGACCATTCCAAATCAGGCATCAACACCATGTTCAATACCGGCACTGTTGTCGGCGTCGGGGCCAATGTTTTTGGGGATGGCTTCCCCAGAAATTTCATCCCTTCTTTTTCATGGGGAGGCGCTTCGGGGTTCAGCACTTTTCAGGTTCGTAAATTTGAAGAAACAGCGATTGCTGTCATGAAACGAAGGGGATTGGAATACAGCGAAACCGAAAAAGAAATTATCCAAAAGGTTTTCGAATTGACAAGACATTACCGTATTTGGGACAAAGAAGCCTGATCAATATATGCTGTTTTCATCTATTCCCGGATTGGAGGAAGTTAAAGAGAAGATCGTCCAAGCGGTCAAAAATAACCATTTGGCCCACGCCCTTTTGTTTCATGGACCGGAGGGTTCCGCTAACCTTCAGATGGCATTGGCATTGGCTACTTACCTCCATTGTCAGCAACCCGGAGAAAATGATGCCTGCGGCACCTGCGCCTCTTGCCAAAAAATGTCGAGGCTTATCCACCCAGACATGAACTTTGTGTTTCCGATGCCGGGTGAAAGCAAAGACGACGAGGAGGAGGAAGGTAAAGGTAAGAAGACCGACTATCCGGCCTCATTCAGGACTTTTGCGACAGCGACTCCTTACAACAATGTTTCTGACTGGATATACCTCAATAGCTTTGAGAAAAAGCAACTCAATATTTCCAAAGCAACTGCGCGTCAGGTCATCAAAACACTTTCTTTGAAGTCCTTTGAGGGAGGATATAAGATCATGTTGATCTGGTCACCGGAATATCTCAACAACACCTCTGCCAATTCTCTTTTGAAGATTTTGGAGGAACCACCTGCCAAAACACTTTTTATCCTGGTGACTTCCCATCCTGAGCAATTATTGACGACAATCCTTTCCCGGACCCAAAAGATCATGATCAGGGCATTTTCGGATGGGGAAGTGATGCAGCATTTGATTCAGATGCATCACATTTCCAAAGATGCAGCCATGCAGATAGCACCTTTGGCAGATGGGAATATGAGAGAGGCCGAAAACATGGTAAACCAGGTAGAAGATGAATTCACGAGATTAATCAGAGACTGGTTTCGTGCCTGTTATTCTGTCAGTGTGAATGACATGTTGGAGTTTGTCGAAAAATTCAGTTCCAAACCCAAGGAAGCTCAAAAATCGCTTTTGCTGAGCGGGATCAATGTGGTGAGGGAAGTAATGCTAGACAAGTCCCAATTGGCGGAATTGATGCGCAGCATTGAATCGGACCGGGAGTTTATCCATAATCTCGGCGAGCATGTCCTCGATGAGGAAAAACTCATGGCCATCTATCAGGCGTTAAATGAGTCCCATTACCATTTGGAAAGGAATGCCAACGTCAAGATACTTTTTGCCGATCTGTCCTTCCGTCTGGCACGGATCATGAGGCCTATGCAAACAGCTTAGCCATGAAAAAGACAATCGGAAGAAGGGAAAAGATTTACCTGCCAAAATGGGGTCTAAAAAATGTCACCGCCAAAATCGACACCGGGGCGTATACCTCTTCGATCCATTGTGAATTTGCAGAAGAAAAAATTGAAAATTCTGTTCCGGTACTTTACTTCAAAGTCCTTTCACCGAAGCACAAAAAATACAAAAACAAACTCCTTCGGACTGAAGATTTTGCAGAGAAAAAGGTGAAGAATTCATTTGGTCAAGAGGAAATCAGGTACAAAGTGAATACAAAAGTCGTTATGTTTGGGGAGGAATTTGATGCCGAATTTACCCTTACAGACAGGTCAAAAATGAGGATTCCGATTCTCATTGGAAGGAAAATGGTAAGAGAAAAATTTTTAGTGGATGTAGATTCGATAAACCTTTCAAAGAAATCACAAAAATGAAGATTGCAATACTTTCCAGAAATTCGCAGCTTTTTTCCACAAAAAGGTTGATAGAGGC
>JBBRFK010000366.1:0-3443 GCA_038224435.1 Cytophagales bacterium | reverse complement strand
GAGTGGGATACTGCCGCTGCACATGCGGTTGTCTCGGCGATGGGAGGGAGGGTGCTGAACATGGGCGAAAAGATTCCTTTGACCTACAACAAGAAAAATTTGCTCAATCCTGATTTTTTGGTGTTGGCTTGGGGTGGTTAGAAATTATAATCTGGTTAGGCACATTTCCGACAAAGATCAAAAGGAAGATTTTTCGACACATGCATTCAACCGAATACTTTATATTTTACCTGAATATTTGCTTTTCTGCCTCTAATCAAAATAAAATCAGGTCTGATTTGAATCTACCTGTCTGGTAGGCAGGCCTGCTATGGACCCTGCCTCCGGCAGGCAGGTGGTGGCAATGCATGATTATCCGCACCAAATGATTTGAAATTAACTTAGTGCCATCATTGCTGAAAATCAGAATATCCAATACCCATCAATATCTGATTGAATAGAATCAGGCGTTAATTTTTTTTATTTGTAGCATAAGGGAAATTTATTTTTCTGAATAATAAATTGACAACCTGAATCATAGACAAGGCAACAGGAAAACTGTCGGGGAAATATTCCCCCACTTTCGGACAGTTTTAGCATACGTTCGTCCTAGATCGGGTGCAATTGGCGGGTTTATATTTATCTTGGTATGTCAAGCTTTTGAAGCTTAATACATATAAGTGCTGGAGCACCTTCGGCAATGGGCAGAAGAGACATCCAAACTGCGATGGCTGGCATCCTCAATTCGGGAATAACCAAAGTGGATCTAAGGCTACAAAACGATTATGGCACTGAGGATTTAATTGCCGGAGAAGGCGAATTAACCCTTTATGCAGGAGAGCAAGCTGTCGGGGTGGAAAAGTACATCGTTCTCTGGAAAAAAGAAGACGGCAAATGGAAATTGTTCAGGGACATCTTCAATTCCAATTTGCCTGCGGAATAAAAAACGGATTGATTTTAATCGTCGAAAATGACTACCTGTTTTTTCCAAAAACTGAGCAAGCTGCAAACCTTCCGGATATGGTGAAGAGTAAGCAAAATAAAAAGGAAATCATGGAAGATAAAGTAGTACTCATCATACGGTGAAGCAGCGGAATCAGAAACGCCACGGCTGAAGCATTTGCCGCTAAAGTCAGGTGAAAAGTGGTAAGGGAAGCGATTCACAGGACAAATAGGCGGAAGAAATACGGAGAAAAGAGAAAAGGCGGCGCATCATGGGGGGATGTGTCCCAAGTCAGGGAATGTGAAGCAAATGGTAGCCCATGCCATCAAAGAATTTGATCGATAAGCGTTAATCTTTATTATTCAAACCAAAAACTAACCCATTATTATGCTCAAGAAAATCATTTTCGCAATCTTAATCCTGGTATTGGTTATCGTCGTGGGATTTGTTGCTTATGTCCAACTCAATTGGGACAAAAAATATGATATTCCTTATCCGGATCTAAAAGTCAGCAACGACTCGACAGTAATCGAAAGAGGGAAATATCTGGTTCACGGTCCTGCGCATTGTTCAAATTGTCATGTGTCCACCATTGAGGACATGATTGCCACTGATGCAGGTGAACCTGTTCCATTGAAAGGTGGAGTGCCATTTGTCCTTGGTCCTCTCGGCACCCTTTATGTTCCAAATCTGACACCTGACCCGCTGACAGGAATAGGCCGGTATTCTGATGGGGAGATTTTCAGGATGATGAGGCATGCTGTCAGGCCAAACGGAATCTCATCGGTTTCGCTTTTGATGCCGTTTTGGAATATGGCCGATGAGGATTTGATAGCGGTCGTTTCTTATTTGCGAAGTATGACCCCTATTAAAAATGAAGTTCCCCAGGCCGAATGGTCTTTCATCGGGAAAGCTGTGAGGGTATTTGTTACCGCTTTTCAACCGGTCCAAAACCCGACTCCTTACCCAACTGCCCCTCCGATGGCTGCTACCATAGCGCGTGGAGAATACGTCTCCCGGTATGTGGCCAACTGCGTGGGCTGCCATACCAAAAGAGATCCCGTGACTTTTGAGGCAACAGGGCCTGAATATGCCGGAGGGATGGAATTTGAGCCTGTTCCGGATTTTCACCTGGCGGTGGGAGAGGATCCAGAGCTTTGGATGAGAACGCCCAACATTACACCTGATCCCAACAGCGCCTTTTCCAAATTTGCAACTCTGGAGGAATGGAAGGCTAGGTTCCGCCAAGGAAGGATCATCAAAATATCACCCATGCATTGGGGACCTTTTTCAAGGATGTCTGATGAAGATCTGGAAGCCCTTTATTTGTATTTAAAAAGTTTGGAGCCGATTGATTATGATACGGGTGAATTGATGTTTAAGAAGTAGCAGTTTGCCCGGTTTGGTGAAGCTTGTTAGTCGGAATGAGGTATACAATCGTCCATCTATCCTGAGAGTAGCCAAATTTGGACTAAGAAAATGAATTGAAGACCTACCCACCAAAACGGATGGTGAAACAAACGGGACCAAGGATTTTATGAACATATGTGGGTTTATCAGGCTTATTGATTCCGTTTTTTTGAAAGGATTAGAAAGAACATGAGTTATTTGGTGAATAATCAGACTATCAGCCCTTTAACAATAGCAAAAATGGCTATATTTAAAAGGATACAAACCGGTTAAAAAAAACAGGTCTCAAACATGGGTAAAAGATAATTTTTGTACAGGATAATTGTAATTGTGCAATTTTGAGGGTATAAAAAGAGTTTTCTTAAATATGTAAATTATGGTGCGGATCCCAGGAACCGAAATTAAAATCGGAAAATAGGTGCAGTAATTTTGAAATGGAATGTCAATAATTAAATTAAACAAAGAAAAAATGCCGATGAAATTTTTGATTGTAGATGATGAAAAAGATGTGGAGATTTTGTTCCGCCAAAAACTCCGAAAGGAGGTCCGCGAGGGATTGTTTGAGCTTGAATTTGCATTTTCAGGCAAGCAGGCACTAGAATTTCTAAGGAGCCATCAGCCGCCTGAGGTGATGTACATTTTCTCTGACATCAACATGCCTGGTATGACCGGGCTCGAACTTTTGGATAAGGTGAAGGCCGAGTTTCCAAGGATACAGGTCAGCATGATATCTGCTTATGGTGACAGCGAAAACCATGACCGGGCGATGAGTTCGGGTGCAAAGGAATTTTTTACCAAACCGGTGGATTTTGATTCACTCAAAGCAGAATTGTCAGAGGTATTGGCCAATCCACCAAAATACATTTGAAGATTAAAAAAAACAGCAAATTTCCTTGCGGTTTGTATGAAGGAAAACCCACTTCTATGATGAATAGATTCTTTTCTTTAATTTCCAATTGCTAATTCTTATCTGCCCAAAATATCCTTATAAGAAATGACCAAGAATTCCCGCCTCCGATCTGAACTTGTCAAGTGGCTGGAAACATATTGGAATGCCGGTATCAGCGGGGATTTGGCTACCGGGTCAACATTTTTGAAAGATGATTTTTAT
>JBBRFK010000365.1:0-3445 GCA_038224435.1 Cytophagales bacterium | reverse complement strand
TACAACAGATTTTAAGCGGAAGCCTCATTGGCAATGGCATTCATTTCTTCCAGACTGAAAATAGTATCCTTGCTAGTCAGGCTAAAATCCAACAATACCGGCAAAGGAAGATTCCCTGTATTTCCTATTGTTGGCCATTTGGGCGGATCTGAAAGCCAGTTGCCCTGATCGTCTTTCATATGCCCCCTATCGGAAATAAAAGAATGGATAAAATCTGATGCTGCAATTGATTTGAACTTGGGGAGATCATCCTCTTTATGATCTTTGTCCAATTGAAAGGTCATTTTAAGGTAGCTTTCCATGGAGGACGGAAACTCCAAAGTCGAATCAAAATCATAAATCAGTTTTAATTCGGGCTTGGAGGCCAGCAAAACCACATGGTAATTCCACCATACCAGCACGTCGCTATTTGGGGATTTTTGAAATCTAAAAAGACAATTTCTTTTGCTGTTGGAGATGATCAACACCTTTTTGGTGAAGCCTTCAAGTTCAGGGTTTTGGCATAAATGCCAGATATTTTCCTCACAAAAATTTTCGGAGTACTTGAATGCTTTGATTTTCATTGGCTGTCGCAAAAGTACCACTTTGTGCCGAATTAGACAGCAAATCAATAATTATTGTTTTGGAATTCAAAACCAAAAAAAAAGGGTGCTGTGGAGTTTACCCCAAATTGAGGGCAATCAAACTTTCCGATAAGACGAGGTTCTCTTTGGTTCTTTCCTTACAGATTTCGATCAACTGAAAAATGTCAGAATCGAGGTAATCGGATTTTTTGATCTGCATGTCATTTTCATCCCTGAACGAAAACCGCAGTCCCCCAGAGGAACTGATGTGGTCTATCTTGGTCAAGCCTGAAATATTGCGGTGAAAAACAAAAACTCCCCGAAATTTCAATTGGTAGCCATCCAAAATCAGGGTGATCGGATTAAGCCTGCGGATCAGGAGCACGATAAATCCCTCATACATCACGATCAGCCAAAAAAGTACGAGCACCCATTTTGGGATGATTTCCCCTCCCACATTGACCAACGTCCCGCAGACTGCCAATATCAAAGTCCACCATCTGAAGGATTTCTGCTGCCGCCTCAAAAACAATTCTCCCCCCACTCCCCTTGTCACCAGTTTCCAATGCTCCCGGGCATAAAATATAAATAAAAGTAGCAGTGAAAATGAAATGATCAGGTTATGATGACGGATATCCATGAACAAAATCAACACAATGGAAAGGATCAAAAATGCCGTGACGATGATCTGACGTTTTCTCATGACTCAAAATTTATAATCAGCTCCAAAAATCAAAGTATCAAACTTCATTCTTTATTTTTGACCAAATTAGTTAATAATCTGCTTTAATTAAAAGCATTTATATGATTGAAATCATGAAAATCAAAAAAGGAACCCCTTTCCGGATTCCCTCTGTGCTTTCATTTGTTACTATTCGAGGCTGTTTGGATACAACTTGGATATCTATTTCTCTCTTTCAAAACATCACTTTTGCGGCTATTCCCACTCAATGGTAGCAGGTGGCTTGGAAGAAATGTCGTAAACCACGCGGTTGACGCCTTTGACGCGGTTGATGATCTCATTGGACATTTTTCCCAAAAACCCATAAGGCAAATGAATCCAATCTGCAGTCATCCCATCCACAGACCCTACGGCACGCAATGCGACGACTTTTTCATAAGTCCGCTCATCACCCATCACCCCTACAGATTGGATAGGGAGTAGAATCGCACCTGCCTGCCAAACTTGGTTGTATAGCCCGTGGTCCTTCAAGCCTTGGATAAAAATGTAATCCACTTCCTGAAGGGTTTTGACCTTTTCGGCTGTGATATCACCCAAAATCCTGATCGCCAATCCCGGACCTGGAAAAGGATGTCTGCCGATGATTGCCTCGGGAATTTCCAAAGCCCTTCCGACTTCCCGTACCTCATCTTTGAACAAAGTATTTAAAGGCTCCACCACAGAAAGTTTCATGAAGTCAGGCAAACCGCCCACATTGTGGTGGGATTTGATGGTAGCAGAAGGACCTTTGACAGACACAGACTCGATCACATCAGGATATATGGTGCCTTGTCCGAGAAACTTGACACCTTCAATCTTGTGTGCTTCATCGTCGAAAACTTCAATGAATGCCCTGCCTATTGCTTTTCTTTTGGCTTCAGGATCTGACAATCCTGCCAAGGCGTCGTAAAATCTTTGTTTGGAATCTACGCCGATGACGTTGAGCCCAAGGGTTTTGTAGGATTCCAAAACCTCCTCGTATTCGTTTTTGCGGAGCAGACCATTGTCCACAAAAACACAATACAGGTTTTTTCCGATGGCCCTATGGATCAATGTAGCCGCCACGGAAGAATCCACTCCCCCGGATAAGCCCATGACGACATTGTCATTTCCGATTTTCTCTTTGAGTTGGGCGACAGTGCTGTCTATAAAAGTATCCGAAGTCCAATCCTGCGCACAACCACTAATATTTACAACAAAATTTCTAAGGAGGTTTTTTCCCTCCAGGGAGTGGGTAACTTCCGGGTGGAATTGGATGCCGTATGTCTCCTCACCCTGTACTTTGAAGGCTGCCACTTTAACAGAAGCCGTACTCGCAATGACATCAAAACCAGCAGGAAGGGACTTGATGGTATCGCCGTGTGACATCCACACCTGAGATCCATGGGTCATTTCTTTCAACAATCCAAAGTGCAAATCTATCTCGTCGAGGTTTGCACGGCCATATTCACGTATCTCGGAAGGAAGGACTTCGCCTCCATATTTCTTTGCCAACAGCTGAGCACCATAACAGACGCCCAAAATCGGAAGCTTGCCTCTAAGGCTATCGAGGTCTAAATCGGGGGAACCCGCATCCCTCACAGAGCAAGGGCTGCCGGAAAGGATCAGACCTTTGATGTCAGAAGTGATTTCAGGTATTTTATTGAAAGGGTGGATTTCGCAATATACGTTGAGTTCCCTCACGCGGCGGGCGATGAGTTGTGTGTATTGGGAACCAAAGTCTAGGATGAGGATTTGTTCTGCCATGCGCAAAGGTACATAGGGCAGGTATAACTGGAAAAGTTTTTCAGAAGATTATTTTGGAATAGGAAGAACAGGAAATTGAAAAATTGGAGGGTTGGGAAGGTTTGTGTTAATGGGTTATTGGTTAATGGGTTATTGGGTTATTCACCGTCATTCTGAGCCAGAGGCGAAGAATCTCTTTGTAAGAAATAAAACCAGACTGAGATTATTTTTTTAATTGTTAAAAAAGGTTCTACCACGAATGTTGTGAAAACTTTGTATCCTAAGAGAATAAAAGTTTAAGATTTCCAAAAACAGGCAACTGAATGGTCAAAATCAGATATAAAGCAGCCTGTAAAAAGAATAAACCACAAAGAATCAAAAGAAAACAAAAAGCGGGCTTTTGTTTTCTTTGTTACTTTGTGGTAAATAAATACGG
>JBBRFK010000364.1:0-3460 GCA_038224435.1 Cytophagales bacterium | reverse complement strand
GATTAAAACAGGTGATCCGGCAAGGGGTCAATTCGGCTCGAGTTTTGGTTTTATTATGGCCGCTGCCGGTTCTGCGGTAGGATTGGGCAATATCTGGAGGTTTCCCTATCTGACAGGACAGAATGGGGGCGGAGCCTTCGTTTTTGTTTATATTCTTTGTGTGCTTTTGATTGGCCTACCGCTTTTATTGAATGAGATTTCTTTGGGAAGGATTTCAGGGAAAAACCCAATCGGTGCCATCAGAGGCACGGGTGGGAATATGTTTTGGCAGCTTGCCGGAATACTATGCGTCTTGGTTTGTTTTTTCGTATTGAGTTATTATTCAGTGATTGCAGGTTGGACTTTGGGGTATATTTTTACGGAAGTAATTGACATACCGGTTGATTTTGAGGAATTCCAAGAAACTCCCATGTATATCATTCCACTGACTTTTGCTTTTATTTTGATGACAATAGGGATCGTATTGGGGGGTGTATCAGGTGGAATTGAAAAGGCAGCAAAGTTTTTGATGCCATTGTTATTGATCATAGTAGTTTTTATTGCAGGTAGAAGCGTGACATTGGAGGGTGCAAGTGCCGGGATTGAATATTATTTGTATCCTGATTTTTCCAAAATCAATTCGAAAGTAGTTTTGCAGGCATTGGGACAGGCATTCTTTTCTATGTCTGTGGGTTGGGGTCTGATGATTACCTTCGGGTCTTATTTGCCCAAAAATGGCAACATCGTTTCATCTTCCGGTTGGATCGCAGGTATGGACACAGTGGTAGCCTTGATGGGTGGTTTGATGGTTTTTCCTGCATTGTTTGCATTGCTTCCGGGAAAAGACCCTGCTGCAGGTCCGGCATTGGTTTTTGATGTGTTGCCAAAAGTATTTGATGCCATGCCGGGTGGTAATATCATCGGTGGATTGTTTTTCCTATTGTTAATGGTTGCAGCATTGACTTCTACCATTTCCATGTTGGAAGTGCCGGTGGCATATTTGATTGATGATAGAAAATGGAGCAGGAAAAAAGCAGCTTGGATTGTTGGTATCGCTGCGATGGCCTTGTCAATTCCATCCGCTATGTCTTCAATAGAGGGAAGTGTTTTCAATAGCATGACTATTTCCTTTTTGGGAAACACCAAAGTGGGATTTTTTGACATCATGGATTTCACCTTCGGAACCGTAGCTGTCGTGTTGATTTGTTTGATGTTGAGCTTGTACACCGGTTGGGCTAAGAAAATCGGAGACTTTGCGGATGAGATCAGCCTTGGCTCCCCGGGATTCAAAGGAGGACTTAGAAAAACCTGGATTTTCTTTATCAAGTGGGTCTGTCCTGTAGTTATTGCCTTGGTATTGCTCGATCTTTTAGGAGTATTTGGAGCGCCTCAAGAAGGAGGATGATATTCCAATTTGGAAGAAATGGAAGGGCCTTTTGGGCCCTTTTTTTGTTTGATATGAGATTATTTGTTTTTTAAATAAAAATTAATGTAATTTCAAAAAATCCCCAAACAAAACAATTTTCTTAATCCTGTAATATGAAAGTCTTAGTAGTCGATGATGATGCTATAAACAGGCTGATCCTCCAAAAATTATTTGAACGTAGGAATAACGTCGTGGTAACTGCTGTAAATGGGGTAGAAGCTCTTGATATATTCATCAATGATAACGCGATCAACATTGTAATTACTGACATCATGATGCCTGAAATGGACGGAATGGAACTCCTCGCCGAAATCAGGCAAAGGGATAAGACTGGGCAGATCCCTATAATTGGATTTACTGCCGGTGACATTGATTATTTCAGAAGTATTGCGGTAATCCCATTTGACCGGTTACTCACAAAACCGATGGATTACACTGAACTTTATAACATTGCCACTCAGTTTGTTTTGGAAAGGGCCTCTTGATTTTCCTTTTGGCTCATTACAAAAACGACCCCGTATTTTTTTGATTTGATCGCTAGGACCGGATATCTTTCATTTGGTGAAAGGGATAAAAATTCAATTTTATTACAATTTCTTCTCTTTTACCCGTTAAATTGTAAAGAACAAAACCCAAATAGAAAATGAAAAAAGCCATATTTCTTATACCAGCCCTTTTTCTAAGTCTAACTTTGATGAGTCAGGATTTATCCATCGGTCCAAAAGCTGGGATTTCTTCAGCAAACATAAATGTAAACGGAGAGGGATTTGAAAACGGAAGCAACGAATTCGGATACCATTTAGGTCTTTTTGTCAGGATGGGGGGCAGCTCCATTTTTGTGCAACCCGAATTTCTCTATACCAATTCCGGAGGTTCGGTAATCAAAACAGACAATGGAAATAACCAGACGACTTTTGACGCTAATTTTGACAGGTTTGATATCCCCCTCATGTTCGGGTTTAAGTTTTTCAATTTTTTGAGAGTACAGGCAGGTCCTGTGGCTACAATTTTGATAGATTATACAGTTGAAGATGCCTTGCAGGTTCCGTTAGAGATTGATTATAAAACCTCCACTTTTGGCTATCAGGCAGGCTTAGGATTGGATGTGGGTAACTTGATTTTTGACCTCAAGTATGAAAGTTCACTCAGCAAGATCGCAAATAGTTCTGCTGCTTTTCGGACAGATCAGCGACAAAATCAAATCATTCTCTCAGCCGGATTCAGGTTATTCTAAAAAATCAAAGAGGCCCGGAATGCCGGACCTCATAACGATTATTTAATTTCAAAAACCAACTCGTCATTTCCTGAATTTTTTCCGATCAAGATTGTGTATTTTCCTTTTCCTATATTCCCATATTCCCAACCCGTGGAGTTGACGCCTTTGGAGGAATTCACGCTCCAGGTTTTCAGACTTTCCCCGCTTTCATTTTTCACTTCAAAGTCGGTTTCCCCTGCCTGATTTACAAAATAAAGAATAGTCTGACTTGGTTTTGTGGCTGGTTCCTCCGCCCAAGAGGACTTTCTTTGGTTGATCCTGATTTCAGATGCGCTGAGCAATTTGGCTTCTGCCATTGGGTTTTGGGCAAGCTTCTGCAGTGGATCCAAGTCCACAATGAAAACACTTCTGCCATGTGACCCAATGACAAGGTCATTTTCTCTTTTTTGGATTACCATGTCATAGATAGCGACGTTGGGTACATTCCCCTGAAACAAATCATAACTTTTTCCACTGTTAAGAGAAACATAAAGGCCATGGTCTGTTCCCAAATAAAGAATGTTTGGATTGGCAGTATCTTCTTTGAGTACATTGACGGCCTCTTTCGGCAAATTGGAAGAAACAGATGTCCAGGTTTTTCCATAGTCCATACTTTTATAAACAAATGGCGAAAATTCATCATAACGATACCCGGTTAATGTTATATAGACTGTCCCTTCGACATGTTGAGATGGGGTAATGCTGCTGATCCACTTGTTTTGAGGTAAACCTTTGCTGATATCCGACCAAATGTTCCCGTGATCTTTTGTGACCCAAATGTTGCCGTCATCCGAACCTGC
>JBBRFK010000363.1:0-3477 GCA_038224435.1 Cytophagales bacterium | reverse complement strand
GCTTTTGCAAATGTGTCAAAGGTGGTTCCACCGGCAAGGGCAGCTACAGCGGATCCAAGACTGATATTTCTGACAAAATTTCTCCTTTTCATATTAGATTACTTTGGTTTTTCCGGGAATAGCAAAGGGATAATAGCCGTCGGCATTTGGCAAGACTTTCGGCATCGCATTCCAAGCCAAAGTATTTGGCATGAGATTGATGTCAGAATTGAGGGCTTCATCCCAAGTGATGACTTTGCCTGAGTAAGTTGCATTTCTTCCCAAAATGGCTGTCATTGTACTTTTAGCGGCATTATCGGCATCTGCAAATTTGTATTCTCCTTTTACGATGGCGGCAAAAAGCTCATCATGTTCCACCTGATAAGGATTGGGATTATTCTCTCTATTATGGGAGTATATCTTGTTGCCTTTATAATCTGAAATCTCGCCATGGTTTCCGGCGCTCATATACACTTTGCCTTTTGTTCCTTGGAAGGATTCATCCACCCTATTGGCAGCTCCGGGAAAATGGCGGCATTCACTGAAGATCACTGTGCCATCAGCGTAGGTATATGTAATGCTGTGGTGGTCAAAGATCTCTCCATTTTCTTTTCCAGTACGGACCTGACGGCCTCCTGTACCATAAGCCTGCACTGGATAGCTGTCTTTGACCCAGTTGGCCACATCGATATTGTGCACATGCTGCTCATTGATATGGTCTCCGCATAGCCAGTTGAAGTAATACCAGTTTTTCATTTGGTATTCCATCTCGGTCTGTCCGGGTTGTCTCGGATTGACCCATACACCGCCGTCATTCCAATAAACCTGTCCGCCGACTATATCCCCGATAGCACCGTCTTGGATTCGTTTGATGGTTTCCCTGTAGTTGTCCTGATAATGCCTCTGAAGTCCGACCACGACATTGAGTTTTTTCTTTTTTGCTTCTTCGGCTGCTGCCAATACTTTTCGGATACCGACTGCATCTACTGCAACCGGCTTTTCCATAAAAATCTGTTTTCCTTGCCTGACAGCTTCTTCGAAATGGTCCGGCCTAAATCCCGGAGGTGAAGCCAAAATCACCACATCAGCCAGTTTGATGGCTTCTTTGTACCCTTCAAAGCCAACAAATTTTCTATCCTCGGTGACGTCGACTTTTTCTTTCCCGTATTTTTCAAAAATAGGCGTGTAACTTTTATCAATCCTGTCTCTGAAAGCATCGGCCATCGCCACAAGCTTGATATTGTGACCGGTTTCAAATGCTTGAAATACGGCGCCGGTTCCCCTGCCTCCACAGCCTATGACAGCCAATTTGATTTCGTCTGTACCTGATGCATAGGCACCAGGCATGCCAAACGGCTGAAGTATGATTCCTCCTGCAAGGAGTGCGGAAGTTTTAATAAAATCCCTGCGTTGATTTTGGTTATTCATGAGTGTATTGTTTTATGGTTATTTCAATAATCTGTTATTGGAGCTTTATCATAATAGGCCATTACCTCTGCCTGACTTGGAGGATGAAGTGGTCTCACTACCCTCAAGCCAAGGAAAGGGGCTTCAGGAAACCACCATTGACTTTTGGGGATCTGCGGATCTATCCTTTTCCATTCAGCTTTGGATGCCGTTCTTTTTGCGGACCTCAAGTCAGCCGCCGGACTGTTAAAATGTCCGCCGCGGATGGCTCCCGGATAGAGTTTCTTAATCTCTATAGTAGGGTCTTTGGTTGGAACATCCTTCCTGCTCTGGTAGGTATCAACGGCATATTGGTCGGAAGTCCATTCCATTACATTGCCGAGAATATCATATAATCCCCATGGATTGGGCTTTTTCTGCCCGATAAGGTGGGTAATATTGCCGCTGTTGGCTGAGGACCAAGCATATTGATCAAGGAGTTTTTCATCCTCTCCAAAAAAATACTTTGTCTTTGAGCCTGCCTTTGCTGCATATTCCCATTCGGCTTCAGTGGGCAATCTGTAAAAAATGCCAGTCTTTAAATAGAGCCATTTACAAAACTTTATCGCACCGTAATTGGTCATTCCAATGGCAGGTTTGCCTTCTTTGCCCATGCCTGCCGTCATGTCCAAATACGGAATACTTGGCCTGCTGAGCCCATCAACCTGCTCGGGAAGGGCTTTTTCTGCAATGGCTAACTCATAGTTTTTGTCTAAGAAGAGTTCAAAAATATCCCAGGTAATCTCATGTGTCCCCATCCAGAAAGGAGAGATTTCTACCTCGTGAATGGGGCCTTCGTTGGCCTCTATTCCTTCACTGCCCATCACAAATTTCCCCCCTTGTATTGGTGTCATTCCGAAACTTTGTCCGGAATCAGGAATTTTTTGTGAATAGGATACAAAATCTTCTTGCACGGATAGCTTCCAAGAAATAACCGTAAACAAAATGACGAGTACCAAAATTGACGGCAACAACCCTTTTTTCAAATAGTGATTCATATACTGGGTTAATTTGAGAATATTAGAAAAATAGCGGAAATCTTAGGAAAAAGAAAAGGACTAGATGGAATATGGCAAATATGAACAACAATCGGTCTATCTGCGAAAGTTAACCATTTTGTTTTCCGGTCATTTTTCATCTCCAACCGGTAGTTCGATTTCTTCTCCCCAGACGTATTTTGCAAACCATTGCCAATTGTGCCATGCGGCAGCAAGTCTTTCCTTGGGTTTGGTGATTCCATGTCCAAAACCTTTGTAAACCACCAATTCCGCAGGGACATTTTGATCTCTCAATCCCTGAAGAAGTTCATAAGCATTGGGGATCGGAACCCTTTGGTCAAACTCCCCATGTTGGATCAAGGTCGGGGTTTTGGCATTTTTGATATTGGTCATCGGGGAAGTCTTGCGGTAAATTTCCTCATTGTCCCAGGGATTGGCTTTGAGATATTGGATGGTAAACGGATGGATGTCGGTATTGACATAATAAGTCATCCAATTAGAAATCCCCGCGCCCACACTCACTGCTTTAAATCGGTCTGTATTTGTGGTCAGAAATGCGGATATATAGCCTCCCTGACTCCAACCCATGACACCCATTTTGGTGGTATCGATGAGGTTACTCGCACTCAGGTTATCCACGCCACTCAAAACATCCCAAGCATCTCCGACTCCGAGGTTTTCTACATTGAGAGAGCGAAAAGCTTCCCCATAACCCGCAGATCCACGGTAATTAGGCTGCAAGACCAAGCAGCCTTTATTCAGCCATTGCACGATCGGGTAAACGTTTCCGGGAACAGGTGAAGGTGTATCTATCCCTGTAGGACCACCATGTATCACCACCATCAATGGATATTTTTTGGTGGGGTCATAGTCGACCGGCTTATGCAGGACTCCTTCTATCAAGGTCCCATCCTTACTCCTCCAGACTACCATTTCACTTTGGGAAACTTTCCAGTCTAAAAGCTGCTTTGTCAAGTCAGTGACTTTTTTTGGCGCGGGTTTTTGGACATTGCTTACCCAGATTTCATTGAGCTGATTTCCATTGCGGCCATTG
>JBBRFK010000362.1:0-3483 GCA_038224435.1 Cytophagales bacterium | reverse complement strand
CAAGTCTGCTGTTTCCAAATCCATTACTTTTTTACCAAAGGCGTCAAAAAGTCCAGAAGCAGGAGTTGTGTTCACCCTAGAGTAATTGGTGACGAAAAAAGTAGCTTTGTCATTCATCGAGGTGCTATGGTTGAAGTCTCCCGAATTCAACAAAGAAATCGACCCACCGTTGAGGCTGACTTTGTACAAATGCTCATAATAGGGGTCTTCTCCTTTTTCTTTGCCATTGGCAGTGAAATAGAGAAACCTTCCTTTCCCGTCAATCCTGTCTATGCTTTCGGTATGAAAAGGGCCTGAAGTCAGCTGTCTTTTCAGATTGCCTTTGGTGTCATAGAGGTAAAAATGTCCCCATCCATCCCGTTCTGACCAATGGATGATTTCAGTTCCATTGGCGATGATCTCCGGTTTGGCAATGTCGATATAGGTATTACTACGTTCTTCAACAAGGATTTCTTTTTTGCCTTCTTTGATATTCCACCGGCAGATATCTACTTTTTTCAAATCTCTTGACGAAATAGAAAAATAGAAAAAGTTCTCATCTCCAAGCCATTTTACCGGCTTGAACTCATCATCTCTGGCGGAAGCAGGAAAGCTTTCGGACCAAAGTCCCAAAGTCTGGTCCTTGAAGGTGGCGATTTCGAGACTGGATATTTTTTCTGAGCCGAAGGAATAATGGATCAAGTAGGAGATGGGTTGCTCTTTTTCGCCTGGCATGGAATATTTGTAAGTTTCCAAAGTCGGTCTTGGATCGCGTGTATTGTGTATTACCCAAAGGTCTTTGATCTTTCTTTGATCGGTTTTTGTCAAGATAAATTCCCCTGAATTCGCAGACCAAAGGATACCGGCGCGCTTTCTGTCATTTTTCTTTTTTTCTTCTTCCACATTGTCATCCCCGCGTCCAAAACCACTGCCGTACCCGAAGTCTTTTTCACCATCTGTTGTCAGTTGCATTTCCACGATGGTACTGTCCTTTTCATCTTTGATGGCTTTTTTGAAATTGGCTTTGTCCATCCAATAAAGGTTTTCATTTTTTACGAATACGATCTTGGAGGAATCCGGAGCGATGTTGGCCCAAGCCAGCCTTTTGGCTTCTTCCTCAGGATCTTTGACTTCGGTCAGCCGTTGGGTATTAAGATCAAAGCGGAACACAAATGTTTTCTTTTCCAAAGAATCCTTTGCGCTTTTGTTTTTGGCTTTTATTTCTTCCCAATCTTTTTTCAGCACATCCTGCGTGCTTTTGATTTTAAACTGGATGGTGTTTTCATCCTCCAAAAATTTGAGATTGCTGATGTCCAAGTGCTGCCCGTCAAAGGGGTCTTTGACGATTTTGGTAATCTCTGCTGCCAGCTTGTCTTTGTCAAAAAGCTGGTTTTTGGATTTGGTAGACGGGTTGACGATGTACCAGTTTTTGCCGGAGGAAGTTTCATATTCATACCAAAACCGGTCAGATTTTTTTAGCCAATGTGCATCCACTTCGGTGGTAAAGATCATTTTTTTGAGCTTTTCAGGTGAAAACCTCGCGGCAAGTTCATAATTGCCTTTTGAAGGTTGATCCTGACCGATGGCCGAACCGACAAAAAGGGAAAGGAAACAAATCAGGTAAATTTTTCTCATCAGTCAATTTGGTTTATGGATTCGAAACTAATTGAAAGTGGGTCTTATAGGGTAACCGTCGGTGGAAAAGAATGGGAGGATTTTATAAGAATTCAAACAAGGTCAGTCCATCCAAAAAAATAAGACAATCGGTCCATTAGATGATTCAAGACAGATTGACACCTCCCCAATCGAAATTTTTAACTTTTTGAAAGTACTTGCGATTGAGATTTTTCATTCAAATGTTATAACAAAATTAAATTAATGTGTAATTATTCCGGTACCTATTTATCGAATTTTGTATTGTATAAATTTAAAAAATATATAAAACAATATTATGAAAACTAACCAAAAGAGTGCACCGGGCCAAAACAAGAATGTTTCGTCAAAGTCAAACGAAAATCCTGACCAACAAAAAAAGAAGGATACAACCGACAAGAAAAAAGGGGTCATGTCAGAAATGAATGATAAATCTGACAAGAAGAAATAATCACGCTCACGTAAAATAAATTTTAAGTTTTAATCTACAACCAATTAATCACAAAAAAAATGGAAAGTAAAAAAACCAATTCTTCAAGTTCCAATTCGGGATCAGAGAAATCCAAATCAGGCAAGAAAGCTTCCATGCAATCATCCCAACTGATGAAATTATTTGAGGATGGATTGAAGGACATCTATTGGGCAGAAAATGCTTTGGTGAAGGCAATGCCGAAAATGATCAAAAATGCCACCTCACAAGAGTTGAATTCGGCATTGACCGACCACCTTGAAGAGACCAAGGGTCATGTTACCCGATTGGAAGAAGTATTCTCTTTGATCGATGTGAAGGCCGAAGGAAAAAAATGCGAAGCAATGGAAGGATTGATCAAGGAGGCTTCGGAAATCATGGAGTCTTGTGAAGAAGGCTCTATGCGGGATGCCGGCATCATCTCGGCTGCCCAAAAAGTGGAGCATTATGAAATAGCAACATACGGAACACTTCGGCAGTTTGCGGAAACATTGGGATTGGATAAGGTAGCTGAAATGTTGGAAACAACACTACAGGAAGAAAAAGAAGCCGATCTGAAATTATCTGATGTTGCCATGGACGCAGTCAACGTGGACGCTGCTGAAGAAACCGCATAAGTTATAAACCAATATGAATAATATATTCAAAGGATTGATAGCGGGATACGGCGCAAAAAAAATGGGTGGTGGCTGCTTAGGGACAATTGTCGTATTTGTAATCATATACTTTCTTTTGGGCCAGTGCAGCTAACAAGGGTAACATAAAAATCTCAATCAATTAATCTCAAATAAATTTAAAAATGGAAAATTTAAGAAACGAGAATGAAGTACTACACGGTAGGACTTCTGAAAAAAGGGTATTGACGGGCATGTTCAGAGACCGTGAGAGCACAGAAAATGCTTACGATGCACTAAACGAAAGAGGGTATTCAAAAGATGACATCAACTTGGTCATGTCTGATGAAACCCGAAAAACACATTATTCTGACGATGCTGCCGAAGAAACTGAAATCGGAACCAAAGCGGCAGAACATGCAGGAAAAGGATCAGCCATTGGAGGAACAATAGGTGCAATTGCAGGTGTTATCGCTGCGATCGGTACGAGTGTGGTGATTCCTGGACTGGGGATTTTGATCGCCGGACCAATAGCTGCAGGATTGGCAGGAGCTGGTGCCGGTGGACTTGCAGGTGGAGTTATAGGGGCCTTGGTTGGTTCTGGTATCCCGGAAGCAAGGGCTAAACTATACGAATCAGGGATCAAAGAAGGCAACGTTGTCATTTCTGTAACTCCAAGAAATGAGGAAGATGCCAAATATTTGGAAAACAATTGGAGAACTAACCGTGGTGAAGAAATTCACTGGTAAAATCCCCTCAATGCCTTAT